>JANQSY010000135.1 GCA_028279065.1 Cytophagales bacterium
GAATAGGATTTCCATTCTTATCCTGGGCTCTTTTTAAATACCAGGATTCTGCCCACCCTTTTTGCCCAAGGTATCCCTTCTTTACCTGTTGATGAAGCCCATAAATGGTTGAAGTGGACCTAAACCTTTTCATGAGCTTGATGAGGCCTATTTTTAAGCCTTCAAACATGTTTAAACAAAGTTTTTTGATTTCAAGATAGGCAATTCGAAATGAGCGGCAAGTTCCCGCCCTGCCTGGTCAGCTTGAGCCATGGTCTTGAAACGCTTGAAATCAAATAGTTGTTCTTTCGGATCCCGGGTAAAGCCAATAAAATAACCTGTATCCTTGACGTTCATCTTGACATTCGGGAGTGAATAGAGGTTATAGTTTGCGGTTCTCTTTGCCATAAAAACATGGTTCATTTCCGAAATAGGAAACCAATCTCCCAAATAGATCAATGGAAACCCCCTATAAGGTTTTATCTGCCCCTTTTCCATGTCTAGGATCATGCCCCGTTGGTACAAAAATGCGGTAGCTCCAAGGATTGGGATGATGATGGCAATACTGTTGAGGATGGTTGCAAGAGCTCCAAAAGCTATGAAGAACAGACCGGCTACCCTGACCGCTGAAGGAAGCCGATATGTGACGGTGGTTATTCGTTTTTTCTTAGTAAGATCCATATTGTTCAATACGGAAATTTACCAAGAATGATCACCATTCAGTACTAAGGGTGATTGAGAAGCTTGGAGCCTTGGCAACCAGATTTCCAAATCCTCGCCCAGTGGCTAACCAGATCCTGTAATTTTTGTAAGGTTTCACGCTGAGTTTAAAATACCAGGCAAGGAATTCGATATTATCTATGTAGAGACCCGTAAATGTACTGTTTCCATCATTATGGGTTCCGTCAGAGAGGTTTCTTTGGAGTTCCAATCCACCCATGAATAAGAAAAGGTTTTTGAGAAAGTTTATACCGCCATACGCTGTTGTATATGACTGGGTGCTGTAGTTGTTCGTTCTGAAATTGACGCCGGTTTCCGCTGCGGCAAACCATAACCTCCTTCCATGACCAATCCCAAGGTAGGGGGCGAAGGTCCAGGCATCGAATCCTGTTCTTAGGCCTGTTGATTCTTCATAGGTACTGGTATTTGCGTCCACCCTTAGTTTGGCGGTGGCAGACCAATAGTCCTTTTTCCAAATGTTGTAGATGCCGTTCAATCGGATATTCCCTACTCCGATGAGTTCACCCTGTTCAGGGGTTTGAATGAAAGAAACGAACTCCGGATTCACTTCACCTGTTTTAACCCACTTTACAGGGATCTCAGCAGAGATGGTTAATTTATTTGTAATGCCATATTCAGCATAGATGGGTATGGTTTGGTCTGAAACCTCCAATGGAAGAGGTATCTGGTCAAGATCATCGATCTCACCAGCATATAAGGCATTATAGGTGATAATGGAATATCCTGCCTGAACATACCCATGTTTTTGTTGTCTCGTCCAGGATTGGGCCTGAGCTACAGTGACGGCAAGGAGGAATAGAATAGAAAGCTTAAACCTCAAGGCAATTTATTTGCTAATAAATGGATGTCCTAAAAAAGGGGATGTTCAAAATATGACAATAAAAGAGATTGCTTAAAGGGTTTTTTTCTTAGCCTTATTTTTTGGTTGCCTTCCATTTGCTGTACTCAACCAGGCTCTGGAATTTTGATGTCAATATCTTGATCTCCTCGGTTTCGTACTCTTTGAATTCGATCTTTCCTTCAATCCCATCCCGTTTCCAGGTGATGGTTTTTGTCACCAGGTCCTCTGCTTCCATTTTGTAGGATCTTTTTCTATTCTCAAGATTTGCCTCCTTGGCATAGTTCCAAAGTTTTGTTATCTCCTCCTTACTGACTTTGGTCTTGTACTTAATTGGGTGCATTTGGTCCAATTTATGATAGCTCGCGTGCCCATTCTCATATACCTGAATGTAGAAGCTTTTGCAGGGTCCATTGCATCCCGGATCCCTTAATGCTATCCACTCATAGGTGTTTTTCTCCGATTCGGACAAAAGGAATTGATCTGTCCCGATCAACCAGGACAAAATCAGGATCATAATTGGAATGAAATGCATCTGATTCTATTTTAATTCTTGTCCTAGAGAGGACTTACTAAAGTTACTGCGGCATAGCCCGAATATAAAAAAACCCAGAAGTAGATTAAAAATCACTTCTGGGCAGATCGGGAGGAAATATCGAAAACCAAATAATTTGACCTGGCGTCGCCTGTGGTCAAAAAATATTTCCATAAAATGGAAACAAAAAAACCCCTCAGCCGAAACCAAGGGGTCATCGGGACCGAAGCCCCTACCAAACCAAAGCAGTTCTAGTCTAGCTTCACAAATCTTTGGTTGATAGCTCCTTTTTCATTGGCCAATCTTAGGATATAAGAACCCTTTTGGAGTCCGGCCATTGGAACTTGAAGAGATTGTACACCGGTGTTCAGATCCAATGCTCTTTCCTCTACTTTGCGTCCGGTTAGATCGAAGATCTCCATTTGAAGATCCACCCTGTCCATAACTTCCAGATCGATGTTCAGTTGATCGCTCACCGGATTCGGGTAAATATTGAAACTTTTCACTTCGTTGATCTCAAGTCCGGTAACAACCGGAAGTGCGATCAGGGATCCACCGCTTGGAAGAGCTACAAATAATCCGAAAGCATCCCCATTGCTGTTCTGGCTGGGATCTAGGAATCCGCTTGCTACTACTACAAGAGCGGAATCATCCAAACTCAATGTAGACAATGGGGCGCTGAAAGTTGCAACTAGGGTAGTTCCTGATGCATCATAGATCTCAAGGGTAAGGTCGGCTGTGCCTACCTCAAGGTAGTCAGCATTGTACTCACCATAAGAAATATCATCCACAATGGTTCCAACTCCGACTGCCACCACATCCACTGGTGGAGCATCGGTAGAACCATGCATTACCAGGATATCCGTATTTCCACTTTGAGAAGCTTCTTCTCTTCCTGTAGCGAAAATGTTAAGTCCGAATGCAGGGCTTGGGTTGTAACCGGTTGCGCTTACGATTCCATTAGCCGTTACCACATACTTTTCGTTTGCTGCTAATACAAGGTCAAAGCTTGTGATGGTATCAGCTACACTCATACTGTTTGCTGGAGCTATACCGATATTGATTCCTACCTCAGCGGGAGCATCAATAAAAGGGGAAGCAGTTCTGAAATCGAAGTCATCGATCAGCATCCCACCGTTCAGGTAAATATCTACGGTTGAAGCTGCAGCATCTGCACTGTTGTGGATCACCTGAACTCTTGCCGTAGAACTTGGAAGCTCAATAAGATTTCCACCGCTAGGCAATGCCACCCAAAGACCAAAGGCCGGTCCGGATGAATTTTGAGATGGATCAAGGAATCCACTGGCTACTACGACCAGGGCTGAATCAGCCAAACCAAGGGTTTGTAGTGGAGCCTGGAACGAAGCTACAACCACAGACCCTGTGCTATCCGTGATATTCAGAGTGTAGTCAGCATTAGCTAATTCAAGGTATCCCTGGAAATCACCGTACTCAAGGTTATCGACTATGGTTCCAGCTCCGGGAACCTGAACATCCACTGCCGGGGCATCGGTTGAGCCATGGCATACCAGAACATCAGTCTCGCCAGCTTGATTTGAATTTTCACGGCCCATGGCGTAAACATCCAAGCCGAAAGCCGGAGACGGATTGTAGCCAGTTGAAGAAACAATTCCGTTTGCAACAACAACGTAGGTTTCATTTGCCATAAGCATGACATCAAACCCTACTATGGTGTCATTTACGGATGTACTGTTGGATGGAGCTATTCCGACCTTAAAGGTCACCCCAGCGGGAGCGTCTATAAAAGACGTAGCAGTCCTAAATGCAAAGTCGTCGAACAACAAGGCTGTATCCAGATACACGTCAACAAGAGAAGCTGCCGCATCGGCGCTGTTATGTATCACTTGCAATCGTGCCGTCTGCTGAGCCTGGGCGTTGATCCCCAAAAACATTGCGAAGGCCAATACTAATAGTGAATTTATCTTCATGATTATTGATTTTAATTTGGTTCAACTCAATAACATGGAGGTAAAATATTTGTTTAAACAAATTTCAAAAAAGTTAAACAAAATTTTTTATAGTTCTGATAAACAGTGGTTTATATTCTCAAAAAAAATCAAGAAATTGGGATAAGATCTTCCTCCCATGTCTCGAGGGAGGAATCCTTCAGGTCGTGGACAATATTCTTAAGAGAGTTCACCGACTTTTGAGCCTCCCCCTTGGGATTTTCTATTGGATCCCAGTTTGGACTTCCCTCTCCATCATGGTTGACAATGATATGATCAAACAAATGCGCATAGCTCATTTCTTTGAATGCGCTCGAAGCCCGTACCTCAAGATCAGCCTTTATATCTACATCAATCCCGTCAAAGATCTTCTTTGCCCTCTGGAATTGCTTGCCTATCATTTCATTCCTGACCTCTAGCTCCAGATCCTTACTCTGGTCCTTTTTTATCTCCTTGATCTCCTCCCTCGAAAATGGGGAAATGAATACGCTCTTAATCCTTAGCCCCCAGCCTTCCTTGTTTTGGATCAACCAGGAAGCAATGACCGGGTTCCCCTCGTATATGCCCCTTGTTTCATTAAGCCTTCGTAATTCTTCAAAAGGAACTCCAATGGTATCCCTCCTGACTTGGAAAGCCTTTAGAATGCCTTTTTCTTCCAATGCAAGGATCTCATCGCGGCTTCTGAAATGATAATCAACTCCATCTTCTTCTCCTTTCCTTGGAACTCGACTGTGGAATACGGTCATTCCACCCGAACTGAACATATCAGGATCGCTTGCCTGACAAGCTCTCAATAATGGTGTTTTTCCTACACAGGAGGGTCCTGCGATTATCAATAGATCTGCTTGCATAAAAAAAAGCCCCGCCATGGAAAGATATCCATTTTGGCGGGGTAATAGTGGATTTTAAACTCTAACTATTCTTCCTGGGGCAAAATGATCGCGTCCACCACGTGAACAATTCCATTTGATGCTCTTACCGATCCAAGGATCTTGGCTCCTCCTGCCCACACATCTTCCCCTTCAACCTTCATGGTTATATTGCCCCCATCCGCTACCCAAAGTGATTGGCCATCTGTGAATTGATCCTTTGTAAAGACCGAGGTTGTAACGTGGTGCTTAAGTATTCCACTCAGGGTACTTTGATTTTCTGGTTTTAGAAGGTTCTCCACCGTTCCTTCAGGAAGGGCTTTGAATGCGTCATCGACAGGTGCAAAAACCGTAAATGGCCCCGCATTTGTAAGTGAATTTGCAAGACCCGCTGCTTGCACGGCTTTTACAAGGTAGGTATGATCTGGAGATCCAAGGGCTACCTTTAGGATGTCCATTTGGGATTCATCATCCTGAACAGCGGATTGGCCCGCACCTCCGGAGATCTCTTCAATTTCTCCTCCGGACGATTCGTTTCCTGAAGGGGCATTGCATGCGACAAAGGCAAAAAGGAATAACAAGGAAACTAGTAGGGGAAAGGCTTTATTCTTCATGGTAAACGGTTTTATTGAGTTCGCCAAAATCCCTTTAGCCGTGGTTTTGGGCAATGAGTTGAATCAGGTTTTAAATTGATAATTAGCAAACCGTCCTAAGGGCAGGCAAACCGAACAATATTTACGCGAGTAAAAAGTGTATCGAGGCAGTTCCTATCCTGGTGGTATTCGATATTCCCTACCACTCTAAGCATTTCGATACACACACTATCTCCCGGCCCACATGAAGTCCAATTATTTACTGTCCAGAACATTGAATTTCCTCTTGCTCTATGGGGTCCAAACGTTCCCATGCAGGGAGAAATAAAACCCGGATGATTCCTATTGCAATCCGCATTGACATAGATCTTAAGGATCAAAGGAATATTTATCCCCTGAGGATAAAATCCCGCATATCCAGAATGAAGAGGGTAAAGACTCGACAGCCCCAGTGCCGCAGCATTGTAATCCTTGCCACCAAAAGAAAAGTATGCTGAAGTGTCCATGACCTCCCCACCCAGTGCTTCGGCAAGATCCTGGGATCGATCGGACAGGTAGGTCAATTGGTTAAGCTCCTCATTAAAAACCCCAATCAGTTCTGGGCCTTTCCTGTTCTTTTCTTTGATTTTCTTTTTACATGCCCCTCCGAAAAGAAAGGCGAGTATGATCAGATATTGGATTGCTCTGGTATTCATAATTGCTGGAATATTTTATCGATATTACTTGCAAGGTCATGGTCCTTCTGAGTGATCCTTCCTTCAGAATGCGTCATCAGGTTTAGCCTCACCTTATTGTAGGAATGCAAAAAAATGTCGGGGTGATGATCTGCATCCTCTGCGATCTTGGCTATCTGATTTACAAAATCAACTGCCCCCATAAAATCCTTAAGCAGAAATTCTTTCTCTAACTGCCCATTTTTCTCCGGCCAGTTTTCCATAGCTACATAGTTTTCTTTTAAAAATAAGACCTTTTAGAGAAGCGGATATGTTTTTCCCTCCCTTGCAATTCCAAACCCAGATCCCTCAACCGCCTTTGTTTCCTTACTTTCCTTAAAGATAAGAGGATTTGTATGGTTGAAATGGATGAATTGCACCCTTCTTTTTTGATCTTCTTCCAATCCCTTGAATTGTTCCATACTTTCAATTATTGTGGGATGCGGAATTTCAGAAATGTCCCTTCCCGGAAGTTCTTCAGAGGAGTAAAAGGTGCCATCCAGGAATGCCCACCTTGAATCCTTGATCCATGTGCTTATCGAGTTCTCCCATTTTTCCCATTTGTCGATATCCGGAATGAAAAGCGCTTTCTCTTCTGGGCCCAATATTTGAAATCCAACTGTTTCAGAATATTCATCCCTATGAGGTACCAGTAAAGGCACTACTGAAAAGTTACTGTCTAATGTAATTTTCTGATTCTCCGTTATCTCAATTAGTTCGATGTTTTTCCTTTTTACCAATTGATCCCATGGACCAGATCCTGTTAGGAATTTTTTCATTCTTGGCATTACGAAGACCGGGATACCTTGGGCATCCAATGCTTCCTTTCCCAATTCCATTAATCCTGTATAGTGACCAATGTGGGCGTGTGTAAGTAGTATCCCTTCCGGAAGCTTAAAATTGTTCCCGCCGAGGTATTCATTACAGAGCTTTAATTGCTCCTTTATATCAGGAGTAGCATCGAACAACCAATATTTATCCTTTTTCTCTGAAAAAAGAGCTATACAGCATACCATTTCCCCTGGTTTCTTGCCCTCCCAATAAGCGTTGCAGCATTTTTTTTCACAAGCTATTTGAGGATAGCCGGCATCCTGGGCAATCCCAAGCACGAGCAAGGTTCCCCCGTTTCCATCTGTTTCCTTTTGAAATCCTTTGAAACCTTCTAAGAAAACCATTATTGTGATGAGAATGAGGCTTGTGATTTGTGCTCTAACCATTTTTAAGGATTGATATCATTGATTTTTGAGTTGGAATGCCTCCCTAAGATATTGAAGATTAAGCCCTTGTTAATTTGTGAAAAATTATCTTCTCATTCTTCAATTTTTTATTTTCTTCACGGTCGATTTAAGGATTCTTCCTAACAATTAAAAACCATGAAAAAACCTAGCTTGTGCTCGCTGGTAATGGCTTTTTTGCTATTGCCCTTTTCCATCTTCGCTTCCTCTGTCAAAATTGAAAACAGTTCTGGTTCTCCGATCTCCGGGGCAACGGTAAAGATCTATGATTCAGGGTGGCAGACCTTATCTGAATCCAATCCTGGTGAGTTTCCCTATCCTGCTGGGGTTTCACCAAATGTCACTGTAAGGGTTGACCTCCAAAACATGAGGTTTCAAAAATCGGGTGTATCCACATCCGGGGACCATACCATTTCCACAATAGCCGTTAATACCCGCCTGTTGAGTTCAGGTGGGGCAGGATTAAGTGGAGGTACTGTAAAATCCCATAGAATGGGCTGGAATACTCACGGCTCCACCGATGCCAGCGGATCGATTATACGAGAAATGCTTCCTGGAACCTATACATTCAGGATCGATTATGACAATGGAAGAGAGCAAAGAGGAGGGGTGGTCATTTCAGCAGGTGGAGGTAGCTCCCAGGAGGTCATTTTCAATACCATCAATGTTTCCACAAAGCTTATCAGTTCCGGTGGATCTGGATTGAACGGAGGAACTGTCAAATCCCATAAAGTGGGATGGAGAACCCATGGTATGACCAACCTATCGGGAGTTGTAGACCGTGAAATGCTTCCGGGCACATATACATTCCGCATGGATTATGAGAATGGAAGGCAACAGATCGGGGGGATAATGATCTCTTCCTCTAATGGATTTAACCAGGAAGTGGTTTTCAATACAGTTGGAGTGCAAATAAAGTTGGAGACCTCAGATAACCTAGCATTGGCGGGAGGGGTAGTAAAGTCACATAGAATAGGATGGAAGACCCATGGTCCCACAAGTAGTTCAGGGTTGGTAGAGAAAGAAATGCTTCCCGGTACATACACCTTCAGAATGGATTACCAGAATGGAAGGCAACAAATTGGAGGGGTCGAGATCTTCCAGAACCCCTCAGTTCAGAGCTTTGAATTCAATACCGTTACGGTAAACACCAAACTGATCTCATCGCTTGGTGCAGGTTTGGATGGGGGAACTCCTAAGTCGCATAGAATCGGATGGTATACTCATCCGGTTACAGTTAATGGTGAAAGTGTCAGGGAAATGCTTCCCGGTACCTACACCTTCAGAATGGATTACAATAACGGCAGGCAACAAATAGGCGGAATTCTTATCCCTGCCTATGTCCCTTCAATCAATGTTGTATTCAATACGATTGGGGTCACCACGAGTCTTCATGCTTCTACCTCTGGAGGAGGTGCAGGACTTTCCGGAGCAACAGTGAAAACACATAGAATTGGCTGGAGAACGCACGGGCAAACGGATAATAATGGAGAGCAGTTCCAGGAGATGCTTCCCGGAACATATACCTTCAGGATGGATTATGAGAATGGCAGGCAGCAGATAGGTGGAATCGCCGTATCAAATAGCCCTTCCTCCCAAACTGTCCCTTTCACCGCAATGGATGTTCATATCCATCTTCAAACATCTGATAATGCCGGGCTTGCGGGAGGAACTCCAAAAACCCATAGGATAGGCTGGAGAACTCAAGCTCAAACAGATGGCAATGGCGTAACAAGGGTGAACATGTTGCCAGGCACTTACACTTTCAGAATGGATTATAATCATGGAAGGGAGCAAAGGGGAGGTGTTAGCGTGTATGATGAATCCGGGGATGGAAGAAGAGATGTGTATTTCACTACCACTACCACCAATATCAGGGTGGAATATCAAACCGGAGATGGGATCGATCAGGCTGAAACCCGCCATCAC
Organism: Cytophagales bacterium; assembly: GCA_028279065.1. Lineage (GTDB taxonomy): Bacteria > Bacteroidota > Bacteroidia > Cytophagales > CCMP332 > JANQHS01. The sequence continues at coordinate 9,400 of JANQSY010000135.1, forward strand.
AGGATCGGTTGGAGTCCAGTGCAATTAGCTGGTTGTGGTGATGCGATCAGAGAGTTACTGCCTGGAAATTACACTTTCAGGGTAAGGTATAATAATCAAAATATGCAATTGGGTGGGGTAGGAGTTTCCGGATCAGATCAAACAGTATCCTTCACCTATAATGATCCGAATACTCCGAACGTCTGTAGCAGTGCAATTAGCTGCATTGAGGACACCATAAGGTACAAGGTTACTTCTGCCTTCAGGGAGAATGGCTCTTCTTCCGGAGCAGGTCACAGTCTTTGGATCCCCAACTTTTTCTACTCTGGGCAGACCGCCAGGTTCAGCTTTGATGCCGATGCCCAAACCTATGGGTACCTGGATGTAGCGCTTGATGGTTCCGGAGCCCGACTTCATGGGGTCGCTAAAGTTTATACCGGGGGTGTTCCACCCGCAGGTACCGGCCAAAGGGATTTCACAGGTTCTTATTGGGTGATCGATATTCCGATGATTCCAAAACCTGGAGCCACACCAAAGATCGAACAAGGATCGGCCCAGCCCTTAGCTGTAACCGATCTCTGGAGGTACTTCGAGATTGTATTGAGGCCTAATCCAGGACAAAATTTTCATATCACAGGCATCGATTGTCCAAAAGACTGCGCAAATCTTACCCAGATCACTGGCACAGGAAGCAATGACCTTGGGGTCCAAACCGGGTATACTGCAAACGGAAAAAACCTGGGATATGGGCTCTCCACCTGGTTTGACTGGGATGCCTGGATAGATAAGGATGGCAACAACCATTGTTCAAATGGAACAAGGACTCATTCAATAGGAAGATCCTACCATGGAGACATCAATGTGGATCTTGAGTTTGAGCCTTGTTTTGGGGATTGCCCTCCGGGGGGTATTCGCTACGCCATGAGCAACTATAATGGTGGAAATGGGGACCACGGAATGTGGATGCCAAACTATTTCTCGAATGGGCAAACAGCCAGATGGAAATGGAAACAGGATGAGGCATTTATAGATGTCTTTGATGATGGCACTGCCAGGGCATTTGGAATTGCCGAGGTTCAAACCGGTGGACCATTGGGCACAGAATTTTATTTTGATCTAAGCTTTGGTGCTCCCAATCCAAACACCGGGCCCAAGATCGAAAGGGCTAACATTCAACCTCAAGAATTAAGGGACACCTGGGAGTATTTCTTATTGGTAGAAGATCAGGACTTCGAGATGTTCGAGTTGTTTGGGAACAGAGATGCAGACTTATCCAGAAGGCCTGCCGACGGTTCCAAAGGATTGCAAATTGGAGCTGCCGCGAATAATAAGGATGCAGATTTTGGAGCATCCACCTGGTTCTTCTATGATAAGTATGTCAATTATAGCCTGACTTCCACTTCGAGTAACCATGGAGACCTGAATGTGGACCTTGAGGCTGAATGTGATGACCGTCCCCATGGTAACTGTGTTGGAAATTCTATTGTCTCAGCTAACCAGGGGGTTCGGATAAATGGCTCAGCTGTTCCTCTTGACAGAAGCGATGTTACCCGAGCTCTTGGGGCTCCACAAGGGGGCGATGCAGTAGGATCATTCTATTCACTTGGAATGGGTGGTGACATTGTGATACACTTTGGAGGACCGGTTGCCAATCTCAGTGGAAACGATATCCGTTTGACCGAAACCTCTTATGGGGATCCAAGCTGTAGTCAATACCCGGAGCATGCGGAGCTTTTTGCCTCTCAGGATGGTACAAACTGGACCTCTCTTGGAGTGAATTGCCTCGATGGGGAATATGATCTTGGCACCATGGAATGGGCTTTTTATTTCAAGGTGGTTGATGTTTCTCCATCAAACTATACAGGTGGAAATGGAGATGGATTTGACGTGGATGGAATTGAATGTCTGAATGGTCCCTATGTAGGTGTAAGTGAACCATCCTCTGTTAATAGAAACGGAAGCTTTGTTTTTGTACCAGACAGGCCCGTCCAAAATGTAGAATTGCTTGAAGGGGTCCAAAATGTATCTACATACCCAAATCCATTCTCAAATACCATCAGTTTCTCATATGACCTGATCGGTAATTCAAAAGTTGAGATCAGCATCATGGATGTGCTGGGAAATGAAGTTGACAGGATCATTCCTCCAGCTGGCACTTCTACTGCTGAATGGATACCCAGAGCAGGGATCGAGCCAGGTATTTACTTTTATGCAGTTGAAGCTGGAGAGCAGGTAGAAAAAGGTAAGATCATCAAGAAATAGCGAATTGAACAGATAATCAAAGACCACTGCTCCATTGGGGTGGTGGTCTTTTTTAGGTATCTATACCTAATTACACGGAAGCGTGAATGGTACAAATATTTATACGCTAAAAATTTGGATGAGTGGTATAATGGTTAGAATTTTAATTTATGAAAGGACATTTCACATTTAAAAAGACTGGAGGCATTGGATTTCAGTCCTCGGTAAGCGGCCCCTGGACATTGAAATCATTACAGTTTAATAAGCTCTTATCTTCAGGCAAAAGTGCGGTCATTTCGAAAGCGGGATTCTCGCCCACGATTAAGCCAAATGCCTGATTGTGTTTTTGATAGTCTTTAAATTCTTGAAGATTTCTCTTGTCATAAGATAAATCATTGATTTTTATCGATACTCTATTCTCGCTATTTAATATTTCTAGCGCCAACTTATCAGAAGAGTCTAACCAAAGCACCAACATGGGGTTATTTCCTCTGTTTAGCTTTAATAGATCAAAATAACTCTCAGTACCCTCCATTCCGTCAAATCCTAATTTTACTATTGTAGGCGAATTTTCTTTAATCTGATGAAACCAAATTTCAGAGGCATTATTAAGTGATTCTTCAACGCTATTAATATCAATATTTCTCATAGCTAGGTTTTAGAAGGGTCAATCGTTGGGGCCAAAAAGAGCGCTTTTAAAAGCTGATTGTCAATCCTCATTTTTAGGGATTTTCAGTGCATTAAAGACTTCTTCCGCGGCAGCTTAGTACCTTTAAGGAAAATACTGGCGTTAGCCGTTCTGTTACCTAAATCAACCACTTAAATCATACAGGAACGAGCATTCGCTTCACGATCAGGCGTGGGGCTGCTTATCTGTATGAAGGCTCGTGGTTGGGCCTGGGTAACGGTAAGTGGGTTCCACGCCGTTGTTTTTACCCAAACCAACCACAATGAAAAAATTCTTAACCATTTGGGTAGTTGTGCCAATCGTTGCGGCTATCTACACTCAACTTCTTCAGCCAGGTTTAGTTCTCTTAGGAGTTACTCTTTACACTTATACGTTTCCTATTGAAACAGTGTGGGGACTCTTCATTGCCGTACCCTTAGTGATTTTTACGCCAGGGTTTGTATTGATATATGAGGTGGCCTTGGTACAGTTTCCTATCTATTTTAAGAGCAAATCAGCAGTATTTCCTATAGCAATCACTTACTATGGATTTTTCTATCATTGGCTTAATACTGGCCAACTTGCATACGAAACACCCGTTGGGAAGGCAAATTTTGTCCTCTATGTCATCACTGGCCTCTTTATCCTGGGAATGGTTATTATGAGGAAGAACTACGACAAAGAGATTGAGAACATCTATCAAGGTTATGAAGACGGGAAGACGTAAAATCATTATGTGATTCGCATTTCCAATATCCCCATAAATGGGGATTGATGGCTAAATGGTCAAACAGTTTCTTTATGCCAATTAGGTTTGGACATGCTAAATTCTTTAGTATACTAGCTATTTTAGTTTTATAAATAGAAATTTGTAACTATTTTTGTGGATAAATTGTTGATAACTTAAATGCTTGGCAAGAAAAACGATATTACTGAGGACAAAAAAACTGTTGAGCTCTTCCTTCTAATTGCTGAGAAACTCAAGTCAAAACCTAACTATGGGGCAACGCTTCATAATAAGGCATTGTTCTTTGTGGATTACTTTTCTTACCTGGACACTGGAAAGAAAATTTCGAAGTTCAAGTATGTCAAACAGGACTATGGGCCAACACCCAAACCAAATCAAATTCTTCCTCTAAGAGAAAACCTAATCTCTAATGGCGACCTTGAGATGGATAAAAAACCATTTTGGGGGCAGTTACAACAGCGATATGTGCCAAAAAGAGATGTGGACGACACAATATTCACAGAAGGAGAACTGGATTTAATTGATGAAGTTATCAATGGTATTTCGGATCTGAATGGAACCGAAATTAGTGACATGTCACATCAACTTCTTTGTTGGAAAATACCCAAATACAAAGAGGAAATTCCAGAACATACTTTTCTGCTATCTGAGCGTGAGCCAACCGAGAAAGAAATTAATTGGGGACTGAAAATGGCGCGCACTCATGAATTGGGCAATAGTTAGAGAAAAATCATTCGATAATAAAGTTCAGCAATATTGCCATTCATTCGAAAGAATGCATGATTTTGATTTGGCAATTGATGAAGCCTTGTCAAGAAAACCAAAAGAATTTCATCACCTATACGACCACCATTATTTGTGGGTCACGGAGAAAATAATCAAGGGACTGCCAGAATTTAAAATCTATTACCAGATTGATGAGGAAAACAGAAAAGTCTTATTGATTGAAATTGAAGAAGCCTGACCCCTTGCAATGTTAGCTAGGAGGAAAGAGTATTTCAGTGGTTAAGGGTCTACGATTGGCGCTTCTATTTTGCTAGTTAATTGAGAGTAGGTCAATTTTGCTGAATCAAATCTTCTAACTGTATCCCCAAACCGTTTCTCAGTTGTAATGTCCTTGGTATTATAGCGATAAGCGAATTCATCACAATAGCTCTGCAAATGCTGAGGGGAAACGTAATGGAATGTTCCAATTACTCCACGCTTCAACAAAGACCAAAATCCTTCTACTGAATTTGTGTGAGCTACCCCATCAACATATTGACCTGACGAGTGCTTGACAATTTTGTGCGCATGGGTCCTCTTTAGCTGATTATAGGCAGCAAATTCATCCGTTACCACAAGGGCGTTTTTATCAATTCGATCCCGAAGTATGGGTAATAGAGTGTTGGCAGTAGTATTTGGAACAACCAGGGCTTCTATCTTTTTTCCTCGTTGCAACAATCCCAATACAGGCCTTTTTGATGCAGTCCCACGGCCCTTAACCTTTGTTTGGCGTTTATTTCTATGCTTGTTGCTTTCACGTCCTCCAAAATACGATTCATCTGCCTCTACCATTCCAGTAAGAAGTTCGGGCGCTGTATCCTTTAGCATTGCCCTTAGTTTATGGTTGATAAGCCAGGCTGTTTTCTGACTTGTTCCTATTCTTTCACCAAGCTCAACAGAACTGATCCCTTTCTTGCTAACAGAAAGCTCGTACGCCGCTTGCAGCCATTTCTTTAGTTCAACCTTGCTACCCTGAAAGATGCTTCCAGTTCTAACAGTAAAGGGTAGGTCACACCCTTTTTCTGAGCAGCGATAAGAAGGAATGTCCTTGAATCTTCCACGAGGCTTGACCTTGTATGGATCTTTCACGGACCCACAATGAGGACAAGCCTTTCCATTCGGCCAGCGAAGCGATTCTAAAAACTCGTAGCAGGCCTTTTCATCCCTGAAATGCTCGTGGAATTCTGTTATCGTTTTGAAGTCGAAATCCATTTTATAATGTTAGATGTACAAATATATTCAAAATACTTGTATATACAAATATTTTGATAGTAGTTGTATATTTGATCTATGGTTACTTATGAAGAAGGCAAAAAGCACAGGCATACCATCGTCCTTTTGAAGGGTGATTCTGTTATTGCCACCTTTGGCAACCTAAAAAAGTTAACGGAATACTTGTCAGATCAAGATATTCCAAGCTATTGGACGCTCGCAAGAAAAGACTTCCCCTTAGAGTTTGGAGAGTACAAAGTATTTAAGGTCAAGCATCATTAATACAATGATTTCGACAGTTATTGTACTAACTAATAAATAATTTTGTACTTTTGAGTTAAGAAAAACCCCCGCCAGAAGCGAGGGTTTTTGCTGATGGTTAACAAGTGTGGGATGTTCAGGTCATTGACTTATGAGATCAAGCCTGATATACCTTACAGTCTCTATCTACTGGAAGACCATTTACACTTGATTGATGAAGAAAAGGGTAGATCAGCATCGGACACAATCCTTCGCCTACGATCGAAGGCCCCGATACCTCCTACCTCTTTTTCTTCACTCAATTTCATTAGTACACGTATTAACATTAGCGCTTTCCTCCGATTATATCTTCTGGCATAATGCTATAACTCCCTTTATTAAACCAATCAATTAATCCATATTCCCAGGGGGCTCTGTCATGAGCCTTTGTCCTTCCCACAATCACTCCTGCATTGGCTTTTTTTGTTAAAATGGAAGACAACGCACTAGTAAAGTCTCTTACAGCCTTATCTCCTCTAAGATTGGGGTCAAAAACCTGAATCTTTTTAACAATATCGCTTACGGTCAATGGCCTGTTCACTCTTTTTAAAACAAACTCAGCCTTTTGTACATAAGACAATTTGGCAAATAAATCTCCTTCTTCATTAGCAACAGGATCGGTGTTAGGCTGGGTATTGCTCCCGTAACTTTCGATTAGTACCTCTAAGCTTCTTGATTCTTCCTCTTTTCGCTCCAGCTCTGCTTTTTTTTCTTTTAGAAGATCTTCAAGTTCAGTGACTTCAGCATCGAGTTGGCTAACCTCCAAAATCGCTTTTTTAAAAGAGCCCAATAAATTGCTTATAGTATCCATTGTTGCTATATTTAAATAATAATGGCTGGTAAAAATTTACCATTTTGCCATTGAGTTTTTAAGATGCCGCCTCTAGATTTCTTGTCGGGAACAGAGGCGGCTCTTTTATTTTATCAAAGTACGGAAAAAAATATCAATAAACGACAAGACGGACAACAAAAAAGTTTTTTGACTGCAAAATGTCGTTTTTGCCCATAATATAGCTTTATTCTACCTATTAGCCCACTATCACTTAGATCATGTGTTGTACATATGTGTATAAGAATACAAGAATACAAGAGGTGTTGTCTATGTTGACGCTACTTCTACTTGTAGTACTACTAGATGAAAAAAGACGTGGAGATAACGCTCACTGTTATAAGGAATGAGGTTGCTGTGGTTGGTGCTTTACTAGGTGATGTTTTAACTTTGATCTACACTAATAAGAACATGGGCATAGGAAAAAAAAGACTTCATAGAGGAGAGTAAGAGTCTAATTAGTCCACTTAAAGAAGAATAATGGCACCTCTAACTAGGAGACTCATTAAGATATGACCTGTACTACTCAGTACATCCAGTTGGGATTTGTTGTTATAGCACTTCTAGGAATGATTTTGGCGTTTGTAAATAGGCTTGTTATTGGAAAAGGTATTGGCAAGAGGTTCATTCAGGTAATAGCCGTCCTTTTATTAATACCCACGATTGTCATACTTGCCATTCAAGGTGTAATAGGAGATCAACTTCTTGGTGGTCTACTTGGGGCTATAATTGGCTATGTTCTATCTGATTTAGCAAAAAATAAGGATGAAGAATAAAATACCGAAATGGGAAGATTGGCCAAAAGATCAAAAGGGGCATCCTTATATTGAAAGTCCTTTTGGCTGGGGGCTTGGCAATCAAAAAACAAGAGTAACTTTCGTTCCTGGTAAAGAAGAAAGAGTAAGGATTGTTAAGATAAATGAAAAGGGAGTTCCATTGCGTGGTCCTGAACTCGATTTAGACAATATTCCTTATCTCATTGAATCTCTTATTAAGGTCTATAATACTGCCAAAAGGTAGAAGTGGTTATACAATTATAACGTTCACTAATATCTTTTAATGGTCAGGAAGTGAAGGGGCAATAGGGTCTCCTTCTAGATTAGGTTTCACAAATAGGCTATTTTTGAACTATGAAGAAGGGCAAATCAAATGGCACAGAAGACAAGGGGAAGGATCAACCAATAAAAGGATCATTCCTTGATGTAATGAAGGCCTCGGTTAAGGATGCCAACAAAAAGACCCTAAAGAAAAAATCTTAAAGAATTTTCAGCTTACGTGTAGAAAGGTATAGTTCCCCTTTTTTATTTGAGCAAAAGGCGAATGGATGCCAAATGGGAATACATAACCATTGGGACGATCATACCGGGAAGCCATATAAAGGGGAAATAAAAGACCGCAATATTTGGCTGATCAAATCCGAACTTCTGGAAGGGAAATGGGGCTGAAAGAATTGCTGTAGAAACAATATTGATCAAAAGCCCTAAGCACAAAACATTCCAGATGATCAAAGGAGTTTTCCTGGGAATACCATCTTTGAAACCCCAGAAATAGATCAATGGGGCACTTAGCCCAGCCAAAATATCGAAGTTGCTTCCTTCAAAAGTTGTTAGACGAGGGATAGCTCCATTTTTATATAGCAGAAAAAGAATAATCTCCACAGGGATCCGTACAATATGGACCAGGACCAATGCCCTTAAGCTTATTGAACCCAATCGTGTATTCAAGGGGGGCAGGAATACCGCCAGCAAAAGAAAGATCAGGGCAGGGATAACAAGAAAGAGAAAATTTGGTGGAAGCTTTTCCGAGGGTAGATAAAATCCAGAAAAACCTAGACCGGTCTGGAGGGTCAACCATCCGATTATCAACCAAAGAAGCCAGTTTGGCCATTTTCCTGACCTCCAAAACAGATATAGAGTGAGAATGGTGGTAAGGATGAAAAATCCTGAAACATAAAGTGGAAGACCAGGGACCATAGCTAGGAGATCAGTAGTAAGAAGAAGTGGAAAAAATGCTAATCCGGGAAGATCAGCATTTCTTTGACTTTTGAAGGTCAGTCCTTAACGGCATCTCTTTGTCTGACCTGTTCATTGATCCAATTATAGGTCCTTTCAAGCCCATTGATTAATGGCTCTGAGGGTTTCCAATTCAACTTTTCCCCGATCAGGTCATTGTCGGAATTCCTTCCTCGTACACCTTCCGGTCCTGGGATGTTCTTGATCCTAAGGTCCTTACCCGAGATCTTGATGATCATCTCGGCAAATCCATTTATGGAAAGCATTTCCTCAGAACCGAGATTCACCGGCCCCACGAAATCTGATTCCATAAGCCTTCTGATCCCATCAACACATTCATCAACTATCAGGAATGACCTGGTTTGCTCTCCATCTCCCCAAACTTCAATTTCTCCTCCGTCCTCGGCTTCTGAAGCTTTTCTGCATAAGGCCGCAGGGGCCTTCTCTCTTCCTCCTTCCCAGGTGCCCTGGGGTCCAAAGATGTTATGGAACCTCGCAACCCTGACTTCCATTCCATAATTCCTGTTGTAGGCCAGGTACAATCTTTCGGAAAAAAGTTTTTCCCATCCATACTCCGAATCAGGAGCTGCGGGGTAAGCGGAATCCTCAGAGCACTTTGGGTTTTCGGGGTCCAATTGATTGTACTCAGGGTACATACATGCTGAAGAAGAGTAGAACACCTTATTCACTCCCTTTATTCTTGCTTCTTCCAGCACGTTAAGGTTGCAAAGAGCTGAATTATGCATTATGGCAGAATCGTTATCCCCGGTAAAGACATATCCTGCTCCTCCCATATCAGCGGCAAGCTGATATATCTCATCCATATCGCTTTTTATCACATCCCTTACAACAGATGGATCCCTGAGATCCCCCAATACGAACTCATCGGCATTCCCATTGCCATACTCATTTTCTTTGAGGTCTATCCCAACTACATAATAACCCTCCTCTTTCAATCTATTTACAAGGTGTCCTCCAATAAATCCACCTGCACCGCAAACCAACGCTTTCTTCATGATTAAGATGTTTTAACGATTAATTCTTTCAGATTATAAAAAATAAATTTGGGTACAATTTCAAAGTATCTTTTCCATAGCCTTTTGGGCTCCATCATCAGTCTAAAAAACCATTCCATGGAAAGGTTTTGTATCCATTTTGGGGCTTGGGTGACCGAGCCAATATGGAAATCAAAAGCAGCACCAACTGTGATGATCATTTTTGCTTTCACAAATGGCGCAAGGTGATATGCAAATTGTTCTTGTTTGGGAGTACTCAAACCGATCCAAATGATATCAGGATTGGTACTTGATATGGCCATCCCAATCTCCTTGAAATTGAATTTTTCGATCGGATGAAAAGGAGGGGAATAAGTGCCAACTATGTTATGGTTTTTGAATTTTCTTTCAACCTGAGTTTTCAATTCTTCGGCAACTCCTGATTTTCCTCCACATAGAAAATGTGTGATCTCCTTGTCAGCAGTGGATCTTAGAACATTGGCAAAAACTTCAGGGCCGTAGCACCTGGTCATGTCTTTTGCTCCTTTCATTCTTCCAATGACTACACTGGGCATTCCGTCCGGTAGATTGATATCAAATGATTGAAGGATCTTCCTGAATTTGCCATTTTTTTTGGCCTCAATGATTCCATGAGCCCCTGTGGCGCTAACCAGAACAGGCTTACCAGAAGAATCCTGAGCGCAGATTTTCTCCACTGCCTTTGGAAGGCCTTTATCAAACAGTTCTATGCCCAGAACCTCCATTATTCTTGGGAAAATGACCGGTTTTTCAAGGCCGCAAAGGTACTACAATTAAAGCTTAATCGACTATTTATCAATATTTTACTCTTCTGGTTTTAAACTCTGGCGAATTCAATTATTGTACTGGTTCATCAATCGACTCATGTCTAAATGAGGAAGATCCAACACAGCGGCCACTGCCCGTTCAACGGAATTCTTTAGGCTCGGTTTTTCTTCTTCCGTAAACTCGCTTAACACAAAATCAACCTGGCCTCCTTTTTTGAATTCATTACCGATGCCAAAACGTAACCTCGGATAGTCGGATCTGCCCAGCAATTCCTCAATATTCTGAAGTCCATTGTGCCCACCCGAACTTCCTTTTTTTCGGATCCTGATAGTTCCAAGGGGGAGTGCCAGATCATCGGTTAAGACAAAGACCCTCTCAATAGGGACCTTTGCTTCATTCATCCAATACCTCACAGCCTTTCCACTCAGGTTCATAAAGGTTTGAGGCTTGATCAGGATAAGGGTTTTACCCCTGGTTTTAAAACTCCCAATCTGAGCATACCTTTCGGAACTGAAAACCACATCCCTTTTGCTTGCCAGTTCGTCCAGAATAGCAAAGCCCACGTTATGCCTTGTCTCGGAATATTCAATTCCTGGATTTCCAAGTCCGACTACTAGGTATTTCATAAAATAAAAAACCCGCCCCTTGGGAAGATTCCTAAAGGGCGGGTAGGTTTTGTGAATGAGGTATTAAGACTCTCCGCCTTCCTCTTTGGCTCCTTCTCCTCCTTCTTGCTGTCCTTCTCCTCCCTCAGCTGGCTTATCTCCCTCTGCTGCTGCCCCTGCTTCTGCTCCTTCAGCTCCTTCGGCTGCCAATGCTTCTGCTTCCTCGGCAGCTGCAGCTTCTTCGGCTTCAAGGGCCTTCAGTCCTCTAGGAATCTCAACAGAAACAACTGTGATCCTGTCCGGAACAAGGATCTCTCCATTTTCAACATGAAGATCCTTCACCTTAAGGGATTTCCCTAGATCCAATGCGGATACATCCAACTCGATTTGCTGCGGCATGTCCTTGGGCAAGGCCTGAACCGAAACCTTCCTTCTTTTCCTAACAAGCACACCACCAGCGATAACACCTGGAGAGGTGCCCACCAATTTCACGGGGACCTCCATTTTTACCTTTTTTCCGGGAGTGAGTTCCCTGAAATCCGCATGGATGATGATGTCGCTTACAGGATGGTATTGTACATCCTGTAAAATACACCTGTATTCCTTGCCTTCGATGTCAACCACCACGTAGTAAACCTCGGTTGTATTCACCAACTTGTTCAACAAGTAAGCTGGTGCGGAAAAATGTACATGATCCTCAGCACCATAAAGAACACAAGGAACATTTCCTTCTGCCCTTATCTGCTTGGTATTGGACTTGGAAAGATCTTCCCTTTTATATCCTACTATGTCAACCGTCTGCATTTCCTTAAACTTTAATTTTTTAGATAAATAATGAACTTATCGATTCGTGATCATGGATCTTCCTTATCGCTTTTGCAAAAAGATCCGAACAGCTTAATACCTTAATTTTTTCCGATTCCTGGCTTAGTGGGATCGTATCTGTTACGATCAACTCTTCCAGGCTTGATTCGTTTATCCTGTCGTACGCTGGTCCTGAAAGGATGGGATGGGTAACAACTGCCCTTACTGAGTTGGCTCCTTTTTCCATGACTACGCTTGCCGCCTTGGTGATGGTCCCGGCGGTATCGATGAGGTCATCAAGAATAACCACATCAGCTCCTTCCACGTCCCCAATGATCTTCATTGACTCGACTTCATTGGCCCTTTTTCTATGCTTATCACAAACCACGATCTCGGAATCTTCGAAATAGCTAGAAAATCCCCTAGCTCTTCCCATTGCTCCCACATCTGGTGCTGCAAAAACAAGCTTCCCGAATTGAAGGGTTTGAAGGTGGGGTACAAAGATGGCTGAGCCATAGAGGTGGTCAACAGGGAATTCAAAGAACCCTTGTATCTGTCCTGCATGAAGATCACAGGTGATAATCCTTTGGGCCCCAGCGGCGGTCAAAAGATTTGCCACCAACTTTGAAGAGATTGGCACCCTTGGCTTGTCCTTCCTATCCTGCCTTGCATATCCGAAGTAGGGCATCACCACGGTGATGGTTATTGCCGAGGCGCGCCTGGCAGCATCGATCAGCAGCAGCAGCTCCATGAGATTGTCGGAAGGAGGGAAGGTGGATTGGATAAGAAACACATCACAACCCCGGACCGATTCATCAAAACTCACGGTCATTTCCCCGTCGCTGAATTTCGTATGGGTCACCTTCCCAAGGGCTTTTCCATAGGAACGACAGATCTTCTCGGCAAGGTATTCCGAGGCACTACCACTGAAAATTTTTACCAACGACATGAGGACGGGTCAAAAAAGGGATGCAAAGCTAAAAAATTTTAAAATTAAAAGTTAGAGCGAACTAAATAATTGGATCAAAAAGTCCTAAGCATCAAAGCTTTTTGGATAATTTGGTCCTATGCCTAAGAAGTACAGATCCCTGAAAGAGTTTTATCCGTTTTATCTCACCGAACATCAAAACCCGATCTCCAGGAATCTCCACTTCATCGGTACTTTCTTGCTTTTCCCTTGCCTTTTTTATGCCTTGTTTTCAAAAACATGGTGGATTTTGGCACTTATACCCCCAATAGGTTATGGATTTGCGTGGGTAGGTCATGCGTTTTTTGAGAAAAACAAACCAGCTACTTTTCAGTACCCTGTTTACAGCCTTGCATCGGATTTTATTATGTTTTGGGATATCCTTAATGGAAGGATCGGCAAAAAGATGGAAGAGGCCAAGCACAACATTAACTAGGGGAGGAAGCTAATTGATAGATCAAAAGAAACTCTATAGCAGGCAGTTCTTACTGCTTTGTTTCAGCAGCTTCCTGTTCTTTGGGTCTTTTAACCTGATCATTCCTGAGTTGCCTGCTTTCCTCGATCATTTAGGAGGTGGTGAATACAAAGGATACATAATCAGCCTTTTCACGGTGGCAGCAGCGCTTTCCCGGCCATTCAGCGGAAAATGGACAGATAGGATCGGCAGGATAAAGGTCATGATCATCGGTGTTGGAGTAAGTTTCTTGGTTGGATTGATGTACCCTTGGGCGCTTACCGTATTGGGTTTCCTTTTTCTCCGGTTTTTCCATGGTTTTTCTACAGGTTTTAAGCCTCCGGGGACCGCTGCATACACCGCAGATGTGGTCCCGGCAAGGAGGAGGGGAGAAGCTATGGGAGTTTTGGGGGTCTCTGCTTCAATGGGAATGGCAACAATGCCGGCGCTTGGAGGATTTATTGGCCCCACGTTTGGCTGGGATGTGATGTTCTATTGCTCTTCCTTTTTTGCTCTTCTTTCGATTTTAGTTCTCGCAGGGATGAAAGAGACCCTTCCAGATCCGGAGCCGCTGAGTTTAAAACTTTTCAAAGTCAGCTGGAAGGATGTGTTTGAACCAAGGGTCTTTACTCCCTCTCTTGTTTTGCTTTTTGCTACCATGCCCTTTGGGATCATTCTTACTATTATGCCGGACTTCAGTGATCATTTGGGATTTGAAAACAAGGGTTCAATCTTCTCTGTATTTATGATCTCTTCGATTTTGGTAAGGGTTTTTGCAGGCAGACTTTCAGATAGATTTGGACGAAGAGTGGTATTGGCCGGGGGTCTGACTACAATGGTTCTGGCTCTAATAATTATCAGCCTTGCGGAAACCCAGCTTCAATTGATCATTGGGTCTTTTGTGTTTGGACTCGCTAATGGATTCAATTCCCCGACGATTATGGCTTGGGCAGTCGATCTTGCTGATGATAGGCATAGGGGAAGGGCCATGTCCACGTTTTTTCTTTCTCTCGAGATTGGGATAGGGACAGGCGCGTTTTTCTCAGGATTGATCTTCAGAAATGATCCGGAAATGTTTCAGCCCATATTTGTCCTCGGAGCTATTATGGTAGGGATAGGTTTGATGGTTCTTTTATACAGAAGAAAGATCTGATCACTGGTTTTCAAGCTCTTCTATCCTCTCTTCAAGCTTATTGATGATATCCTGTTGTTCTTGAATTGCTTTTATAAGTATTGGAGTCAGACCTATATAGTTAATTCCTTTATAGGAAATTGCCCCTTGGGGCTCTCCATTTTCGTCCTCTATTCCTGGATGCTCATCTTGCGATACCAACTCCGGAAAGACTTGTTCAAGTTCCTGGGAAAGCAAACCGATTTGGTCATCTTCCGGGAGGCTCATCCACGTGCCAACATCATTCTGAATGAACTTATATTTTTTAGGTTTGAGTTGTAGAACCTTATCCAACATTGGTTCGGCATCCCGAATATTTGTTTTAAACCTTTCGTCAGATATCTGGGTCCAGGTTCCGGAGTACCCTCCATTTCCTGAGCAAAAAACCCCGTATCTTGTTCCGGAACCAATTGCTCTTCCATAGACCCCATATTTAGTTGAACTTGAGGTCCCATTTCCTGTTGCGTAAACCCCGTAGGCCGCGCTTGTTCCATTATTGACTCCAGTTGCAATAATCCCTCGGCCCGTGCCCGATGAGGTTGATGTTCCGGTAGACTCAATTCCATAAGTGAAGTTTGAAGAGTTTGTAGTAATAACTTCAATTCCCCTTAAAACCGTAGAGCGATTGACAGAAATCGGGTAAGTCGGGGTTGTGGTCCCCACACCTATGTTTCCATTGAAATAATTGTAATCCTCTCCATTGGTATATATACCATAAACATTACCGGTAGTGGCCGAACTTGCTGTGAAGATGTACGCACCATAAGCGGTTCCTGTTCCGTCATGATTTGTAGAAGAATACAAACCATATGCAGAGCTGGCTTCGCCTGATGGTTGAGCGGCGTAACCATACACTCCATATTTGTTACCACCACCATCAGCGCTTGAGCCCCCATATACTCCGTATTTGCTGGTTGTGCCGCTGTAGTTATTATCCACTCTGATCCCATAATAAGTGGTGGAATTTGTGTTGGGTGTATAAACTCTTAACCTATATGGTGTACTTCCAGTGATCCCAATGGCTGAGTTTCCTTCAACAATTAATCCATCTGTCGGAGCGGCACTGCTACCGGAATAGGATGATCCGATTGCTACTCCGCCTTCAACATCCAGTTTGTTTACCGGGATGGATGTACCTACCCCAACTGAGCCCTGGAAGTAATTGTAATCCTCACCTATATTGTAAGTTCCCCATACGTTCCCCGAAGTTGCTGAAGAACCAGTAGAATTATAGTTAGAATACACATTTCCTGTGCCATCATGATTCACGATGTTGACGGTTCCATACGCCTGGCCTGTATTTCCAATTGCTGCATTTACATTGTTGTAAGTTCCATACCTATGACTTGAGCCATCAGTCGAGATCCAATTATAGATCCCAAATTTTCCTTGTGTACCAGCGTAATTATTGTTGTTTCTGATCCCGTAATAGGTTGTGGTATTTGTATTTGGCACTTCAATATGGAGCCTGTATGCCGTAATGCCTGTGCTCCCTATTCCCACATTTCCTTCAACTATCAATCCATCTGTCGGAGCTGAATTAGACCCTGAATAATTTGTTCCAATCGCCATTCCACCCTCAACATCAAGGCGGTTTACCGGGGTGTTAGTGCCAAGCCCAACGCTGTTGATCCCTCCTCTTTCGACGTAAATCGCATAGTTTCCTGCAGCTCCATTGGTCCAGTCGATCAGCCTGAAATCCTCAGATCCTCCTGTATTGTAGTCTCCAATGATCCACCGATCAGCGATGCCCGTTCTGAAGTTGATATAATTATTTGAGGTTGCTGATCCTTTATCAAGCCTTAGATATGCCCATCCTGTGTTGGATTGTAGCCTTGCAACCACAGTGCCATTATTGTAAACATGCAGATTGTGGCCTGGATCTTTTATACCAATTCCAACCATTCTTGAAGCCAGTTCTATAGACAATACCGGTAATCCATTTCCAAGGAAATGATAAGTGTCAGTCGAATCTTCATATTTGAGCCCATAATTCTGAAAGGGAGGACTATGAGCCAAAACCATACGACCAACATTTTGGGTGCCCGACCTGAACTGGTAGATCATGGGCGAGTTACCTGTTCCAGCAACTGGATAAACAATTGATGCGGCATCATCCGAAAAGAATACTCCACCGGTATCTCCATTAACCCTGAACTTGTTGTTTCCCACGGCCAGGGTGGTCAAGGGTGCATTCGTGCCTACTCCAAGGCGCCCATTAGCATTATCCCAAAAGAGATTGGAATTGCTCTGGATGTTGGTACTACTTGTCCAATATGCTACCTCACCGGCGGTGCCTGAACCTGTTACAAAACCACCGCTTGCTACTATGGGCTGCTGCCAGGTGACCCCATCCCAGAACATTATTGCACCGATAACGGTATCAAAAACGAACATCCCCTTGTCAACCGCGCCAAGGGCCCAGCCTGAAGAAACATCCGTTCTTGGAAGCTGGACACCCAATGGTTGACCGGAATTGTATACATCCAACAGGGAATTTGGGTTGGGTGAGGTGGTTCCAATTCCAACATTATTTTGAGAATTTGCCTGGAATCCAATAAATATGATTGATAAGGCTAGTAGGAGAGGCTTTTTCATAACATTGCAAGTCTAAGTTGCTGATTATTAATACCTAAAACCCAAGTCCTGTAACCGCAAAAACGGACAAAACCCAGATAATTTCAGGATGGTAAGAATAAAATTAAGCCTTTTTTAATTCAATGAGGGTCAGCTCGGGTGCTATTCCAAGCCTTCCAGGGTAGCCAATGAATCCAAATCCCCGGTTTACGTATAGGTGCTGATTCCCCTTCTTATAAAGGCCAGCCCATTGGTCGTAGATGAACTGAGCTGGGCTCCATTTCATGAATTCGTTCTCAATTCCCATTTGAAATCCATGCGTATGGCCGGAAAGGGTGAGTTCAATGTTTGGGAAATCGGGCCTGACCTGTGCATCCCAATGGCTGGGATCATGGGAAAGCAATATCCTAAGATCAGCATCATCAGAATTTCCATAGGAATTGGGAAGGTCACCGTACTTCTTGAATCTATGTCTTGCCCCCCAGTTCTCCACTCCGATCAACGAGATCCGGGCACCGTCAATTAGAATCTCCTTTTTTTCGTTTCTCATCAATTGCCAATCCATTTCTTTATGGACCTGCAAAACTCGATTGAAATTCTTCACCTTGTCCTTGGGATCCTTCCATTCCGAATAATCTCCATAATCATGATTTCCCAGGACTGAATGTACCCCATAGGGTGCTTTCACCTTCGCAAAAACATCAACCCAGCCCTTCATTTCAGATGCCAGGTTATTTACAAGATCGCCAGTAAAGAATGCGATATCAGGTTTTTCTTCCGAAAACATTCTAACTCCCCCTTCAACCGCTTTTTTGTTCAAGAAGCTCCCAGTATGGATATCGCTAAGCTGACCTATCCTAAAGCCGTCAAGCTCTCGTGGCAATCCAGGGATATAGGCTTGGACCTTTCTCCATTGATAATCGTATGCTCCATGAATGATCCCGAATGAAAACCCTGCAAATGGCAACCCACCTGCTAGAACACCTGCCTTCTTCAGGAAGGCCTTACGACTTATTTTTTCCCCTATGGTCGACTCAGGATTTTCCGGGCTGAGTTTTTTAATTAACCACCTGATCCCCCTTCCCAGGTCATCGATCAGGAAAAATAGGAGCATTGGTATCTTCCCTGCAAAGTCCAGGAAAAAAAAGGTCATCATGATACTCCTTGCCGGACCTCTATACATTGCTGTTGGCAAATAAGGAAGGGTCCATACTGCTACCATTAAGAAAATCCCCCAAACCCACCAGGCTGATGCAAGAAAGATCTTGGTCCTTCTTGGGGCCCTTTTTCCCACCTCTTTTAAGCCCTGGTACAGATATAGATGTAATCCAAGGATTATTAAAAATAGGATCAGAACTGTCGAAAACTTGATCAAACCGGTACTTCTAATTGAATATTAAAGGGTCTGTTTTCCTGTGATCGACCATTTGATGTTGTTAGCGATCAAATACATCACTGGAACGATCACAAGGGTCAGAAAGGTCGCGAATGTCAACCCAAAAATGATGGTCCAAGACATTGGTCCCCAGAATATGACATTGTCTCCTCCTAGGAAGAAATCACCTTGGTAAGAGGCAAAGAACCCCTTGAAATCAATGTTCAATCCTACAGCCAATGGTAAAAGGCCTAAGACCGTGGTTATCGCTGTCAGAAGTACCGGCCTTAACCTTGTTTTTCCAGCTTCAATGATCGCCGCCTGAATAAGCCTTCTGGTTGGCTTACCTCCTTCAGGAAGGTTGATGAACTTCCTCTTTTTTATGAGTTCAATGAAATCGATCAGTACTATGGCATTATTCACCACAATTCCAGCAAGGGAAATAATTCCGATCATGGTCATCATGATGACGAAGTCCATGCGGAAGATCAAGAGTCCAATGAAAACCCCGATAGTACTGAACACCACAGAAGACATGATCACAAACGGAGCACTGACCTTATTGAATTGAGATACAATGATCAGGAAGATGGTAAATACGGCAATCATTAAAGCTCTAGTGAGGAAGGCCATGTTTTCGGCCTGCTGTTCCTGCTCACCGGTGAATTTGATCTCATACCCATAAGGCAGGCTCATGTTTTTTACCAGCTCTTTGATCTGATCATTGATCTGATTTGGGTTATAGCCATCCAGTACATTTGAGCTTAATGTTAGTACTCTATTCAGGTCCTTTCTATGGATCGACCCATAGGTTGAACTGTATTTAACGTCGGCCACTGATGCGATCGGTATTTGAACGATCCGACCATTCACTTGATTTCTGTAGGTGATTTCCTTGTTCAATAAGGCCTCAAGGTCATAACGGTATTTATCGTCCAGGCGAAGCTGGATCTCATAATCATCCTCACCAAGCTTGTATTTTGAGATCTCCTTTCCAAATAGAGCCGTCCTTAACTCGCCGGCAATAGAAGAAGTGGAAAGCCCGAATCTCCTGGCCTTTTCCCTATCGATATCAACAAGTAATTCAGGTTTTCCTGCTTCAAGATCGCTTTTCAGCCTTTCAATT
This sequence comes from Cytophagales bacterium, assembly GCA_028279065.1. Taxonomy (GTDB): domain Bacteria; phylum Bacteroidota; class Bacteroidia; order Cytophagales; family CCMP332; genus JANQHS01. Next base: position 29,034 of record JANQSY010000135.1, read on the forward strand.
CCCTGAATACCAGCTTCTGAGATCTTATTCTTTAGATCGGTGGAGATCTCATTTAGGACCAGAAAGTCTTCTCCAATGATCTCTACGTTGACCGGCTTTCCAGCAGGTGGCCCGGCAGGGTCTTTATCCACTGTGATTGTTACCCCCGGGTATTGCCCTATCTCCTCCCTCAAACCATTCATGATCTCTGTGGTATTTTTTCCACCTCTGAATTTGAACTCCACGAAATTGACTGTTATCCTTGCTTTGTTCGGGGTATCTGAGGCTCCCATCGAGCTTGGATCGTTTGGGTCGGCTGTGCCTTGACCTACGTTGGCAATTACCGACTCGACTATCTCCTTGTGCGGTTCTAGGTAATTGAGGATCTTTTCCTCAATATCCATAGAGAATTCGTTGGTGACCTCAATATCAGTTCCCACCGGGTATTCGATAAAAACATTCAGGTATTTCGGCTGATTTATTGGGAAAAAGATCACGTTAGGTGCAAAAATCCCGAGGAGCATGAAGGAGATTATCAATGCCAAAACAGTGCCTCCAAAGAACCAATAAGGTCTTTTCTTGGTGACTGCATACCTGAGGGTTCTCACGTAGACCTTTTCCAACCAGGGAAGAAACACGCTTTGAAAGCGCTCGGCAGTGGGCGTTAGCACAAATACATTCAATGGGATCAAGACCCCAAACATGATCAGGATATTGCCGAGCCAGACGGGCCCTGCTCCTCCAAGGTAACTTCCCAGAGCAATAAGAAGACCGATTACGAAGAGTATTAAAGAATCTCTTTTTGCCCTGTTTCTATTGATACCTGAGCCACCTTTCACCCGCATGAACGAGGCGATGAAAACCGGGTTGATCACCAAAGCTACAAATAGCGAAGAGCCCAGAGTTATTATAAGGGTTATCGGAAGGTACATCATGAATTCCCCCATGATCCCCGGCCAAAAGGCAAGGGGAAAAAATGCAGCCAGAGTGGTGGCAGTGGAAGAAATAATGGGCATGGCAACCTCACCAACACCTTTCTTTGCCGCTTCTAATGCCGGTTTACCTTCTTCCATCAAGCGATAGACATTTTCCACAACCACGATTCCATTATCCACTAGCATTCCGAGAGCCATGATCAGTGAAAAAAGGACGATCATGTTGATATTGATCCCAACCGCTCCCAATACCAGGAAGGCGGTAAACATGGAAAGAGGAATTGCGAGTCCAACAAACAAAGCGTTTCTGGTTCCCAGGAAGAACAGCAGAACCCAAACCACCAGGATTACCCCTGAAATGATGGAATTCTCCAATTCACTGACTTGGTTCCTGGTTTGAAGGCTCTGATCATTGGTAACGGTTACAGAAAGATCTTTTGGGAAAACCTCTTCCTGAGTTGTTTCCAGAATTTCCATGATCTTGTCTGTCGCCACCAATAGGTTTTTACCGCTCCTCTTGATGACATCAACCATAACCACAGGTTCCATTCCCAACCTTGCGTAGTTCTCCTTTTCCACATAGTCGAATTCTACTGTTGCCAGGTCTCTCAGGTAAACTATATTTCCTTTTTCATATTTGACCACTATGTCCTCCATGGCCTTTGGGTCCTTGTATTCACCTACTACCCTGATCGTCCTTCTTACCCCATCTGTAAGAATATTTCCTCCGGACATGGTCAGGTTTTCCGCTCTTATAGCATTCTCTATATCCCCGAAACTGATCTTCCTTGATTCCATTTCATAGGGATTGACCTTTATCTTGACCTCTTTATCATCAATTCCCCTGATCTCTACTTTGGAGATCTCTGGAACCTTTTCGATCTCATCTTCTAGGTATTCGGCATATTCCTTTAACTCATCTACGCTGTAGTTCCCCGCCAGATTTATATTCAGAATAGGGAACTCTGAAAAATCCATTTCAAAAACATCTGGCTCGTTCGGAAGGTCATTTGGCAGCTCACTCTTAGCCTTGTCAACCGCATCCTTGGCCTTTTGCAATGCTTCCTCGGACTCCATGTCTGCCCTAAATGTGGCAATGATGTTAGTATAATCCTGAACAGAATTAGAAGTGATCTCCTCCACATCCGAGATGACATTCAGCTCCTTTTCTATCGGTCTCGATACCAGGCTCTCCATATCCTCCGGGGAGTTCCCGGGATAGGCGACCCCTATATAGATCTTGGGTTCCTCAACCTCGGGGAAATTTTCCTTAGGTAAGGTCACATAGGAAAAAACCCCCATGATGACTAGGATGAATGTCAAAACAAATACCGAGGTTTTATTATCTAATGAAAAGGAGGATAACCAAAATTCCTTTTCTACTTTTTGATTAGCCATAATTCTTAAGATTTAGCCAGGTCTGAAGATTTAAGAAAGGTTCCCTTACTCACATCCCTGTAGCCTTCAAGGATGATCTGTTCTTTTCCAGTTAGCCCGGATACGATCTCGGTCTTTCCTCTGAATGATTTTCCTGTGGTTACGTATTTTTTCTCTGCCACCAGAGAGTTTTCAGCTTTTTCTGCCACGAAAATGAAGTTACCAAGGTTGTCGAATTGGATGATCTTAGTGGGGACCGTGATCGCTTTATCGTTGCTATAATCCGTCAAGGTGGCAACTGCAACCTGATTTGCCCTGGCAAGATTCACATTTTCAGGAATATCGACTTCTACAACGAAAGTTCGGTTTTCATCATTGATGACTCTTCCAATAGCCGAGATAGTTGAACTGGTACTTTCGTTGGTAGATGGAAATTCGATATCGACCGAATCCCCAATCTTGAATTTGCCAATGTACCTTTCAGAAACACTAGCCTGGATATACATTTGAGAAGTACCAACCACTCTGAAAACAGGTGTTCCCATCGCAACGGTCTCGCCTATCTTCATATCCAAATTGTTAACCTGGCCATCAGCCGGAGCTTTGATATAGTAATCCTTAAGTTGAGCCCTTAATGTCGAAAGCCTTTTTTCAAGGGTTTCCTTATTGGTTTTTGCTTGAAGATATTGCACCTCGGTACCTATTTCCTGATCCCATAGGGCCTTTTGCTTTTCGAAAAGAGTGATGGCAAGTTCCAACTGGGCCTGAACTTCTGCAATGTTGTTTTGCAGAATAGTAGCGTCAATGGTCATAACGATGTCTCCTTCACGAACACTTTCGCCGTTCTCTTTCTTTATTGACATAATAGATCCCATGACCTTACTGCTAACAAGGATATTGTTCTTGGAAGCCACTGTACCACGGACATCCACTTTGTGAATGAACTTGCCTTTATTGGCTTGCCCGATGGATACAAGTGTATAATTCCTTTGACTTGCAAGGAAATTGGTATCAAGCTCAATGATCTCTTTCTCAAGGGCACCAATCTCTCCCTGGATCTTCACTGCCTCTTCTCTCAAGGATGCGAGTTTCGCCTTCTTGCCCTCCAGGTCTTCCTGAGGGGCACAGGAATATATCCCAATAATGGTTGGGATCAATAGAGTTGCTAGGATTTGGATTTTCATTTTATTTCTCTTTTTCAATTGTTATAGTCTAGATGTCCGAGTGATTTCTCCAATACGATCTTTGAAACGATGGCTTGATACAGAGCATCGTAATAATTGGCCTGAGCAGTGACATAAGAGTCATCCGCATTGATCAGGTCTATGTTGGAGCCCACCCCTTCCTGGAATTTTGTTTTCGTTATGTCAAAAACCTCTTTGGCCAGGTCCATGTTTTGACGCTGAATATCCAATTGGTCCAGGTTTGCCAATAAAGCGTCATTGCTGCTTGCGATCTCTGTGTTTATGTTGTTCTCCAACAGGTCATACTGATTCTTGATCTTCTGCAATTCGATTTTGCTCTGTTGGATCTGATATCGCTTTCTTCCTCCCTCAAAAATGGGGACCGAAAGCTGCAAACCCAACACACCGAAATTCAACCACCTGTCGTCAAAGTCAAAGATCTCATCGGCATTGTTGGTCATGGTGTTCCATCCATATCGGCCAAAGGCATAAAGGTTTGGATAATATTTCATCCTGATGTTTTTCACGTCCAGTTCCTGTAGCCCTTCTCCTGTTTGTAGTATTGAGTATTCGATCCTGTTCTCATAGGTGAAGTCGGATACCTCGGGTTTTTCTTTTAATACATTCTCAACGCCATCCAGATTTCCAGTGAAATTCACCTCGGTATTTACCGGCATTCCCATTTGGAACTTTAGGAGCTGCTCGCTGATCAAAAGGGCGCGCTCCTGTACCTTTTTTCCTGCGACCAGATTGTTGTAATTAACTCTGATCCTTGAAACATCGATCTTTTCGGCAAATCCGGCCTTGGCCATTGCTTCTGTTTCCTCCAAAAGAGACTCCAGCCTTTCGATATTGCTTTCAAGAGCTTTTATTTTTTCGCGGTTTATCAAAACCAAGTAATAGGCCCGGTACACCGCTTCAACGATATCAATTCGCGTTTTGACGAATTCCTTCGAAGAAAGATCTCTATACGCCCTTGCAGCTTGCAGTCCAACGAAATATGACCCATCGAAGAGCAATTGCCTGGCAGAGAAAAAGAAATCACCATCATACTTTGTCCCAAAGGCTAGTTCTATCTCGGCATCGGAAGGAACTGTGGTGTCTCCCGGAGCTGTAAACGTCGAGGCCGGAAGCAAAGACTTCCTAAGTTCAAAGTTGTAGTTAAGGAAGAATTGGGCATTGACCTGTGGAAGGCCCGCTGAGCGGATCTCGCCAATTTGAGCGCCTGCCTTGTCGATGTCCAGGTCAGAATTCAATAGGACCTGATTGTGGTCCATAGCATATCCCAGGCAATCTTCCAATCCATAGCTGGATTTGGTCTCTTCCTGAGCCATAGCAAATGCTACAGGAAAAACCAGCAATATGTAGATTTTAAGCAGCTTTTTCATTTTTAGCTTGGTTAATCTTTTTAAAGTATTTAATCAGTAGTTGGTATCCTTTTTCGGAGACGATCCCGTACAGAAAGTGATCAAAGAACTGGATCTGAACCTTTGGGATCTCAAATTCCGAGGGTGGAAATGAAACCCCATCAAACGCGATTTCTGCTTCCTTTACCCTTAGTTTTGATATTATTTCGGTATCGATATCATTTCGATACAAACCAAGTTCTTTTCCCTTATCAAGGTTCTCTTTCACCGAACACAAAACGCAATCATCCATGAATTCAGAAAACATCCTCATAGCATTCGGATGATATCGACTGAGATCAAAAAGCAAAGATGGGTTCATCATCTGCATATGCTGTCTCAGTTTGATCGAGATCTGGACAAGTTCATCAATAGGATCAATTGCGGTTTTTGTGATCTCATCAATTTCGTTAGCCTCCGTTTCCATGTGAGCTTTCATTATTTCGCAGACAATTGAATCCTTGTCGTTGAAATACTGGTAGATCGTTTTCTTGGACATGCCCAATTCACGGGCTATGTCGTCCATTGTAACGCTTTTTATTCCAAACCTGTAAAACAGGCCTTTAGATACTTCCAGAATTCTTTGCTCCATCTCCATAAACGGCGGCTAAACTATGGAAACTATTTTCATAAACAGAGTTTCCAAAGTTTTATTTCATGTTCTTTTGTATTCGGAACGACAAATCTTCTTATGGAGAAAAACAGGGACGGACGGTATTGGTTTTGCCTTCTTATTAGGGCTTAAATTCTATTTTTGCGGCAAATAGTTTTTGCCTTTGGAATCTCCCGATCTAGTTATTGATGTAAATGTTGCCCAGGAGCTTGGATTGACTGCAGATGAGTATGATAAGATCCTTGAAATCATGGGCAAAACTCCCAATTTCACTGAACTGGCCATCTTTTCTGCAATGTGGTCTGAGCATTGCTGCTATAAGAATTCGATTACCTGGTTAAAAAAACTTCCCAGAGAATCCGATCGTATGCTTGCTGCTGCCGGTGAGGAAAATGCGGGATTGATCGACATTGGTGATGGACTTGCATGCAGTTTCAAAATTGAAAGCCACAATCACCCCTCCGCATTGGAACCATATCAGGGAGCAGCTACAGGGGTGGGGGGTATCAATCGTGATATATTCACGATGGGAGCAAGACCTATATGCCAACTGAATTCCCTTCGGTTTGGGGATATTAAACTCAAAAAGACCAAATGGTTGTTGGAAGGAGTGGTCAAAGGCATTGGTGATTATGGTAATGCCTTTGGGATTCCAACCGTTGGAGGGGAGGTGTTTTTTGACGAGTGCTACAACATCAATCCTCTGGTCAATGCCTTTTCAGCCGGAATCGTCGAGCACGGAAAAACCGTTTCCGCAATAAGCCAGGGAGTAGGGAACCCTGTATTCATTGTGGGCTCGAGGACCGGAAAGGATGGAATCCACGGGGCTTCTTTTGCCTCCAAGGACATCACAGAAGACTCCGTAAATGATCTTCCGGCGGTCCAGGTTGGTGATCCGTTCCAGGAAAAACTCCTTTTGGAAGCTACTCTTGAAGTGATAGAAACCGGTCACGTGGTCGGAATGCAGGATATGGGTGCTGCAGGAATTATTTGCTCTACATCTGAAATGAGCGAAAAAGGTGGCTGTGGCATGGAGATATGGCTTGATAAGGTTCCAACCCGCCAAAAGAATATGAAGCCTTATGAGATCCTTTTGTCAGAATCTCAGGAAAGGATGCTCGTTATTGCTGAAAAGGGAAAAGAGGAAGAGATCATAAACGTCTTCAATAAATGGGATTTAAGTTGTGAGCAGATAGGTGTGGTCACCGAAGGATCGGAATTGAAGTTCTTTGAAAAAGGTGCTCTCGTTGCAAAGGTTCCAGTCTGGGACCTGGTGTTAGGTGGGGGTGCTCCTGTTTATGAAAGAGAATACAAGGAACCGGCATACTTTCAGGATTACAAGAAGTTTAATGCCCGGGATGTACAAATCCCTGAAGACCTCAGTTCGGTAGGGAGGTTCCTGATCTCCCATCCCAATATCGCATCGAAGAAGTGGGTTTATGAACAATATGATTCAATGGTTGGGACGAGTTTCATGGGTACTGTTGATCCTTCAGATGCCGGCGTGGTCAGGATAAAAGGAACTGATAAGGCGTTGGCTGTTACTGTTGATTGCAATTCCAGGTATGTGAAGAATGATCCTGAAACCGGGTGCGCAATGGCAGTGGCTGAGGCCGCAAGAAACATCATTTGTTCGGGTGGTCAACCATTGGGTGTAACCAATTGTCTCAATTTTGGCAACCCCTATAACCCAGAGGTTTACTGGCAATTTGTCCATTCGATAAAGGGAATGAAAAAAGCTTGCGAAGCTTTCAATACCCCTGTGACAGGTGGAAATGTGAGCTTTTATAATCAAAGTTCGGATGAAGGACCAGTGTTCCCGACTCCTACTATTGGAATGGTAGGCCTGATCGAGAAAAAGGAAGACCGAATGAGTATTTCTTTTAAGAATGAAGGAGACATTATCCTACTTGCCGGTGTTCTCAAAGAGGATATTGCTGGTTCAGAGTATTTGAATTCTTATCATGGGATCAATGAATCTCCAGCTCCATACTTTGATCTTCCGGCAGAACTGGCTGTTCAATCTTTTACGTCCAAGGCCATAAAAGGCAATTTGGTCAGCTCCTGCCATGACCTGGCGGATGGAGGATTATTCATCGCCCTGGCAGAATCTTCATTCAATCGAAACAAGGGATTCAATATTTCCCTTCCCGAGGGGTTAAGGAAGGATAGTGTTCTTTTTGGGGAATCGGGAGGCCGGATCCTGTTTTCTGCTCCGGAGGAAAAGGTTGCTGAACTGACTTTAATGGCTAAGGATGGATCTGTCCCTCTGGTCCCACTTGGAAGGGTTGAAGAAAATGCTTTTGTAATTGATGGAGAGAATTGGGGCCCTGTTGAAGATTTCAAAAGCTTACATCAGGAAAGCCTTGGGAAGCTTCTTGCCTCATCTTTGTAATCTAATAATGGCTGATTAACTTTGCGGCCCTATTCTGACCGATGGTGTAACTGGCAACACGTCTGATTTTGGTTCAGAAGAGTCCAGGTTCGAGCCCTGGTCGGTCAACTTGAAGCCCATTCCTATTTGGTTTGGGCTTTTTTAATACCCTTCGACTTCTTTTAAGCTTTGATATTCAGGCATTAGAGCAAGCTCTCTGTATACCTCAAGATTTTCATCATCGAAGATCACAAACACGACTTTCTCAATCGAAGTCTTCTGGCCTTTGAAAAAACTTGTTACCGTTTCCAGAGCAATTTCAGCTGCTAGATCCTTTGGGAAACCATAGATCCCGGTCGAAATATTGGGAAAGGCAATTGAGGTGAAACGATGAGTCTGTGCAATCTCGAGACAATTCGAATAAGCCTCCCTGAGTTGTTCCCTTTCCCCTTCATTTCCACTCTTCCAGATAGGTCCGACGGCATGGATAACAAATTTTGCCCTCAGCCCAGCTGAGCCGGTGATCACAGCTTCACCCGGGTTTAAAGGCCTCCCCAGTTTTTTGATCTCATTGTTGCCCAGGATCTGTAGGCCAGGACCTGCAGCTCTGTGGATTGCACCATCAACACCGCCCCCTCTTTGTAGGGCAGCATTTGCTGCATTGACAATGGCGTCCCCGGAAAAATATGTGATATCCGATCTTAGAAAGCAAAGGTTAGGATAAGGCATAAAAAAAAAGGAGGTGAAAATCACCTCCCATTTTTTGTCCTTTTAAAATGTATTAACCTTAAACATGACATGATCGCTTCAAAGATGATAAAAAAAGGAACATGAAAACCATTTGGCCCCAAAAATCTTTTTAAAAATTTTGAATTCCCCCAAAAAATCGCTGAAAAATGCAAAACAGGGCGTTTTGCCTTTTAGCAACATTTCAAAAGGGCCAAAAATCGCCCGTTGATTAACTTTGCGAAAATTTTAGTAGCACATGTTTGACAATCTCAGCGAGCGCTTAGAAGGAGCTTTTAAGACACTTAAGGGACAAGGAAGGATCTCAGATATTAATGTCGCCCAAACCGTAAAGGAGATCCGAAGGGCATTGGTAGATGCTGATGTTAACTACAAAATTGCAAAGGAGGTCACGGACAGGATTAAGAATGAGGCGATCGGCCAAAAAGTGATCTCTTCTGTTTCCCCTGGACAATCACTTGTAAAGATCACAAGTGATCAACTGACCACCCTGATGGGGGGGCAGGAAGAAGGTATCAATCTCGGTGGTGATCCTGCCATAATCCTTTTATCAGGTCTCCAGGGATCAGGAAAGACCACTTTCGCAGGGAAGCTCGCAAAGCATCTACAAAAATCCGGAAAGTCGATCATATTGGTTGCAGGCGATGTTTACAGACCTGCTGCGATCGATCAATTGAAGGTAGTAGGGGAGTCGATCGGGGTACCGGTATTCTCGATAGAAGGGTCAAAAGATCCAATCAAGATAGCCAAAGAGGGAATAGACCTAGCGAAGAAGGATAAAAAGAAGGTTGTGATAGTTGATACCGCGGGTAGGCTTGCCGTAGATGAGGATATGATGAAGGAGATCGAAGATCTAAAAAGATCGATCCAGCCAAGTGAAACTCTCTTTGTTGTGGATTCAATGACTGGTCAGGATGCTGTAAATACCGCTAAGACCTTCAATGACAGGATCGACTTTGACGGGGTGGTCTTAACCAAACTCGATGGCGATACCAGAGGCGGTGCTGCTATCTCCATTCGTTCGGTGGTAAACAAGCCGATCAAATTCATTGGTACCGGAGAAAAATTGGATGGGATTGATGTCTTCCATCCTGATAGGATGGCTCAGAGGATCCTCGGAATGGGAGATGTAGTTTCCCTTGTAGAGAGAGCGCAACAGGCCTTTGATGAGGAACAAGCCCAGAAGCTAAATAAGAAGCTTCGGCAGAACACCTTTGATTTCAATGACTTTAAATCCCAAATCGCCCAGGTAAAGAAAATGGGGAATATCAAGGACCTTATGGGAATGATACCGGGAATGGGGAAAATGATGAAGGATGTGGATATAGATAATGACTCATTCAGTCCAATTATAGCAATGATCGATTCAATGACCCCGTTCGAGAGGGAAAAGCCTGATATGATAGATGGATCTAGAAGAAGAAGAATAGCGGCAGGATCTGGGAACTCAATTCAGGAGGTCAATAAATTGATCAAGCAATTCTCCCAAATGAGGGCGATGATGAAGAAGATGAGTAAACCGGGAAAGGGTAAGTTCAGGGGAGGGGTGAATCCCTTGGCAATGAACTAGTCCTTATACATGGTCCTTTTGGCCGCTTTCACCACCCTTTCAACGTTTGGAAGGGTTTCCTCGATCAAAGTAGGGGCGTAATGTAAAGGAATATCCCGATTGGTGACTCTTTCAATTGGAGCATCAAGGTAATCAAAGGCATATTTCTGGAGGTGATATGCCAACTCACCGGAAATAGAAGCAAGTGGCCAGGCTTCTTCTATGATAATCGCCCTATTGGTCTTTTTTATCGATTGGATGATCGAATCATAATCTATCGGCCTGACACTCCTCAGGTCAATGATCTCAGCTGAAACACCCTCCTTCTGTAACTCATCAGCAGCCTGCTGGACGATCTTCATGATCTTTCCGAAAGAAATAAGGGTGACATCGTCACCTTCGCGATCCAGGCGTGATTCCCCTATCGGTATCAGGTATTCCTCTTCAGGAACTTCACCCTTGTCTCCATACATCAGTTCAGACTCCATGAAGATCACGGGATCATCGTCTCTGATTGCGGTTTTCAAAAGGCCTTTTGCGTCCGCCGGGTTGCTGGGCACCAGTACTTTTAATCCTGGTGTATTTGCATACCAGTTCTCGAAATTTTGGGAGTGTTGTGCCCCAAGTTGTCCGGCATTACCCGTAGCACCTCTGAATACGATCGGGACATTGTACTGCCCCCCGGACATAGCCAACATCTTTGCAGCACTGTTGATGATCTGATCAATGGCTACAAGGGAAAAATTAAAGGTCATGAACTCGACTATGGGCCTTACCCCATTCATTGCTGCACCTATTCCAAGTCCGGTGAATCCCAACTCAGCAATTGGAGTGTCAATAACTCTATCCGGACCGAATTCATCCAGCATGCCCTGAGAAACCTTGTACGCACCATTGTATTCAGCAACTTCCTCACCCATGAGAAAAACATTCTTATCCCTTCTCATTTCCTCTGACATGGCCTCATTCAATGCTTGTCTGAATTGGATTTCCCTCATTTTTAAATAATTCGAGTGCTAAATTAAAAATTGGTCCCTAACCTTTCTTATCTAAAAAAAAGCCCCAATACCAATTAAGGTTTGGGGCTCAAATCTTTTGTATTATGCCTTACTTGATCGCATCCTTGAATTCAGGCGAATCAGCATAATTTACAAACTCAAGATCGTTGATCGCTCTTTCCCTTAGGTCACCATCTAGCTCAATGGCCTTGGGAAGGTTATCAACAACACCCTGAAGTTCACCCATTCTGGCTGATGTCACAGCTGCGCAATAGTAAGCCAGGGCATTTTTGTCATCGGCTTTGATCGCTTTGTCAAACTCAGATTTCGCAACGCCAAAATCCTTTTTAAGAAGGTTGGCAAGTGCAAGATCATAGAGAACATCAGATGATTTGTTTGCTTCACCTAAAGAAGACGCAGCATCCTGATAGCTCGCGATCTTCATTTCGGAAACACCTTTTAGAGCCTGAATGTTTGCCCTCAGGTCTCCGGAAGGATTCATTCCAAGAGCTTTCTTGTAATAACCAAGAGCTTTGTAGTTGTTTCCTGAAGAAAGAGCTTCAGCCAAACCTAGGTTGGCATAAGCGAAAGCATTCTCTTTTCTGTTATTGGAAATGTTGAAGTGGTTGATCGCATCCTCGAAGATCTCAGAGTTTCCATCTGACATCAAGGCTTTTTGGATCAGGGTTGCTCCCAGGTTATTGTGTGCTTGCCAGGTATCATTTTGTTTGGTGGCTGCCCTATAAAGTTTCTCTTTCTCATCAAGATCCGCAGTTAAAGTAGCGGCGTAGGCCAACTCTTCTTCATTCAGAGTATCAACAGGAGCTTTACCTTCCCTTATCATACCTGCCAAAGCTGCGATCTCAGCATCTGTCTTCTTTGGGATCTCAGTGATGATCTCGGTTTTGGCAACCCTTAGATCAGGATAGATCTCTTTGAAGAATTTCTTGTAGGTAGGAAGCTTTTTCAAAGCTTTTTCCTTGGTCCTGAAATCTCCTCCGTTGGGGTCATCGATGATCTTGTTGATCGCGATCTTTTCATCATCGTTGAACATATCGGTTTTTGCAAGAGCTTTCTTGAACATTGTCCAATCCTGGATGATGGGCTTAAGGACGAAGTTGATGGAATCAGCCATCCCTTTGTAATCATACCTTCTCATCATCCTGCGGTACTCTTTTTCTACAACTGAAGCCCTGTCCTGAGAAAGCCTGCTGTTGATGGTTTCCAAACCTTCCGGGCTGTGATTACCAACTATTGTTACTGTTCTAGTGATGTTCTTTTCTGCTATATAAGCATCAAGAGCTTTTCCTCTGTCACTTCTTTTTTCAGAAGAACGAAGAACAGAACTTCCCTGAAGGAAGAAGAAGTTGATGTTTCTCTTTTGGATATCTGGCTCTTTTGAGAATCCATGAGGGGCGTAAGACACTTCGTTGATATCCATGACCAGTTCAGAAGTAGTGATAACTCCAAGAGCAATGGGCATTTCAGGTGTTGATTTTGATTTGCCATTTGCTGAAGATGCAGTACCCATGATCATCAGGTCCCCTCTGATCATTTCTCCGGAATAAGGCATACTGAAGGTCTTAGATGCTTTGGGTTGTTGGGTTTTCTGATTTGGATAATCCTCATACTTAAATTCGATATCCTCGAAAGTGTATTCCTTATCTGCGTATTTGTATTTGGTAGTGACGGTATAGACCTTTCCCTTTTTTAGCATATTGACAGGCAATAATGCTGACATTGTGAAGGTTACGGTATCCGCATGCATTTCAAGAGGGTTCGGCGTTACGGTTAGATTTTGCTCATTCGCCTTTTTGATCATTTGGCTCAGAGAGCAGCCGGAAAACGCGAAAATTGTCCCTGCCAGTAGTGCATAAAGTGTGGTTCTCATCGAGTGCATATTGCTGTAATTTTGGGCGAAATTATTCCGTATTCAGAACTATTCCAATGAATAATAACTAATTTTATAGCCTTTAGAAAGGTTTTGTTCTATTTTTCTTGTGAATCTATGAAAAAGATTCAGACATTTTGTGAGAATCAGGCTTTTGGGGTCTGTGCAAGTATTGCTGAGAAGCTTGGTTTTTCTGCTGCCTCGGTAAGGCTGTTCTTCATTTATGCGTCTTTCCTGACCTTCGGTTCCCCGGTCATTTTGTACCTGGTCCTTGCCTTTCTCAAAAATTTGAAGGCCTACCTGAGAAAGAGTCAATCAACTATTTGGGATTATTGATTCCCAGCTGATCGAATTTCGTTTGCTTTAAAACAAAAAACCTCCATGGAAGAAGACCGTTCAGGATTCCAGGCAGTTCCTTCATTTTAGGTTTTTTGATATCTCTGTTTCCAGTCCTTATCCCTCTGGAAGTGTTGTAAAAACTGAAATGTGCTCTGACCACAGCCAAGCATTCTGCTGGGCTTCCTCCAAAAAGGAACTTGATCCCTGCGAATCCATCCAGTATCAATCTTGCTATTAGAATTCGGTAGAAATCCCACCCTTTTAGGTTCTTAGCCAAAAGAATAAGGTTGTTTCTGAAGTTTAAGTATGTTTTCCTTGGGTCACCTTGCTCAAGGGAAGCTCCTCCTACATGAAATACCTCACTGGCTGGCTCGACATAAATATTCAATCCCATACGGTTTAGCCTCCAGCAAAGGTCGATCTCCTCCATGTGCGCAAAGAATATCGGATCAAGACCACCGGCCTTAAAGTACATATCCTTCCTAATGACCAGGCAGGCACCTGAAGCCCAGAATATCCTTTGCCTGGAATCGTATTGGCCTTGGTCCTCCTCAAGGCGGTTGAAGATCCGTCCTCTGCAAAAAGGATATCCATAGGAATCCAGAAATCCACCAGCTGCCCCAGCATATTCAAAGCTGCTTTTTTCCTTGAAAGCTTTGATCTTGGGTTGAACTGCTCCCACTTCTGATTCAATTTCAAAGGTTTTGATCAGTGGCTCCAGCCAGCCTGAGGTCACTTCAACATCTGAATTGAGCATAACCGCGATCTCACATTCGATCATCGCAAGTCCCTTGTTGTAACCTTCACTGAATCCGTAATTTTTGTCCAGAGCAATGACATTTACGGATGGGAAGCTTTGCTTCAGGGTGCTTAGACTTTCATCGGTAGAGCCATTGTCGATAACAAAAACAGAGTCATCAGGGGAGTTTTTTTCTACGGAAGGTAGAAATTGCTTAAGCAATTCCTCACCATTCCAGTTTAAAATGGCGACCGCGACTTTTCTCAAATCTTAAATGTTAGGGAATTGGAAACCGGGGATGTTGGGAAGCCCTCCAGTAACCTTTGACATTTCTTCCTTCACCAGTCCATCAACTTTTTCAAGGGCATTATTGACCGCGGCCACACTTAGATCCTGGATCAACTCCTTATCCTCATTGTTGACAAGGGCATCGTCTACCTCGATCTTAACAACTTTCTTGTCTCCTGAAACAGTTGCTCTTACCATTCCTCCTCCTGCTTCTCCCTCAGCTTTAAGGAGTTTAATCTTGTCTTGGGCTTCCTTGATCTTCTCCTGCATCTCCTTGACCTTGCCGAAAAGATCTGAAAAATTGAATTGGTTCATCTTATCAAAGTAATCGTCCCCTGTTCATTAAAGTTATTCCCTTTTTGGTCTGTGGCCTCGACCTCGTATAAATAGGTTCCAATCGGTGACTCGTTACCCCTAAAAGTTCCATCCCATCCATCTTCAATGTTCTTTGATTGATAGATCACCTCTCCCCATTGGTTCATAATGGTGAGCTCATAGGATTCCACAAACCTTCCTTTTCCAATAAAAACATCATTGAGCCCATCTGAATTTGGAGTGAAGGCGGTTGGGAAAAAGATCCTGAAAACCTGTTCGATAAGTACCGAATTTGAAAATGATTGAGCTGAATCTCCCTGATTCTCCACTGCTCTAATCCTGTAATAAAAATCCTGAAAGCTTGAATCAATCCCTATATCCGCCCACGCGAATGTGGTTGAATCAAGCTCCAGCCTAAAAAAAACATCTCCGTTTACGTTTACCTTCTGAACTTCATAATATTCTACTCCAAGTTCCCATCCTACGTAAGGGGTCCATTCCAGGTCATGGCTGGATTCAGGCGCATTGGAAACCTGGAGTATCATGGGGCATTGGGGAACAGATAACCTGGATTTATTATCGCATGAATCCTGGTAGGTGATTGAATAGCAAGGAATTCTGTTGATTCTATCCTGAACCTCATCTTCAAAGAAAGTTTCCGTTGTAGATCCTTTGAGCCCAAGATTTGAATTGCCAGTCTGTGCAAATACCGTGTACTCCACTACGTTGTTTCCCGCATCCCAGCTTACTAAGGTATTGTTCAGGTCAGTCGAGACCAAAGGATTGATCAAAGTGGAAGGAGTGTCTGATGAAAAGGACCTCAATTCTACACTGTTGGAAAAACTTATTGAGCTACCCTGGCTGATCAAAGCCAGAACCTCATAGTTGTGTTCATCTCCGCAAACGACCATGGAATCAAAATACTCCGATGGGGGGAATCCGGAAGGCAAAAAAGCAATTGGGATGCCATCCCTGTTAACTTGAAAGGAATCAAGATTGGGACCTTTATACTCTGACCAGACCAGTTGATTACGGTTGTTTTGAGCCTCACCTGCAAGTTCAATAGAGCAAAGAGTCTCCGAACTAAATATGTTCCCACATTCATCCCTGGCATCAACCCTGAAACATTGATTGTTTACCGTATCTCCAAGATTCCCTTTTTCATAGGATTGTGTTCCATCCCCAGGCAAAGAGGTCATTAACAGGGTGAACGATTGACCACCATCCTCGCTTTGGTAAATGTCATAAAAGACCCTATCGATGGTGCTGTATTCAAAGGACACCTTATATGGATTTAGGCTTGTCCTGTAGTTCAGGATCTGTGGGATGGGAATGTTGTCCAGGGTATTAATGGTGCCACTTATCTCGGTTCCACAACCTCCGGGAACATAGTTGCCTTTTATGGAAAAATCTTTAACCCCCGGACCCGAATATTGATGGAAGATCTTGTCATCTGTGGTGGCATCAAGGACCTGGATTGGCGAACCATCCTTGAAATCAAAGATGTACTCTTCGTACACGATATTCGTGATCTGGATAACAACTCCATTGTTATCGCATACGAAAACATAGAACTCCGGGGCCGGGGAAGCGAGGACTTCAATGTAATTTGATTCTACCAAAGTAGCCCCACTACCATTGACATTTCCTGTTTGCTGAATGCTGTAAATCCCAGGTTGAGAATAAGTCCAAGTGGTGTCATCAACTCCCCCCGGGGGATCTCCCGGCTGGTACTCGTAATTATACAGCAAACTGCCTTTGTCTACATTGGACCCAACGCATTCCTGAATATTTACGGTGAGTGGAGCACAACCCCGAGTCACGTCTGCAGTGAAACAAAGCTGAGCATTTGCCTCAATAATGATGAGGCAAAGAATAACCTGGATAGAAAAGAATGATCTCAATTTAAAATCCAATCTCCTTCTTTGTTGTCCGAATATAATTAACGGTTTTTTTGAGATCCTCGTGTAGGTTTCTGTCTCTTTCCAAAATTGGAACAACCTCCCTGTACTCTTTAACTATTTCCTCTAGAAATGGAGAGGTCTTCTGATCCCTGAAAGACATCGCCTGACTGGCCGTGAAGAGCTCAATTGCAATGATCTCCTCAAGATTTTTTAAAACCCTAAAGGTCTTTAAACCTGCATTTGCTCCCATGCTTACATGATCTTCCTGGCCATTGGATGAAGAAATACTGTCGACGGAAGAGGGAGTGCAAAGTTGCTTATTAAAGCTGACCAGGGATGCTGCCGTATACTGTGGTATCATCAATCCGGAATTCAACCCCGGATCCTGTGTTAGAAACTCAGGGAGCTCTCGCTTGCCGCCCAACATCTGGAATATCCTACGTTCGGAAATATTTCCTATTTCGGCCAGGGCCATTGTTAAAAAATCCAAAGCCAACGCTAGCGGCTGTCCATGGAAATTCCCCCCTGAAATGATCAGATTGCTTTCTGGGATAATATTGGGGTTATCGGTTACACCGTTGATCTCCTTCTCAAAGACGGAAAGGATGTAATTAAGGCTATCGACCGAGGCACCCAATACTTGAGGAATACACCTGAAGGAATATGGATCCTGGATCTGGGTCTTTTCAACTTCACCAAGTTCACTGCCATTCAACAATTCCAAAAAGACCTTTGCGATGGTTTTTTGACCATCTTGATTTCTTATCCTTTGAATATCGGGATGAAATGCATCATATCTGCATTTAAAAGCGTCGAGCGAAATTGCTCCGACTATGCAAGCCCAATTAAGCAGGTTGAATCCTTTGGAAAGGCATTCTCCCATATAGGCCTGCATAAACTGAGTCCCGTTAAGTATAGCAAGTCCTTCTTTTTCAACCAGTTTATGAGGTTGCAAATCAAGTTCCGATATCACATCCTCAGTATTCCTTTTTTCCTCATTAAGCCAGGATTCCCCTTCACCGATGAGGGAAAGAGCAAGGTGGGCTAATGGAGCCAGGTCACCGGAGGCCCCTAGGGAGCCCATTTCGAAGATCACTGGGAAAACACTCTTATTATAATATTCGATTCCGGTGTCTATGAGGGCCTTAGTGACCCCTGAATACCCCTTTGAAAGGGAGATCAGTTTGAGTAACATGATCCATTGTGAGATGCGGGCTGGGACTTCAGGCCCCATGCCGCATGCATGCGAGCGGACCAGGTTTTCCTGTAGCTCAGCCAAATGATCTGATGGGATCTTTTTTTTGTAAAGGGATCCAAATCCTGTATTTATTCCATAAATGGGAACTGAACGATCTCTGATCTCTTTTTCAAGGAATATTCTTCCTTTTTCAATGTTTTCAATTGCCTGGGAACTTAATTCCAGAGTCCGACCTCCATCAAGAATCCCGATCAGGTCTTCTAGGGAAAGTTCCATTTTCTCACCGATGACAAAACTACCCGCCATTTTTTATGGTATTGATGATCTCATCCGATGAAAGAGCCTTTTGATCCCCGGTTTTGAGATTCTTAAGCATATACTTTTTTTTCTTAATTTCTTCAGGTCCTACTACGATCACATAATTGATACCCGAACGGTCTGCATACTGGATCTGTTTTTTTAGTTTCTCATTACCATGGAATGCAGATCCTTTAAGGTCGCTTCTTCTCAGTTCTCTCCACAGTTCCCAGGTTCCATTTGCGGATTCCTTATCTGTATGGCAGATCAGATAGTCTGGCCCTCGCAAAACCTCCTCGGGGAATCCATTATTACTTTCCAGGTACTCATTGATCCTGTCCAATCCAAAAGAAATGCCGACACCTGGGATCCCGGGAACTCCAAAGACTCCTGTTAGGTCATCATATCTCCCCCCACCACTGACGCTTCCAATTCCTGAATCCTTTATGGAAACTTCAAAGATCGATCCGGTATAATAGTCCAGTCCCCTTGCCAAAACAGGATCAAACTGAAGCTTCGCTCCCAGATCCTCACAAAGATCCAGGATCTCAGTAATTTCCTTTAATCCCGTTGAAACCCTATTATCCTGCATTTTGAGTCCTTCAAGGTTTGATACGGCACTCGAAGGATCATTGCCAATGTCAAGGTAGGATCTGAACCGGTCAAGTTCTGAACCAGTAAGACCAAGAGCAGAGAGTTCATTCAGCACTTTTTCCTGACCGATCTTTTCCAGTTTATCCAAGGCCCCGATCACTTTTTCAGCCTCTGCATTTGGGCAGAACTCCGCACATATCCCACTTAAGATCTTTCGGTTATTTATCCTGACCAGATAATCCTTGATCCCCAAAGAGGCCATCACATCTGCAGTCAAAAGGATCATTTCCGCATCACTTCCAGGTGAATTTGAACCTACAGTATCGGCATCACATTGCCAGAACTCCCGGAACCTTCCTTTTTGGGGCCGATCTGCCCTCCAGACCGGTTGTATCTGATATCGTTTAAATGGGAAGTTTAGTTCGTTATGTTTTTTGGCTACATATCTGGCAAAGGGTACCGTAAGATCATATCTCAATCCCTTTTCGCTGATCAATGGGGTCAGCTTTTTTTCTCCTGTTTCAAAATCTTCAAATGAAACCTCTCCCTTTTGCCCTTTTCGAAGATACGGTCCGGAGTTCAGGATCTTATAGATCAGTTTTTCTCCTTCCATTCCATATTTGCCCAGAAGGATAGGCAGGTTCTCCATTGCAGGGGTTTGCAGTTCAGCGAATCCAAATTTTTGAAAGCTCTTCCTGATCCTTTCGATGGTCCATGACCTTTTGGCCATGGTCTCGGGTCCAAAATCCCTGGTACCCTTTGGAGGAAGTGCATTTTCGGCTTTCATAAATCAAGGCGAAAATACTCTCAAGAATGGTTTTAAGATCAATTTGGAAGGCACATTTTTCAAAAATTAAATTGTAGATTTGCGCCTCGTTTTTTCAAAGTGGATAAGAAATGGCAGGATTGACCCGCAAAGAACAGAATCTTAAGAAAAGGTCGAAGACCAGAAGTTCGGTACATAAGTCCCTTAATTTCCAGCCTGTGGTCAAAAAGGTGGATGTTGAAGAGATCAAGGCCGGATGGGGAAAGAAGTCTTCACCCAAAGCAAAGAAGGAAGAGGAAAAAGCTGAAAAGGTAGAGACTGCTAAAGCTCCTGAGAAACCAAATACGGAAGAAAAATCTTCCATGCATGAGTCAGCTCCAAAAGCTGAAGCGCCCGCCAAGGAGAAGGTAGCTGAAGAAAAAGTCAAAGCTGCTCCAAAGGAAGAAGGTAAAGCAAAAGAAAAAGCTCCTAAATCCCAAGAGGAAGCTGTAGAAAAGGCTGAATAGGTTTTCTCTAGCCTCTTTTTCCAAGTTCAATGGCCTGGAGGTTTTTCACCTCGCCATCCAGTATCTCAAAGCGCAAAGCCGTTCTGATCCTATGGAACCCCTGTTTTCCAGCGGCTCCGGGATTCATATGTAACAGATCCAGGTCGTGATCTTTTACAACTTTTAGGATATGGCTGTGGCCCGAGATGAATATTTCTGGTCTTTTTTCTTGCAAGATTTTTTTTACCCCCGGAGCATATTTGGGTGGGTAACCTCCAATATGGATCATTCCTACCTTTAGACCTTCACAATCGAAGAACAATTGTTCCGGATATTGGGCCCTGATCTCCCTACCATCGATATTTCCATAAACTCCCCTGAGAGGCCTTAGTTCCTGGATCCTATTGGCAACCTGATAATCGCCAAAGTCCCCCGCATGCCAAACCTCATCTGCTTCATGGATCAAATCCTGCATCTGTTCATCGATAAACCCATGGGTGTCCGAAAGAAGAAAGATCTTCATCCTTTCCAGTCCCCGGGAGATTGCCTCCAGGACTCAAGGATGGGCAGGTCGGATCCTTTTATCAGGTCCTGGGCTTGGGCAATGGGAAGGAGATCCTGATAGGTGCATAGTGATACAAATTGAATATCAGCATCTCTGAACTGCTCCTCCGCTGCCGGGAATCCATATGAAAAGGTTGAAAGAACTCCAAGGACTTTTGCTCCTGATTCGATCACAGCCTTCGCTGCCTTGATGGAGCTTCCTCCTGTTGAGATCAGGTCTTCCACGACCACCGTTTTTAGCCCGGCTTTTATCTCACCTTCAATCTTGTTTTCCCTGCCATGAGCTTTTGCCTTATCCCGAACATAGATCAGAGGCAGGTTGAGCCGATCAGCAAGGATACTCGCTTGAGGTATTCCAGCTGTGGCAACACCTGCAACCACCTCGCATTCGGGAAAGAAATGCTGAATAGCTAAAAGCAGGCAACGGCTGATCTCATCCCTGCTTTTTGGAAATGAAAGAGTCTTTCGATTGTCACAATAAATTGGCGATTTCCATCCTGATGTCCAGGTAAAGGGATCCTCAGGCTTCAGGATAACCGCCTTTGTCGCGATCAATTCTTCCGCGATCTTGGTAGCTATTTCAGTTTTTTGAAAACTCATTTCCAATTGAATAATATTGTTAGTTGTAAATATGGAAAGGTTCTCGAAAAAAATAATTTACGGGGGAAGTTCAAGAATCATTTTTGATGGTGAGCCTAGAAATCCCGTTCCATTTCTGGATGACCCTATCCCATCATCCAAGGAACTGAAATTCGACTCCGATAATGATCTCGGGGATTATTTGATCGAAAACTGGAACCAATTTGCCTACAAGAGCCGATCGATAATGGTAGGTGAAAGGGATGCTTCCAAGGCATTTTCTCAGTTAAGAAACAAGTTACGCGCAGAAAAGGCTGCTGGGGGAGTTCTAAGGAAAGATGATACATTCCTGATGATCAAAAGGAATGGGTTCTGGGAGTTTCCAAAGGGGAAATTGGAAAAGAGTGAGGAGTGGGAACTTGCAGCGATGAGGGAGGTTGAGGAGGAGACCGGGGTGAGAGGAAGTATCAGTTTTGATATACATACCACCTATCACGTTTATAAGAGAAAAGAAAACATAAATCTGAAGGAAACCAGATGGTATGGAATGGAAGTAGAAGAAGTGATCGATCTGAAACCTCAGGAAAATGAAGGGATAACACATGTTGGGTTTTTCAACCAAAGTGAGGTTGAGAAACTTTTGATTGGGAGTTATGACAATATGGTCAAGACCTGGGAACTATATAAGTTCCATCACAACTTATAGGGTAGGTATTTATCCGGGCTTTTACCAAACTTATGGACCTCCCTGATCACTGATGAACTAACAGCTGCATACTCCGGAGAGGTAATAAGAAACACTGTTTCTAAACCCTCAAATAGGTCCCGGTTTATTTGTGAAATGGTATTCTCATATTCGAAATCAGTTGTGTTTCGTAGCCCCCTCAAGATGTATTTTGCCTGGTTTTCTCTAGCAAATTCTGCTGTCAATCCGGAGTAGGTCTTTACAGAAACCTTTGAGTTTCCCTTGAAAGCCTCAACTATTTTTTCTTCCATCAACTTGGAATCGAAATACCTGGTTTTATTGGGATTGATGCCAAGTCCAATTATCACCTCGTCGAAGATCTTAAGGCCCCTCTGCACCACATCATAATGCCCGTTCGTAAATGGATCAAAAGATCCCGGAAATACTGCTATCCGGCTCATGTAGGTACTGAAAAGAATGAAGAAAAGGACTCCAGGTGCTTGTGCTCAGGGACTTCATCGAACAGGTAACCGAAATAAAACAGTTTAGGACGTTCGGCTATGGCAACCTCTCCAAAAAAACTCTCCAGTAAGGATTTAAGATTATCACTTTCTTCAAAATCCCCGCTGAGCTTTACCGATAAGCTCCCGGCGTCTGTATTGATCTGTTCAGAAAGAAGGGAAGCGAAATAAACCACATCCTCTAGAAAATGGCATTCAAATGAATTGTAAAAAACAGGAAGGCCATTGCTGATAAGGATCGTCTTTAGGTTCATTCCCGTCCAATCAAGCCATAGCTCGGTTGATTTTTCAGGACTGGAAACCCCCGTTGCGAATTCCAGGATCCCATCGGAAGCGTGAATAAAATTGATCCTTTTCTTGGGATACTTCTTGGTGAAGTAATCATTCAACTTTTTCTGAGTGGCGAAAACAGTGGAAAACCCCAGATCGGGATGTTTTTTGGACTTGGGGTCCAAATCTGCATCAAGGGGTCCAAAAGTAGATTCAAGAACAAGCCTGCTTTTCTTGTCATCAAATAATGTACTTGGGATAAGGGTACAGTATGGGTTGTCCTGAGCTACAATTATCTTTTTCCAAAACCCGGCAGCAAGAAAATGATGATGGTGATATACATCCTCCAGGGCTTCTTCGACCTCCATATTTCCCTCCCAGGTTATATGGTCGAACCAAAGGATCCTTTTCTCTTTTGGATCAAGGACGCAACACTTTAAAGTCTTTGAGCCAATAGTAAGTGAGAGAATATATTTTTCCAGGTGATCAACAAGGAATTTTTCATCCTTGACTGTCAGGATTTCTTCAGTAATTTTTTCAGTCTTGCTCACAAAGTTTATTCCCAGTTGCCGGAGGTCGAAACCTCTGTTCTGGAACCTACTCTTAGTGGTTCACCTTTACTTCTTAATTCGCTGAGATAGCTGATCGGTTGCCTATCCTTGATCTCAAAGACATCAACCATGATATTGTTCTTTTCGATCCTATCCGAGAAGATCACAAAGTCCTTATCGGAACCTGGAATTCTGGGAAGATTCCTCACGTCAAAATTTGGAAACTGATCTGAAGGAAATAGTCTGTCTTTAACAGCTGTAGCTCCAACCGTATCGATATGCACGATCACGCTATCACCTCCATACTGCCTTACAATAATCTCCTCTGAACGTTGAATGTTGTAGATGGTGTCACTGTTGATGAATGTCATTACCGAATCCCAATGGCCGGCGTATTTCCCATGTACACTCAGGTAAACTTTTTGAACCTCCCTTAAGATCTTGAGTTTTTCAATTTTTGCAATTTCCTCGGCTTTAACCCTTTGCCTCTCTTTTATTGGGCCCTCAATGCTTTTATATAGCATAAAAGCCAAGCCAAGTGCTACAACGAAAAGAAATACAGAAACCGCTTTTATGACGTTCATTATGAAGAGAATTTGCGTGCAATAATAACCATTATGAAAGAGATTTAAAATCTAATCAAGGCTTTAAAACCTCGGCAAATCCTTCCAATTTCAATAATCCTTCCAAGGAATCAGCCAATTTGAAAATACCATGTTTGGATCCCGTTGAGATATTTTCAATCTCATCAAAATCGAGCCATTTGACCTCACCGATCGCCTCGAATTTTTCCCCTACTTCAGGATCACTTCCTCTTTTTATCTCAAATGATTTCGGCTCCATCAGAAAAAAGACCTCCACCGCGTGAAATGGCTTTTGGATGTACTCGGACATAAACAGGAATCTTTCGGTTTTTGCAAGGACGCCAGTTTCTTCGAATACCTCTCTTTCCAATGCTTGTTTTAATCCTTCACCGAAAATCACCTCACCTCCTGGAGGTGCCCATAAAAACCCGTTCTCACCAACCCCAATATTTTTTACCAGAAGGATCCTTTTCCAATTGGTGATAATTCCAGAGATCCTCAGCCGAACCCTGGCTCCATAGGTTTTTTCAACCAATTGTTGAATTTTGCCGGATGAGTCAGTCTGAGACATATCCGAAAGTAAAGACCAAGAATCCAAAATTCCGAGAGCTCGTACATAAGAAATTGGAGGGTCAGGAATTCATGAGGTTGCTTGGAATTGAACTGATAGAGATCGAAGAGGGTAGGACCAGGGCCATACTTGAAGTTCAAAAACATCACAAACAACAAAACGGCTTTTTACACGGAGGGGTCATTTCCACTTTGGTTGATGTGGTCATGGGTTTTGCAGCCTTTTCTCTTGTTCCCCACGATCACCATGTTGTAACCGGAGATCTCAGGATCTCATATCTCTCACCTAGCATGTCCCGAAACGTTTATGCCAAGGGGTGGGTATTAAAGCCAGGAAAAAAACTTCACTTCTGTGAGGCAGAGGTTTGGGAAGAGGGACAAGGGGAAAATAAGCTCATTGCCAAAGCATCTTCATCCATGGCCGTGATATTTCCTGAAGATTTTCACAAAAAGAATTGATTACTGGCCTAATTTTGGATGATAATTGGTCATATTAAAAAATAGAGACATGAAAACAGCATTGATAACAGCAATCCTCCTTTTGCCCTTCGGGTTTTCCATGGCCCAGGGCCTTGAATTGGAAGAGGAACCTAAACAACAAACAGGGGTTGCCGTAATGACCTTTGACTCTCCAAGTCATGATTTTGGTGACATTACGGCAGGAACAAAGGTTTCACATACATTTAAGTTCACAAACACCGGAACGGCTCCCCTTGTGATCTCAAGGGTTCAAACCACCTGCGGTTGTACTGTTCCGACCTGGCCAAGTCAACCTATTCCTCCGGGAGAAAAGGCTGAGATCGCGGCAACTTTCAATAGTCAGGGAAAGATGGGAGTTCAGAATAAGGTGATCACCATTCACTCAAATGCCAGTGAACCCGTATTCAGGCTTACCTTAAAAAGCAACGTATTAAAAAAGGAGTCTGCTAATTCCGCCTCTGATATAAATAACTAAACTTCCCTTTTCGGGCATATGAAGGAGGTTCTCAAAAAGGTTCGAAATTTTGAGATACGAATCCGACAGGCCGTAGATTCTCACATGCATGGGAATTTCGAGTCTGTATTCAAAGGATCCGGACTTGAATTCGACGATGTCAGATCCTATGAGTACGGAGATGATGTCCGGACAATTCATTGGAAAGCCACTGCAAAGGGTCATGGGACATTTGTTAAGACCTTTAAGGAAGACAAGGAGCAGGTAGTGTTCTTCCTTGTGGATGTTAGCGCGTCACAAAACCTTG
This sequence comes from Cytophagales bacterium, assembly GCA_028279065.1. GTDB lineage: Bacteria > Bacteroidota > Bacteroidia > Cytophagales > CCMP332 > JANQHS01. Next base: position 54,577 of record JANQSY010000135.1, read on the forward strand.
GTCAAGAGGGGAATAAGAAAGTCGACATTTCAAAAGAGATCTGCTCTGTTCTTGCTTTCTCAGCAATAAGAGAGTCAAGTCAGACTGGGGTCTTGGCCTTTTCCGATCAAAGGGAAATGTTCATCCCACCTGCAAAGGGACGTTCTCATGCAATGAGGATCTTTAAGGAGATCTTTTCCCTGGATCCCTCTTCCAAAAGGACAGACCTCAGGAAGATGTTGGGATATGTGATGAACAGATTGAAGAGAAAAGCTGTGATCATCCTGATCTCTGACTTTATTGATGAAGGTTATGAAAGGAACCTGAAAGCCCTTTGCAATCTCCATGACCTTGTGGTGATCCACGTTTCTGATCAAAGAGAAAGAAAATTGCCCAGAATGGGGATAGTTCCATTGAAGGATCAGGAATCAGGAAAGACCTTTTGGATCAACAGCTCTTCCAGAGAGTTTTCCAACATATCCGGGAATTATTTCAGAGAGAATTCGGCAAATCTGGAACAGCTCTCGAATAGATTGGGTGCAAATTATATCCACATTGATACAGATGAAGATTATGTTCCCAAGCTGATCAAGCTTTTTAGGATAAGGAATCTAAGCAAACGAAATCCCAAGCGTTGAAAGGTATATTCATTGCTTTGATCCTTGTCTCCTTCAAGGGGGTAGCTGAACAGCCTGTAGGAAGATTCCACTCAGATACCATTACAGTCGGAGCTCCTGTTGATTTCTCCCTGACTATGAAATACCCACTGAACTGGCAAGTGATCTTTCCGGATTCCAATGCCAGTTATTATCCCTTCGAAGTGATCGACATACGGTATTTCGAAACCCGGAGTGACAGTCTTTGGTCCTTTGATAGTGCCGTTTACACTTTTCTGAGTTTCGAGCTCGATTCCGTTCAAAGCCTAAGTTTACCCGTGAGCATTATCAAGGAAAAGGACTCCTTCTCGATTCCAAGTATCCCGGAAAAGGTGGTTTTGATGGAGTTGATCCCTGAAATAAGCGATACGGTTTCTGTAAGGACCTACACAGAACCAGCTCTTTTGCAGGTCGTATTCAATTATCCCAAGCTTTTTTGGGCTTTGGGGATAACCCTGGCAGTGATTCTTGTGGTTGTAGTTTTTTTCGGCGGCAGGATATACGTCAGTTATCAAAAGTTCTTATTAGGCCGGAGGCACGGGAGGTTCTTAAAAGAGATGGATGAATACCTTCAAAATGCATTTGAGCTTCCAAGTAAACAGAAGGTAGAATCTATTGAGGTGTTTTGGAAAAGATATATGGAATCCATTTCGGAAATAAGGTACTCCGCAATGACCACCAGGGAAATTTCTATCCTGGAAAATCACGAGAATATATCTGCCTGCCTTAAGTCTTTGGATAATTTTAGTTATGGTGATGTTCCCATTGGAAATTGGAAAGATGTACTGATGGAGTTCAAGCATTTCGCAGAAGACCATTATTTCAAACGAATTGAATCCCTGAAGAGAAGGAAATGAGCGGAGATTGGTCCTGGTTTAAATTGAGTTGGCTTTTTCCTGATACCCTTAGAGGGTTTGAATGGGTCCATCCGGAGTTTTTATATGGGCTATTACTGGTTCCAGTTATCTATTTCCTAAGGTGGGTATTGTTTTTCAGGATCAGACAAAAGCTTGATGTGGCCTTACCTCCCGGCCGGTCAAAATCATCCTGGTCATCCTTTTTAAGGTTATTGCCGACCCTCTTCTTTCTTCTTTTCCTCAGTTTCCTTTTGGTTTCTCTGGCGAGACCCCAACGGACCAATGAAACCGTTGAACAATGGTCTGAAGGAATAGATATTGCCCTGATCCTGGATGTATCCCAGTCTATGGAGCTACAAGACTTTAAACCCAACCGCCTTGAAGCTGCGAAAAGGGTTGCCAGGAATTTTATTGAAGGAAGGTTTCAGGATAGGGTTGGAATGGTCGTTTTTTCAGGAGATGCATATTCCCTTGTTCCCTTAACCACAGACTATGATCTGTTGATCAAAAGTATTGATCAGATCAAACTCCAAATGATACCCCAGCAGGGTACCGCAATAGGCAGTGCACTTGCTGTAGGAATTAACCGAATGAAGGAATCGGTTTCTTCTTCAAAGGTGATCATCCTGTTAAGCGATGGAGATAATAATGCCGGCAATATAGACCCAAAGACCGCCGCAGAGCTCGCTTTTGCATACAATATCAAGATCTATACGATTGGAGTGGGCAAGGATGGGAAAGTGCCCTATGGGAAGAACTTCTTCGGCGCTACCCAATATATCACCAATTCACTAGATGAAACCACCTTAAGGATGATCGCAGAGGTGGGTAATGGCCAATTCTTCAGAGCATCAAACGACGAGGCTCTTGAGGGTATTTTCTCTGAGATTGACCTATTGGAGAAGGCAGAGATCAAAGAGAACCGTTATCGTGATACCAAGGATTTCTACCAGATATACCTTTACTGGGCCCTTGTATTTTTTGTAGTCTGGCTTTTTTCTAAGAACACCTTTCTGGCTAATTCTTTAGAGGATTGATCATTCAAATCCTGCCAAATCCGGAAGCCACTCAATGATCCCCGGGAAAAGGATCAGCAAACTCATAACCAATAGCTGCACCATTACGAATGGAATGATACCTCGGTAAAGCTGTCCAGTCGAAATGTAGGAGGGAGCCACTCCTTTTAAATAAAATAAAGAGAATCCAAAGGGGGGAGTAAGAAAGGAAGTTTGAAGATTTACAGCAAGAAGAATCCCTATCCAGATCAGGTCGACATTCAGCTGTTTGAAAATTGGAGCCACTACCGGAACAATAATGAAAACGATCTCGATGAAGTCTATGAAAAAGCCGGCAACGAAAACCAGGGCCATTACCAGTGCCACAAATCCCCCTGAGGATAAGTTGCTTCCAAGGATGACCTCGGTTAGCAGATGATCCCCACCCAATCCCCTGAAAACAAGGGAAAAGGCGGTTGCCCCAATGAAGATCATGAATACCATCGATGTCAGGTAGGTAGATTCGCGCCCTATCTCCTTTAGGGTTTTGAGGTCCATTCTTCCTTGCATCCATGCCAGAACGATTGCCCCAACTGCCCCAACAGCTGCAGCTTCAGTGGGGGATGCAATACCAGCAAATATTGAACCCAGCACTGCAAGGATCAGCACAAAAGGGAGGATCATGGGCTTTAACAATTTGATTAACTTCAGATCCGACTTTCTGTTTTGATCCATGTCTGTATCCGGAACCCAATCAGGTTTTAGGAGGGTAATGACCAGTACCATAACCAAATACAGAATAACCAAACCCACCCCAGGCACAACTGCTGCCATAAAGAGTTTCCCCACCGAAACATTGAGAACACTTCCCAACAAGACCAACACCACGGAGGGAGGAATGATCTGACCCAAGGTTCCGGAAGATGAGATCACCCCTGTAGCCAGTTCTGCTTTATAGTTGTTTTTGATCATTGTAGGCAGGCTTATCAAGCCCATGGTAACAACAGTAGCTCCAACAATACCAGTTGATGCGGCAAGCATCGCCCCGACGATTATAACTGCATATGCGAGCCCTCCCTTGATCCTTCCCAACAACTTTCCCATTGATTCCAAAAGGTTCTCAGCCAGGCCGGACCGTTCAAGTGTGATCCCCATAAAAATGAAAAGAGGGGCGGCTATTAGAACATAGTTATTGACTATGCCAAATATCCTAAGCGGAAGGGCATAAAAGAAATCCATACCCAATGTGAAAACCCCAAAAATGAAAGCAACACCACCAAGGGTAAAAGCGACAGGATACCCGAAAAGGATCAGGATAAAGGCGGTGGCAAACATTATGATTGGAAGCCACTCTGTCATTTTTGAAACCTTTGAATGAGGTTTTGGATACCCTGAAGGAATAGTAAAAGGAACATGATGGGTATGCAAGCTTTGATCAGGAATCGGAAGGGGAGTCCTCCCGGGTCCGGTGATCCTTCAAGGATCTCAAAGCTGTTCATCGCGAATTTCAGGGAGTAGACAAACCCTACTATACAAAACGGAAGCAGTAAAAGGCATACTCCAATTAGATCAATGGTGTTTCTCCTGTTATCTGCCCATTTATTATAGAACAGGTCCACTCTCACATGTTTATTCAGCAAATAGGTTTGGGCGGCGCCCAACAGGAAGATCAGCCCGAAGAGGTGCCATTCCAATTCAAAAAGCCAGGGAAAGGAAATGTTGAAAAGGTACCTGAATAACACATCTGTCAGGACGACAAAGGGAAGTATGATATTGACCCAGGATGCCAGGGTTCCTGAAATTGAAACCAACTTCTTAATTCCTCTTGCCAGTAGTCTCAACATCTGCTCAATATTAATTCAAGAATTTTGAATTGTATATTGATCAAAAATTTAAGGATTGGAAAGAGTAAGAATCAGTATCCCGGAGGATCTCCCCTTTTTCATCGAGGAAAAAGTTAGAGTAAGTGACCTTAACTATGGGAATCATTTGGGGAATGATGCTGTTCTGTCCCTTTTGCATGAGGGGAGAATGCAGTTCCTTAATTCATTCGGCTGGGATGAAATGGATCTCGCAGGGGTTGGTTTGATCATGGCTGATTCGGCAATTGAATACAAGTCTGAGGGCTTTCTTGGTGATCGGTTGAAGATCTTTGTTGGATTTGGAAGAAAATCCCCTGTTGGCTTTGATCTGCTTTACCGGATCGAAAAACGAGATGGGCAACTTGTGGCCAAGGCAAAAACCGGAATGATCTGCTTTGATTATGACAAAAGAAAAATTGTTTCTCTTCCTGAGGAGGTAACCGAGAAGATCAAGAGTTGAAAATTGGAAAAGAAAAAGGACATAAGGAGTTATTCTCTTGATGATCTAATACCGAAGATCGAATCCATGGGACAGCCAAAATTCAGAGCTCGTCAGGTTTGGGATTGGGTGTGGAAAAAGGATGTCGGTGACTTTGATGAGATGAGAAACATTCCCAAGGATTTTTTGAAGGAATTAAAAGATGCCTTTGATTTCAGTCGCCCACGGATTGGTGAAACCCAAAAAAGCTCTGATGGAACGATTAAATGCGGCTTTAAACTTGGCGATGGTGAATATGTTGAAGGTGTACTGATTCCCACTGAAGACAGGATCACTGCTTGTATCTCCTCCCAGGTCGGGTGCAGCTTGAGTTGCGCTTTTTGTGCAACGGGATTATTAAAGAGGAAAAGGAACCTTGAGGCTTTTGAGATCTATGACCAGGTCTTCAAAATGAACCTGTTGTCAAAGAGAGAATATCAAAGGCCTATTTCAAATATCGTTTATATGGGAATGGGTGAGCCCCTTTTGAATTATTCATCTGTCGTCAGATCTGCTGAAATGATAAGTTCAGTGGATGGTTTGCACATGTCGCCTTCCAGGATAACCGTTTCAACTGCCGGGATAACCAAAATGATCGAGAAACTGGCGGAGCTTAAACCAAGGTTCAACCTTGCCCTTTCATTGCATGCCGCCAATGATGCAAAAAGGAATGAGGTCATGGAGATCAACAAGACCAATGATCTTCAGGGGCTTATAAGTGCCCTCAATAAATTCTATGACCAGACCGGCAACCGAGTCACATTCGAATATATCCTATTGAAGGATTTCAATGATTCTGATCAAGACGCAGATGAATTGGTTCAAATTGCCAGGAAGGTCCCATCAAAGGTCAATCTAATTGAGTACAATCCGGTTGAAGGATTGGATTTTGATCGGACTGCAGATTCCAAAGCAGAAAGATTTCGCGAATATCTGGTAAAGAATAGAATACCTGCAAGCCTACGAAGAAGCAGGGGAAAAGATATCGATGCTGCCTGTGGTCAGTTGGCAGGAAAGAAATAAATAGGGCAGGGTTTCCCAACCCTATTTTACCTTTTAGCCTTTGTTTCCTGATTTGCCGGACCCCTTCTTATCCGAACTTTTTCCAGATCCTGCAATAGAATCCCTCATATCGGTGTCGGCCTCTATATTCCTGAGGCGGTAATAGTCCATGACACCCAGGTTGCCCAATTTAAAGGCTTCCGAGATCGCCTTGGGTATTTCTGCTTCAGCTTCGATAACCTTGGCTTTCATTTCCTGGCTTTTGGCCTTCATTTCCTGCTCACTTGCAACGGCCATCGCCCTTCTTTCTTCAGCTTTGGCTTCGGCAACCTTTAGATCTGCATTTGCCTGATCGATCTGCAGTTTTGCTCCGATGTTCTCTCCTACGTCCACATCTGCAATATCTATGGAAAGGATCTCAAAGGCGGTACCAGCATCTAATCCCCTTTGAAGGACAAGTTTTGAGATCTTATCAGGATTTTCCAGAACCTCCTTATGTGTGCCTGCCGAACCGATGGAGGTGACAATTCCTTCCCCGACCCTAGCTAGGATAGTGTCTTCGCCTGCACCTCCAACGAGTTGCTGGATATTGGCTCTGACGGTAACCCTTGCAGTGGCGATCAACTGGATCCCGTCTGCCGCAACGGCTGCAACCTTTGGTGTGGTGATCACCTTTGGATTTACAGAAATCTGGACTGCCTGAAAAACATCCCTACCTGCGAGGTCTATGGCAGTTGCCTGCTTAAATGAAAGGTTGATATTCGCCTTATCAGCAGAAATCAATGCAGTGATCACATTTGGCACCTGTCCCCCTGCTAGAAAATGGGTTTCAAGCTCCCTTGAGGTAACTGTCAGTCCCGCCTTAGTTGCAGTAATCATGGAATTGACCACTATTCTTGGCGGAACCTTTCTAATTCTCATCAGAACGAGCTCTAAAAGACCAATTCTAACTCCTGAAAATCTTGCGGTGATCCAAAGGTTGACAGGAACAAAATAGAGAAATAGAAAAAAAACTATTATTGCTCCAACCAAGATCAATATCGGTAGTATACCAGCTGCCATATTATTTTATTTCTTCTACGATAACCTTTTGATTATCAATTTTCAATATTCGGATTCTTTTTCCGGATTCAATATAATCCGCGAAAGATGACACTTCATAGTTTTTCCCGAAAAATTCACCTTTGCCCATGGGGCGCAGACTTGATGCGGAAACGCCTTCTTGCCCCACCTCTAACTCATTTGTTTTCCCTTGGTTGAATTTGCTGGTATTTGAAGTTTTCAAGGAAAACCTCTCCCATGATTTGCCACGTAGACTTAAACCAACTACCACCACGGAAAAAATAAAACTCCCGATGAAAAACATGTGCGCGGTTCCACTCGGAAAATAGCTATAGGAAAGCACAATTCCTGTGATATAGGATGCGACTCCCAAAATTCCAAAAACAGTGGTTCCAGGGATAAAAAGGATTTCGACTATGGCTAGTGCCAAGCCTATTACAATAAATCCTATTACAATCAGCCACTCCATTTCTCAATAAGCCTTAGCAAATATCACCCGTTGACTTGAAGGTTTTCCTGTAACCATGCATTTTCCTTCTTCTTTTTCTCCCTCAATTGGGATACATCTAATGGTCGCCTTTGTTTCATTCTTTACCTTTTCCTCTGTTTCTGCTGTCCCATCCCAATGTGCAAGAAAAAACCCACCCTCATTTTTCACCTTCTTCTTAAAATCATCATAAGAATCAATTTTCTGGGTGTTTTCCTCCCTGAATTTCAAGGCCTTGTTGAAAATGTTCTTTTGAGTTTCTTCCAGCAAGCTTTCTATCCTTCCTTCAAGACCTTCCATAGGCACGATCTCCTTTTGTCCTGTATCCCTCCTGGCCAATTCGACATTCTCGTTTTCAAGGTCCCTGGGCCCAATTGCTAAACGAACAGGTACGCCTTTTAATTCATACTCAGAGAATTTCCAGCCTGGCCTTTCTGTATCCCGGTCATCGAGTTTTACCAGTATTCCCCTTTTTCTCAATCCATCCTGTATCCTCTTTCCAACTTCACAGATCTCCCCGTATTGCTCTTCGTTTTTGTAAATAGGCACTATTACGACCTGAACAGGTGCTAGTTTTGGAGGAATGATCAGACCCTGATCATCCCCATGCGCCATGATCAAAGCTCCCATTAGCCGTGTACTCACTCCCCAGGAAGTTCCCCAAACCAACTCTTGGTTACCTTCCTTGGTAGCGAAGGTCACATCAAACGCCTTTGCAAAATTCTGTCCAAGGAAATGGGAGGTCCCGGCCTGCAAAGCTTTTCCATCCTGCATCAAGGCTTCAATGCAATAGGTATCTACCGCACCCGCAAACCTTTCACTTTCGGTCTTCAAGCCTTTGATCACAGGTATGGCCAAAACATTTTCCGCGAAATCCGCATAGACATCCAAGATCCGTAATGTCTCCTCAACAGCTTCTTTTTCAGTGGAATGTGCGGTATGCCCCTCCTGCCATAAGAATTCTGCGGTCCTGAGGAACAAACGTGTTCTCATTTCCCACCTCACAACATTTGCCCATTGGTTGATCAGCAATGGGAGATCCCTATAGGATTGTATCCAATTCTTATAGGCATTCCATATCACGGTTTCGGAGGTAGGCCTGATGATCAGTTCTTCTTCCAGCGCAGCTTCAGGATCCACTACAACCCCTTTTCCGTCTTCAGAATTTTTAAGTCGATAATGAGTAACGACTGCACATTCCTTTGCAAATCCCTCGACATGGTCGGCCTCCTTACTCAGATATGATTTCGGAATGAACAAGGGAAAATAGGCATTGACATGTCCAGTGGCCTTGAACATATCATCAAGCTCCCTTTGCATTTTTTCCCATATGGTAAACCCGTAGGGCTTAATTATCATGCATCCCCTGACCGGTGAATTTTCTGCAAGATCAGCTTTTATGACAAGGTCATTGTACCATTGTGGATAGTCACTTTCTCTGCTTGTTATGCCTTTCCCCATCTTTTATTTAGGCTTTTGGTATAGGATTTGCTGATTTCAATAAGAGCGCAAAGATAATCCAGCGCAGGGTTAAATAATTGGCGAATTGAATAAAGAAAAATGACCATGAAAAACCAGTACTACATCCTTTCAATTTCCTTGATCCTCGTTCTTTTGACTGCGTTTAAAGGTCTGGCCTGGAATTCCGCAACCTACGAGATCAGGCCGGTTACCATTAGTCATAATCTTGCTCTGACCAATGCAGAACCTGATCTGTATCTTGAGACAAATCCCTTGAGATATAATCAGTTTCCACACCATCCTGAATTTCTTTTGATCAAGCATGATCCGGGGCCCTTTGTCTATTGGAATGAGTACTATGGATTCCGTCCGGGCCTTTTTTCGAATCGCCTGTTCATATATGGAAATGAATTTATTGATGTTGGAGATGGTACCCCGGGAATGATGGGGTCTTACCTGGTTACGAAAAGAAGAATGTTTCTTTTCAGAATGGGTAGCGAGATCTTTGTTCTCCTTCTTGATCTTGTCTCGGATATCTATTTGACAACAAGCATGGGACCTCAATTCTACTGCTATAATGGTTCATATGGATATTACAGCCCGGGAGTGAGATTCAACCCAAGACCTATTGTAGAGATAGCTCCTCCGGCATGTGTGATCCCTGTTCGTGGCCCGATTGGGACCTCAAATTCAGGGGGTGGGGGGCTCGTCCTTGATGACAGGCCTGTTCTTCCAAGAGTGCTGGATGTCAACCTTCATGATAAGCCAACAACTGTGGATCAGGCAGGCAATGTTGTCCCCAGCAGAGGTAATACTTCCGCCATTGAGGCAAAAGGGAAGAAAAAATATTATTACAAAGACCAGCAAAGCTATTCTAAACCTGCCTCCGAAAAATCGAAGAATCAGAACGTCAAGTTCAAAAGAGTGGACTATGAAGATCGTATGGTCGGAGATTATTCTAAAGAGAGGGAACTGGTGGAAAGTGAATCAAGAAGTTCTTCAGGTTCCAGATCCAATTCTAAATGGTCAAAACCTAGTAAATCAAGGTCTTATCAGCCTTCCAGAACGGAATCAAACAGCAATTCAAGGTCATCGTCCTATTCCAGGCCTACTAGAAGCGGGAGCAACTCCAATTCCTCAAGTTACTCGCAGCCCGGAAGAAGTACACCATCTCCCTCTCGGTCCAGGAATGTTTCCAGGCCGTCCAGCAGTAGGAGCGGCGGAAATTCATCTTCCTATTCCAAACCCAGAACGAGCAATCCGTCTCCTTCAAGGTCAAGGAATGTTTCGAGGCCCTCAAACAGTAGGAGCAGCGGAAATTCAACTTCCTATTCAAGGCCTGGTAGGTCCAGATCAACTCCTTCCAGATCCGTATCTAGCCCAAAGTCTAAACCTGCGAGCAAGAAACCAGCAAGCAGGCCAAGTCCTTCAAGGTCCGGTGGAAAGAGGGGAATAAAATAGATAAAAGGCAAAACGGAAATCCTGCTTGTTGATTTTCTTTGTGGGTCTAATGAGGACCTTGAAGAAGATCCCCTTTATGCTCCTGGTAGTTGCCAGTTACACGAACTGCATTGCTCAATTCGATGAGCGATATCTGAGCGATGCAATTCTTTTTTCTTCATTCCGGGATTTTGGTTCTGCCAGATCCTTATCCGTAGGAAATGCCGGAACCGCAGGCAGCCTTGAATCCACCTGGAGTTTATTGAATCCAGCCTCCCTGGCATCTTTCCAAAGAAGTGAATTAGAGGTGTCTTTTGGACTGGCCAGAAACTGGTATTCCACCAGCTTGGCAGGGCAGGAGACTCAAGAGACGAAGATCGACCCGGTATTGAATCATGTTGGCCTGGTTTTTTTTATTCCTGGGAAGCAAGACGAAAACAATCCTATAAAGGGTCAAAATCTTTCGGTTACCGTAAACAGACTTTCTGACTTTACAAATGACATGGAATTCGCTGGAGCCAACGATCTAAATGGTATAAGTGATTTTTTTATTCAGGAAACCACAGGGACCAATTCTCTGGACCTAGACGGAAATAATTCTCTTCTAGGACTTGCTTTCGAGAAATACCTGTTTGATGCTGACGGCAACCTTTGTTCAAACTATAACTGCGATCAGTATGCAAGGATCTTCCCATTTAGCAACCTGAACCAATCGGGTACCTTCACGGCCAATGGCAACCAGACACAATGGGATATAGCATATTCCCTTAAACATAAAAAGGGTGTGGACCTTGGGGTGAAGTTTGGAATCAGTTCGATCAGGTATGAACAGGAAGTGACTCTTTCAGAGCAACAACTGGAGGTGAACGAAGGGGAATATATAGGATCGGAAGTTTCTATCTCCCGGGATATCAGTGGAAATGGGTTAAATCTAGGTATTGGTTTGATCTATCATTTCAGTGATCGTTTCAGCATGGGGTTTGGGTTTAATTCAGGCACCAGCTATAGCCTGAAGGAAAATGTGGTCGAAAGTATAAGAGTAGATTTTGATGGTTTGATTTGGACTAATCCTTTTGACCCTCAATTTTCGGATACCCTTTATCAGGAATCGGGTAGTACGAGGCAAAGAGAGGTCAAGTATGAATTTACTAACCCATATAGAATTAACCTGGGAGCAACTTATTCCATCCCGGAAGCCTGGACATTCATGGCCGACTTTGAATTTGTTCCGTATTCAAGGCTTTCCTATGACTTTGAAAGCGCAAACCTCGATACCAAATGGAACGAGTTGGATACCGATTTGAAAAACGGCTTCAACCTTCGGATAGGGGTGAGGAGGCATTTTTCTGGCCAGAATGCTCTTGGTTTTGGTTTTAGGTACTTTGGAGATCCCAGCGGAACCGATTGGGGAAAAACGCTTCCAAATTTAGCCTTGTGCCTTGGCTACGGGTCTGATAAAATATCTCAGAATGCCTTTGAATGGTTCCTTGCTCTGGATTATTATCTGCCTAGGGATTCATCTTTCCAACCCTACCAAATTGAAGTTCAGGAACAGCCAAGGGTTGATCTGGTGTTGTCCCAGATCCGCTTAATTCTTTCCGGAGCAGTAAGGTTTTAAGATCTCGAGTTGATCTTCGATCTCAGATGAAAAGATGGTTACCCTTGCTTTTTCGTAGTAAGGTCTTCTTTTATGATAAAGCTGCTCCAAAACCGAGAAGAGATCTGCTCCCACTGCAAGCCAAGGCCTTAACTCCTTTTCTTTTTCTAACCTTTTGATTAGGATCTCTTTTCCAATATCAAGGAATATGGGGTTTGCTTTCTGAAGGATGATCTCCATATTGTCAGAATAACACGGAGTCCCCCCTCCGGATGCAACGATTTTCTCTTCCTTTGAGTCAAGTATCTCAATCAGAATTTCCCTTTCCCTGGATCTGAACTCCTCTTCACCGTGATCAATAATGAATTTCCCAGGGGAAAGGGAATGGCGCTTGAAAAAAACATCATCCATGTCCAACATTTTGATCTTGAACCGTTTAGAAGCTTTCTTGGCAAGGTAGCTCTTTCCGGATCCTGGAAGTCCTATTAGGATGGGTACAATCATCCCTTCAAAAATTTAGTTCTGATTTAGTTTCTTTTCTAATCTTTTCAGCTTAGGCGTGTCCCGCCAATGCCATTTTCCTTTGATAGTTCCATCCTCAATAAGGATGTATCCCGGATTCGACCTCACCATTGTTTTTAGAACCGTTGCATCTGCATAGTAGAAATCTTCTGGAAGGCCATGAGCCCGGATGGCTGTCTGTATTTCATCAGGTCCTGAAGAGGTGATCAGCATGATCTCTGCTTCAGAATCTTTGATCTCCTCCAGCAGAGGTTCCATCTTTCTCCACGCTTTCTTCTTAATTTTCTTTACATCTTGAATGATCAGGAACAACTTTTTTCCAGAGAGAGACATTTCCGTGAAATCGCCCTCATCATTCCAAATGCTATAATCCGTGATCTTAGGCTGAGCCTCAGGGTTAGCGATATCCATTCGAATGAACTTATACTCAGGATCGGTAGGATAGACCTCCAGGGTCACTTCCTCACCGTCTTTCTCCATGATGTACAGATACTGTAGAGGTTCACTGGGTTCCATTTGTTGCTGAATATTGGCCCCGATCTTATAGGCCCTGAAATCAATTCGGGGCAGGTGTCTTATTGATATTTCGGCCAATACGAAGGAGATAACTAAGGAAGCTGAGAAAATGACATATCTGGATCTTTGAGGTAGAAATGGCTTGAAGTCATCTCGCCTCCAAATCAGAATGATGATCAGAAATAGCAGGATGAGGTCCTTGTAAAAGCTCTCCCAGGGTGTAAGGGGAATTGCATCTCCAAAACATCCACAATCCGTTACCTTATTGAAATAAGCCGAGTAAAAGGTCAAGAAAGTAAAGAATACGATCATGCCGAAGAGAAGCCAGATATTAAGCTTCGGCTTGTTATGAACCAATAGATTAATTCCCAGGACCACTTCCATAAGGCAAATGGTCACCGCAAGAAAAAGGCTTAAGGGAACCAAAAAATGGAATGCTGAGAAAAAATCAGCAGCAAATACTTCAAAGTATTCTGAAAGCTTGATCGCGAATCCAACAGGATCATTGATCTTGATCAAACCTGAAAAAATGAACAATCCCCCAACGAGGTATTTAGCGATATTTCCTGCCAGTTTAGCCATGTTGTGTTGACTTTAACAGTATTAACGCAAAAACGCAATAATTGATCATATCCATATAGTTTGCATCAACTCCTTCGGAAACCAGGGTCGCCCCCTTGTTCTCTTCGATCTGCTTTACCCTTTGTAGTTTCATTAAGATGATATCTGTTATCGAGGATATTCTCATCGACCTCCAGGCCTCACCATAATCGTGGTTCTTTTTTTCCAATAAAGAGATCGTTGTTTCAACCTGATCATCATAGTACGTCAGGACCTGTTTTTCTTCTAATTCCTCTTCTTGGGAGTTTCCCAAATGGAGCTGAATGAGGGCCATGATCGAGTAATTAATGATCCCAATGAATTCATTCTCGATATCCTCCCCAACCATATTTACTCCCTTGTCCTGGATAGTCCGGATTCGCTGTGCCTTAATGTAGATCTGATCGGTTATTGAAGGGAGCCTTAGAACCCTCCAGGCAGTCCCATAATCCCGGGTTTTTTTTTCGAATAAGCCTTTACAGGCCGCTATCACCTCCCTATATTCACGGGCTGTTTTTTCAGGCAGTTTCATAAGAATTGGAAGGGGCCGAAATTAAGATTTTTTACAACAAAAAAACGATCAACCTCAAGGGTCAACTCATGGATCTTGGCAAACCAAGGATCATGGGAATTCTGAATCTGACCCCTGATTCTTTCTATGTCGGATCAAGGATAAATATCGATCGGTTAGTGGAAAGAGCAGGATCAATGATCGAGGAAGGGGTAGATATTTTGGACGTGGGGGCATATTCCTCCAGGCCCGGAGCGGAGGATGTTTCGCAAGTGGAAGAGTTGGATAGATTGATCCCTGGGCTTGAGATACTTGTTAAAGCTTTCCCTGATTTCCCAATTTCTATCGATACGTTTCGATCCAAAACCGCCGAGGAATGTTTGAGAATAGGGGCTTCAATGATCAATGATATCAGTGGTGGAGGCCTGGATCCTGAGATGATCGAGGTGGTGAAGAGGGCCAGGGTGCCCTATGTGGCAATGCATATGAAGGGTAACCCTCAAACAATGAAGGGGCTAACAGACTATGATGACCTTTTATTGGAGGTAGTACAAGAATTACAGAAAAAAGTTTATCACCTGAACTTGGAGGGAGTCGCTGACATAATTGTGGATCCTGGTTTTGGTTTTGCAAAGAGCATAGAGCAAAACTTTCTGCTTTTGAAAAACCTCAGAGAATTGGAGATCTTGGAAAGGCCGGTCCTTGTGGGGATCTCACGCAAGTCTATGATCTATAAAAGTCTGAAGGTAGATGTTGGGAGATCCCTGCATGGAACCACGGCTGCTCAGGTCCTGGCTTTGATCAATGGCGCCAATATTTTGAGGGTACATGACGTTGCTGCTGCAGCTGATTCCATAAAAATTTTCGAACTTTATAAGGATGCCACTTCTATTTAAAATTGGGTTTCTGGAATTCACCTGGGTGGATTTCATAGATGTCTTCCTTGTAAGCATCCTGATCTACCAATTGTACCGGCTGATGAAAGGTAGTGTGGCGGTTAGGATATTCTTCGGACTCCTCTTGATTGTCTTGATCTATCTGATCGTAAAGGCGGCAAAAATGGAATTGCTTGCTACCCTCCTTGGACAGTTTACCGGAGTTGGTGTCATTGCTGCTATAGTTTTATTCCAGCCTGAGATCAGAAAGTTTTTGATACTGGTTGGGAAAACGACCATGTTTCAGTCCAATTCCATAAACCGGATCTTTCCCTGGAGACGAAAGGGGATGGAAAATTCGGATCTTATGCCGGTTATGGAAGCGATCAAAAATATGTCCGCATCAAATACTGGAGCATTGATCGTTTTTTCAAAAAACTCCGAGTTGAAATTCTATGCTGAATCAGGAGATATACTTGATGCCGATATTTCTAAGAGATTGCTTTCTTCCATTTTCTTCAAGAACAGCCCTTTGCACGATGGGGCTGCGATTATTTATGGAGGAAAGATAAAAGCCGCTCGTTGTGTTCTTCCTGTATCTGAATCCGAACGAATTCCACCCCAGCTGGGCCTAAGACATAGAGCTGCTGTTGGTATGTCTGAGCAGACGGATACCCTGGTACTTATTATTTCTGAAGAAACCGGAGAGGTGAGCATTGCCCGACATGGAAGATTGAGTTCAAACCTATCCATTGCTGAGGTGAGGTCAAGAATATTCAAATATCTGTTTGACGAGGAAGAAGAAGAGGGAGGAAAAGAGATCCCTCTCTTTGGCAATGAGGAAAAACCTAAAAGCGAAGAAAGTTCCTCTCAGCTGGCTGAATCCTGAGTATCCGAGAACATCATTTCGAATTCACCTGGATCCATCCTGATAATATTTATCAACCCTTTAGCATCATCTGCAAATTCATGATCCGGATACTTTGCAATGAAGGCTTCAAGCTTTTCAATCGCATTGGTTGTGTCACCAAGATCATGAAATGCATTTCCTTCAAAAAACAATAAGATCGCCCTCTCTTCGAACTTGGGATACTTTTGATAGGCCTTATCATACTCAACGATAGCCTGCCTTTTATCATTCAGGACCCCATCATATAACCTGGCCATCTTGAAATTATACCTTGCAGCAAGGCTATCGTCCTCATAGTGGTATAAGAAATTCCGATAGGCTTCTACTGCCTCCAGGGCGAGTTTGATCTCAGGTTGCTGATTAGCTTCCAGGCTTGCTCTGATCTTTCCTTCTATTGAGTCAATCGAGCTGATGAAATTCTGCCGTCTGGCATCAACTTCCTTCTCAGGTTTACAGGATGCAAAAAGGAAAATAGAAAGGAAAATGGTAAGTAAAACCGAATGATTCATATTAATCGATGACATTAAATTCCTTGCCTGTTTGAACGAAAGCCTGGATCGCTTTATCCAGATGCACTTTATCATGACCTGCCGAGATCTGAACCCTGATCCTTGCTTCACCTTTGGGAACCACAGGGAAGAAAAACCCGATTACGTAGATTCCCAATTCTAATAATCTATTTGCAAATTTTGCTGCTAGGGGAGCATCATAGAGCATGATCGGAACAATGGGATGTTCACCCGGTTTGATATCAAATCCAGCCTCGGTCATTTTGCTTCGGAAATATTTGGTGTTTTCTTCCAGCTTATCTCGTAGTTCTGTGGTCGATGAAAGCAAGTCGAAGATGGCGATGCTCGCTCCGACTATTGAGGGGGCAAGGGTGTTGGAAAAAAGGTAGGGTCTTGACCTTTGACGGAGAAGCTCAATTATTTCCTTTTTCCCTGAGGTGAATCCTCCGGAAGCTCCTCCTAACGCTTTTCCAAGGGTCCCGGTGATAATATCAACCTTTCCCATTACATTCCTGTATTCATGAACCCCTCTCCCCGTTTTTCCCATGAAACCGGTAGAGTGGCATTCATCACTCAAAACCACAGCATCGTACTTTTCAGCAAGCTCGCATATCTTATCCAACTGGGCTATGGTTCCATCCATGGAGAACACCCCGTCGGTAACAATTATCCTTTGCCTGGCTCCCGAAGTCTCCTTTAGTTTGGCTTCTAGGTCCACCATATCATTATGGATGTATCTAAGCCTTTGAGCCTTGCAGAGCCTCACTCCATCAATTATTGAAGCATGGTTCAGAGTGTCAGAGATAATGGCATCTTCCGGACCAAATAAGGGTTCAAAGACACCTCCATTCGCATCAAAGGCAGCTGCATAAAGGATTGTATCCTCCATACCCAGGAACTCGGATATTTTCCTTTCCAATTCTTTATGGATATCTTGGGTTCCGCAAATAAATCTTACGGAAGACATACCAAAACCATGGGAGTCAATTGCAGCTTTCGCGGCTTCAATCACCTGGGGATGAGAAGATAGCCCCAGGTAGTTATTCGCGCAAAAATTGATCACTTCTTTTCCATCGCTGGTTTTGATCTCAGCCCCTTGAGGGGTTGTTATGATCCTTTCCTCCTTAAAAAGGCCTGCCTCCCTGATTTCCTGGAGCGTTTTATCGAGTTGGGGTTTTAGTTGTGAATACATGGATATCTAGATTCTGGCCAAAATTATACAATTCGGAAAATTCGGATATGTCACTTTTGGAAATTGGCTTTTTCAGGATAATTTGGGTGCCCTGAAAAAAGAGTGAATGGGAAAAATCATGGTTGTAGGTGCTCTCGGTCAGATCGGCACAGAGTTGGTCGAAGCACTTGTTGAGAAATACGGTTCTGAAAATATTCTGGCAACCGATATTCGTCATCCATCCCAAGTCCTGGAATGCAGTTTTGAGATCCTGGACGCTACTGATTCCTCCCGAATAGATGATCTGATCGCCAATTATGATGTTGAGGTCGTGTATCATTTGGCGGCCACTTTATCGGCCAAAGCAGAGAGCAACCCTCTAGGAAGCTGGGATCTGAACATGAAAAGCCTGATGATTTTTTTGGAACTGGGAAGGGAAAAAAGGATCAAAAAATTCTTCTGGCCAAGCTCAATAGCTGTTTTTGGCCCATCCACCCCGAAGAATAACACTCCTCAAAGAACCGTTTCTGAGCCAAACACGGTGTATGGCATAAGCAAATTAGCCGGGGAAAGGTGGTGTGAGTATTATTCTGAAAAGTACGATGTAGATGTGCGGAGCCTTAGGTATCCCGGTTTGATTGGCTACAAATCCCTTCCGGGAGGAGGGACAACTGACTATGCTGTAGATATTTTTCACAAAGCTGTAAGCGGTGAGGAATTTAACTGCTTTCTGAAAGAGGATTGTATGTTGCCTATGATGTATATGAAAGATGCTATCAGAGGAACTCTGCAGCTAATGGACGCCGATAGTTCGTCAATCCGAATTCGTTCGAGCTATAATTTTTCAGGGATCTCCTTTACCCCCAGCCAACTTGCTGATGAGATCAAAAAGATCATTCCCGGATTTACGATCAATTACCAACCAGATTCAAGACAGCAAATAGCAGACAGCTGGCCAAGTTCAATTTATGATGAGGAAGCCCGATCGCACTGGGGTTGGAAAAGGGAATACGATATTGAAACCATGTGCAAAGAGATGATCTTCCAGCTTAGCCAAAAGGTCGAAAGCTGATCAGCTTAATGCTGTTTCATGGTCCGGAGTGCCTGGCGCTTCATGCAACAACTTCCTAAAACTTAACTCAACATTCAATAAGTGCTGGTGATTCCTTTCATGACCTTCCAGATCAAGGAATTCCAATGTTATTCCAGGATCTCCTGCAATCTCATCGATGAACAATCTATGCGAATTGATTGAAGTCCGGAGCTTTTCCAGAATTCTTTCATGATGAAGAAGATCGTTGATGAATCTGGAATTCCCGTTACGGGATGGAAGGGTGTTTTTTAGTTGAGAAATTTCGGTTAAGAAGTGGTCGATCTGGTCAAGCCATGCCCGGTGATCTTTTCGGATTTTCTGGATCTTGCCTGATAACATAACCTTGAAAAATTTACATAGCTGTTTAAAATATTAGGTAAAAATTAGGCAATAAATTTTTGAAATTGAAGCAATGCTCAAAAAAGTTCATCGGACCAAAATCCTTGCTTTACCATTGACTGATTCTTTCTTCTACCTGAAGAATCCCAAAGCTCAATTTTGACATTTTCATTCTCCTCGGAGATGAGGAAGGTTAAGAAGAATGTTTGATTCCTAAACCTGTACTCTAGAATATCGTCATAACTCGATTCCAGAACCTGGTTTCCAAACCTATAATCCCAGACCCCATACCTGCCGTTTTCTTCTGTCAAGAGATTTTCGCTTTTGAGTTCTAGAAATAGGTTTCCGTTCCTGGCGTATTGAAACTCATTTTTTAACAGGTTATAGATACCTGTAGAATCCGGGTTTTTTTGTCCGGTTTCTCTAAATCGTACTGCAATTAGGCTGTCATTGATTTGGAAAAGAAATTCCGCATTTGGAGTTTTTCCTCTTGACCCTACTTTTGGATCGATCCAAAATAGATCATTTTTCTCCTGCATTAGGGCCAAACCGTACTCTGATATCCGGGGTTTGGAGGAAAAGTTGATTTCAGAAAGCTTACCAGTCTCAATGTTGAATAGTTGGTACTTTCTGTTTTTAAAAAGGATAAGGTATTCTTGGGTCTTTTGAGAAATAAAGTCATAAGTAGTTTGGATTATGGTGGTCCCGCTTGTGTCTACAAGACCATACTTGGATCCCTTTTTAATACGGAAAAGGTGTTTTGTCCTTGGAATGATCTCCTCAACCCTGCCTTCATAAATGGAATTACCGCAAAAATCCATGAAGCTGATACCTTTTCCATTTGACCTGCTAAAAAATAGTTTACCCTGATTTCCAAACTCCAAATGGATCTTTAGATCATCTGTATCCTCCAATTGGAAAAGACAATGCTGATCATGAATGGTTAGCGTATCTCCATTCCAGAATCTATTGAACATAACACCGAAGGGAGCCACGGAATCGTATATCCCAATGGTAGAGTCCAGATTGCTTACTATCCATTTTGAGGATGGTTTCCAGGCAAAGGAAAAATTCAATTGCTGAAATTCTTTGAATGGAGTTGCTGTCAAGGGGCTGCCTTCCATATCCATTAAGGAAAACCTGTCTTGGTTTTTCACAAGCCAACCTTGAGGGCAGGGGATAATTTCGTCGCCTTCGGACTCTTCAATTGCATACCCTGAGTAAGTATCGATCAAGAGATTTTTGTTCCGGGACCTTGTAGTAAGGTAGCCTTTCGACCAATCAAGATCCTGAAACAGCTGGGGTTCCTTGAATTTACCGCTTTCTCGGATCGTGGAAATGTTAAAGCAGTGCCATAAGGAATCCCGTAGTCCAAGGATCAGATTACCATGAGAAAAGACCGAATCAAAAGGCTTGGAATTGTATTGGTGTCCATTTGGGGAATAAGCGTTCCAACTTTTTCCTCGTTTTCCAAAGAATAGGCTAGGGTAGGCTGTCTGAAGATCGTCAAAAGCCCTTGGGAAAAATGTCTTTCCCGATATATGCATTACCCTTTTTTCACGGTCCGACTGGACCACAATCCAGTTTTGACTTAAGAACTCAATTTTTTCCTTGGAAGAAACGAGGTCTCCGAATAAACAATGACCAAGCGAAGCCCGAGAATTCTTCTTGGTCAATATCCATGGTTGTCTGACCCTATTGAACAATTGAACCCCTACAAGGCTATCGAATCCTCCGACCATTTCGAGAGTGGAATCACTGGAAAGCAATGATTGCCTTTTACCATCAGATGATGGAACCACGATGACAAGGGTGGTATCAAATTGCTCATTAGCGTGGAATAACTTCCTCCATAAAGGGCTTCCATTTTTTCCTGAATATGCAGGATCATGTTGACTTTGGTATTGGACCAGTGTGTCTACAATCCCTATCATTAAATTTTCTGGAAATGAGTCCAGGAAATTCAGGTATTGATATTGCTCATCGTTGAATGTTTTTAATTGGAACACCTTTCTGTGGGCCTCATAAGAAAATGGGGAATTCGGGTTCGAAAGGTAAAAATCCTGATAAGACCTCCAGGACCCATCCAGGGTCATTTCCCGAAAAAGGAACAATTCTTTTATACTCTTAGCCTCAGCGGCTTGCTTTGAGGAAGGGTATCTATTGAGAAAATCTTCGAATGCCTCAGAAGTTCCTTCGGAGATCGCGGATTCATAGGCCAATGAATCGTGGATCCTGATAGCAAGGTCTAGCTGGGGGGCTTTTTGGTAGAGCCGAATGAAATGTTCATACGACTTTACATTGTTAAGTTGCACAGCGATCAGGAATGCCTGGCTGTCAATTCTTGATCTTAGATCCACCCAATTAAATGCCTTCCCAGTCTTCTTGATAGTCCTTAAGGAATCTTTTTGGCTTAAGGATTCAATGATCCGGGAAGCCTTTAATTCGGCCCAGTGGGCTGAATCGATTTCCCTTGGGATGGGAACATAAATCAAGCATCTGCTGAGAGCCAAATATCCTAACGGATTTGCAGAATCCTTGCTGATGGACTTGTATGCAAGATGCTTAGCATCAAAGGGTTTCCCCTTCTCAAAGGCTTTGTGAGCCCTTTGCCCTGCGCCCGGGAATATCCCTGCGCAAACATGATTGGTCATGCATAGAAGAAATATAAACGCAAAAGGGAATCCTCTCAATTGGATAGATTGAAACTTTCTCTAATTCACTAATTTAACGACCAAATAAAACCAGGGGATGGATCATTTGGGAGAATTTTTCAAACAAGGTGTTTTCTACTTTCTATTCTATGAGAATCTTTTAAGTCTCACATTACTTATTGGTCTGATCGCGTCTTCCAGCATAATTCGATTTCAAAGAGCTCTTGGTTCAATTTTTTTGTTTTGCCTTGGGCTTTTGACCATTCTGCTTTTTGGTAGCCTTGGGTTCCAATTCCCTTCCATTTCTGGTTTTAATATTTTCCTATTCTCTTCGGTTGCATTCGTGGTTCTATGGAATTTCACCCTTAGACCGATCAGGGGGATGGGCAGGAGGGCAAATCCAACCCCCCGATATGCCTTTTCCCTTATCCTGGGATTGCTACATGGACTAGAATGCAGTGGTTTTTTTGGTGAGATCGGAGAGGCAATATCTGCCGGATGGGTACAGGCTTTGGTGTTCTGGTCAGGGATATTGATCTTTTCCATAGGGGGTCTTCTGATCGGGGTGTTTGCCTACTCCATGATCAATTCATTTCTGAGGGTAAAACCCAGGGATTGGAATCTCATAATCTCGGCCCTCACTTTGGGACTGGCAATTGGATTTTTAATCCAGTAAGACCAATCCCAGTTGGACCAGGCCAATAAAAAACCCTAAAACCGCACCAATCAATTCTATGAACTTGAATTCCTTTTTCAAGATTGAAAAGAGCAATTCCTCAAGTTTATCACTGTCAAATCCCGAGACCTTATCTGTAACTATGGATTTGATATCCAGATTGGATTCCATCTGCTGGACATAGGTTTCGATGATCTGGGGCAACCCCTTTTCCAATTCCAGGGTGAAAACCTCTTTAATTTTTTGTAATGTGGATTCGTTTAGAAAGACAGCCAACATGGGAAAGTTTTCTTTGAGCCCTCCATGCAAGAATTCGTCAAGACGGTTGGAGATCACCTCGTGTATTTTCTTAGCTGTCTCCGGATCATTGACTTGCTCTTTGATATCAGAGATATGAACCAATTCTGATGCTACAACCTCTCCCAACTTGGAGGCAAGGGCCGCCTGACGTTTCGGGAAGATACCCTGGATCTTGAAAAGGAAAAGATCGACAGGCTTCCTGGGGTGGAAGAGCATCTTGATGGCAAGATAATTGGTGAACCACCCGATCAGGGCAGCGATAAAAGGTAGTGCGTAGATCATATTTTTTTATCGAACAGCGCTGCCGCTTGGCATTGCTTTCTCAGGGATCAGAAAACTTAAGCCCCCAGAATCATCCTCGGCCATCAATATCATACCTTCTGACAGGACTCCCCGGATCTTCCTTGGTTCCAGATTTTGAAGGTAAAGGACCTTCTGTCCGATGGCATTCTCCGGAGGGTAGCTTTGAGCTATGCCGCTGACAACAGTTCTTTCTTCATCTCCAACCAGCAGCTTTAGTTCAAGGAGCTTGTCGGTTTCAGGAACTTTTTTGGCCTCCTTGATCTCTGCTAGTTTGAGATCAAGCTTTTCGAAATCTTCGAATTTAATCATAGGCTTTGAATTCTTTTTTTGATCATTTTCTGGCTGTCCTAATTTTTCAAGTTGAGCTTGGATTTGATCATCTTCGATCTTTGAGAAAAGCAATTCTGGTTTCTCCAGATTTCCACCTTCTGCTAATAAATCAGAATTCAATCTCCAGCCCCATGGGAGGACCGTTGAATGAATCAAAATCTTGAGTTTGTCTTGGTCAGTTTTAATTAAATTTTTCATGAAGCCACCAAGTCCAAGCAAATTCTTGAGTTTTTTGCATGTATTTGGCAGGAAGGGCTCTCCATATAAAGATATCAATGCGGCAATCTGAAGACTGGTGTTTAAAATAGTCTTTACCCTATTTTCATCGGTCTTTATCAGTTTCCAGGGTTCATTGTCAGCGAGGTATTTATTTCCCATTCTGGCAATTTCCATGAAATGGTTAAGAGCGTCTCGGAACTTGAAATCTTCAAGGGAAGAAGAAATTTTATTCGGCAGGTCTCTGACCTTTGACAAAACTTTCTCATCTGCTTCGATGAGGTTTCCTTTTTCTGGAATTTGCCCGTTAAAATATTTATGGCAAAGCACAAGTGCTCTATTCACAAAGTTCCCTAGGATCGCAACCAATTCGTTGTTGTTTCTTGCCTGAAATTCCTTCCAGGAGAAATCATTGTCCTTGGTCTCAGGCATATTCGAGCATAGCGCATATCGGAGTACATCCTCCTTGCCAGGAAAATCTTCAATGTATTCATGAAGCCATACGGCCCAATTTCTCGAGGTACTGAGCTTTTTACCTTCCAGATTAAGAAACTCGTTAGCCGGGACATTATCAGCTACCCTAAAATCACCATGGGCATGAAGCATGGTTGGAAAAATGATACAGTGAAAAACGATGTTATCTTTTCCAATGAAATGCAATATGCGTGTCTCCGGATCTTTCCAATACTTTTCCCAGTCTTTGTCATTTGCGTCTGCCCATTCCTTGCTTGCTGAGATATATCCTATGGGCGCATCAAACCAGACATAAAGAACCTTGCCTTCTCCATCTTCTCTGGGGACAGGTACACCCCAGTCGAGATCTCTTGTGACTGCCCTGGGTTGAAGCCCCTGATTGATCCATGACTGGCATTGGCCATAAACGTTGACTTTCCATTCCTTATGACCTTCCAGTATATATTCCTTAAGCCAGGTTTCATACTTATCTAGTGGAAGGTACCAATGCTTTGTTCTTTTCAAGATTGGTTTCGCCCCGCTGAGCATGGATTTGGGATCTTTTAGATCATTAGGGCTCAATGAAGTGCCGCAGTTCTCGCATTGGTCACCATAGGCTTCTTCAAATCCACAATTCGGGCAGGTACCCATAATATATCTGTCCGCAAGGAACTGATTGGCTTCCTGGTCATAGAACTGTTCCGATTCCTTTTCATCCAGGATTCCCTTTTTATCCAGTTGGGTGAAAAAATCCGAGGCGGTTTGATAATGAACCTTCGAAGAGGTCCTTGAGTAATGGTCAAATGTGATCCCGAATTGCTCAAATGAATCCTGGATCTGTTTATGAAATCTATCTACGATCTCCTGAGGGGAGATACCTTCATCCTTCGCTCTAAGGGTTATAGGAACTCCATGCTCATCTGAACCACATACGAAAAGAACGTCCTGTCCCTTTTGCCTCAAGTACCGGACATAGATATCCGAGGGGATATAAACCCCGGCCATATGCCCAATGTGAATAGGACCATTGG
>JANQSY010000007.1 GCA_028279065.1 Cytophagales bacterium
CTTCATCTGGGTTGTAACCGCCAGAGCTGAACAGATACCCAATACCTGTACTGTGATTGGATTATCTTCATCCAAAGGATCAGAGACCAGACGTTTCCTCCTTTTACTTAAAAGCGCTTCTGCAGGCTTCTTAACCTTGACCGCTTCGCTTTGTTTTACATCAACTGTTTCGGCAACTTCACTCATGTTTAGTTGTTTTGATAGCTAATTTTCTCTGAATTCATTTTCCTCATAAATCCCTGATAGTGGCCCATATAAGCCAGTATCATTGCTTCAACCCCTTTCCCGGTGATCGTTGCTCCGGAAAGCCCATCCACCTGATGCGGGTCGGTCGGATTATTGGATTCACCTTTTAGAACTGTAACCCCTACAAGGCGACCGTTATCATCAAATACGGTCTTTCCCTCGAATCTCTTTTGAAATCCCTCTTCCGTGATCCTTGCACCTAGCCCAGGAGTCTCCCCCACATGGTCAAAAACAACACCTTTAATGGTATTGCAGTCCTTATCAAGTGCAAGATATCCGTATATCCTATCCCAAAGACCATTTCCGTAGATCGGGAAAATGAAAGAGGAAGGATTCCCTTGCTCATCAACGATCTCAAATACAGGGTACAACCTATCCTTAGGGTCCTTCTTGTACTCCTTATTAACCGGAACATCTTCTGCAACCACTGGTTTTCCGTCCAAAGTCTCTATGACCTTACCATCATAGTCCACAACAAGCGACCTGATATTATCTTCATAGATCTTAAGAATATCATCTCCTTTTTTGATCTCCATTACCGCTCTTAGGATGGATTTCTTCTTGAACATATCCTCCTGCTTTTGCTGCTCTGGGCGAAGAGAAACCGCAGCAAGAGCAAGCAATCCACCAAGAACAACCGTTAAAACGGTGGAAAAAATTATGATATAAAGATTAGACTGTTGCACGCTTCAATCTCCTTTTTTTGTTTGCACCAACAACATAGTAATCGATCAGCGGGGCAAAAACATTCATCAGAAGTATTGCCAACATAACGCCTTCGGGGTAGGCAGGGTTCAACACCCTTATCAGGATCGCAAAAAAACCACAGAAAAAACCATAAATCCATTTTCCGGTCTGGGTTTGAGCAGCTGTGACAGGGTCTGTGGCCATATAAACCAATCCGAAGGCAAAACCACCCATAACAAGGTGATAATAAAATGGAAGTTTTAAAAACTCATTGCTTCCGAACCCATTCAATATCAAGCCCATTGCAACTCCACCAACCAGCATACTGAGCATGATCCTCCAGCTTCCAACCCCTGTGATCAAAAGGATTATTGCACCAATCAAACACATTAGGGTGCTCGTTTCACCAATCGAACCTGGAATGGTCCCGATGAACATACTTTTCATTGAATAAAGATCTGGGGCAAATGCATTGGAGAATGCTTCGAGAACCGGAATTTGATTTTCGCCTGTCCCGACCTCTGCAGCGATCCCAAGAGCGGTAGCTCCTGAATACCCCTGAACAACCTCTTCTCCGGTGGCAATCCAAACCTCTGATCCTGATATCTCCGTAGGATAAGCGAAGAACAAAAACGCCCTGGCTGTCAAGGCAACATTAAGGATATTCATCCCTACACCCCCAAAGATCTCCTTGGCAAGAACAACTGAAAAGATGGTTCCTACAGCCACCTGCCATAAGGGAATGGTAGCTGGTACTACAAGCGGAATCAGCATTCCAGTAACAAGGAAGCCCTCGGTGACAGGATGTTTTCTCAGTAAAGCAAATGCCACTTCAATGAGACCTCCTGAGATATAGGAGACAAGTACGATAGGCAGAACAAGCCAGAGTCCGTACAGGAATTTGTCGAGATGACCTACCTCCTGACCGGCTGAAAGGTAATGCATATGCCCTGTGTTCCAGATGCCAAACAAGAGACAAGGGATCAGCGCGATGACCACGGTGAACATCATCCTTTTCAAATCAATGGCATCTCTAATCTGGGCTCCCCTTGGCGGGGCCGTGGTCTTCGGAGTGAAGATGAAAGTCCTCTGGGCCTCCCAGAGATAAAACAGGCTTTCATACTTTCCTCCCTTTTTGAAGTTGGGCTCTAACTTGTCGAATATATCCTGAAGGAATTTCATACTAACTTTCCATCATTAATTGAATGCCCTCCCTGAGAATACTTTGAACCGGCATTTTTGAAACATCAATAAATTCACAAAGGGACAGGTCTTCTTCAGCCAATTCATAGATCCCTAAGGCCTCCATTTCATCATAATCTTCAGCCATGATGGCTTTAAGAAGATAAACAGGATAAATATCCATTGGAAGCACTTTTTCAAAAGCCCCAGTTTGGACAAATGGCCTTTCTTCACCGTTGAGATTGGTATCAAGGTCATACTTTTTCTTCCCTCCGTTTAAAAAGGACATCAGTCCCCAGGCCCTATGGAAGGACAAGCGGCTCATGATCGGTCCAAGCCAACCCGTGGTCAGAAAGAACCTTTCCTCATCCCCTTCAGGGATCACGGTGATAAGGTCATCATAGAATCCCAGGTAACCTTCCTGACCGATGGACTCCCCTGTCAGTACGTTCCCTGAAATTACTCGTGTATTACCTTCCTTTAGATTGTCCCTTAAAAATTTATCAACCCGGGCTCCGACATAGGTCTCAATATAACCTGTCTCTTTAACCATGGAGCCCGCCAATGCAATTGTTCTCCTAGCATCATACCTTCCTTCGAGAAAAAGTTTTCCGATCTTAACTACGCCTTCTGGTTTTACAGTCCAAACCAGATCACCCTTTACAATTGAGTCGATATGATGGATCTGTACTCCAACATTGCCAGATGGATGCGGGCCGTGGAATTTATGAGATTGAACACCGGTAATTTGAGAAAAGATTGAAGCTACCTCCCGGTCCGAGCTGATGGAGAGGTGCACCTGCCCTTCGGTGAGTTTTCCCAGAGCATCGATACCGGCTTGAAAATACTTTTCTTCTCCTTTCAGTGTCATTCCATAATCTGCAGACAGTGGATTTGAATCAAACCCAGATATATAAATCGCTTTTGGGCTGTCGTTCGGATCAGCAATTACTGCAAATGGACGTTGAATGATAAAGGGCCATAAGCCTGAATCAAGGATTTCCTTCTTCAGAGCTTCAGGGTCTGCATTATTTAGATCTGAAGGAGTGAATTGATCAAAGGTTTCGTATTCAATATCCTTATCGGCCAATATCCTGATCTCCAGCAGCGCTCTTTTTTCTCCCCGCACAACATCGGCCACTTCACCGCTAACTGGAGAAGCAAAGTTCACTCCAGGGTAATTTTTTCCAGAGAATACAGGAGTGCCTGCCTTTACATTGTCTCCTGGTTTCACCAAGGCTTTGGGCCTAAGGACGCCAACAAAATCAGTGGGTTTTACAGAAAAAGTTTCTGGCTGTTCCCTGTTTAGAATCTCTCGTTTCGCTTCACCGGCAAGGTTTATTTCGAAGCCTTTTTTAAGCCGTATGATTTGGGACATAAGGTATTTTTGGGGTCGAAAAAAACAGGGGCAAATTTAGAAAAAATAATTACTCAGATCGGCCTGAAAAGGTTTTCTCAAAAATTTTAAACCCTTCAATTTAAGGCCTTAATGAAATTTGCAACCTCTTCCATTAACCACATGGGAGTCGAGGTAGCACCACAAATCCCAACCTTATCATTTTCCTTGAACCAGGCTGGATCAATATCATCTGGTCCCTGAACATAAAAACTCCTTGGATTGATCTCCTTACAGACACCATATAGGGCCTTGCCATTGGAACTTTTCTTCCCTGCAACAAAAACAATGACATCCTGATCTTCTGAAAAGACCTTAAGTTGGGGTTCTCTGTTCGATACCTGACGACAGATGCTATCATTCATTTGGAATCGCTCATTGATATTTGCCTCCGGATCCCTTTTCTGAATCTCTTCCTTGATCTTTTCTCCCATGGCATAGAAGGCTTTTGCGCTCTTGGTTGTTTGGCTATACAGGGTCACCGGCCTGTCAAAATCGATCTTTTCCAGGTCATCATCGGTCATGACCACTATTGCATTCTCACCTGTCTGACCTGACAACCCAATAACTTCAGCATGACCCTCCTTTCCAAAGATCACAAGCTGCCCGTTCTTATCTACCGATTTATCGTAGGAGTTCCGTACGCGGTTTTGAAGCTTCAAAACCACAGGACAGGAAGCATCGATCAGCTCAATATTATTTTTTAAAGCCAACTGATATGTCTCAGGGGGCTCCCCATGAGCCCGGATCAAAACCTTGGTGTCCTTAAGCTCTTCCAGCTTCTCCCTTTCGATAACCTTAAGCCCAAGGTTTTCCAGGCGTTTTACCTCCTGGTCATTATGGACAATATCGCCAAGACAATAAAGGGTTCCGGAATCCTTCAGTTCATCTTCTGCCATTTCAATGGCATATTCAACACCAAAGCAGTAACCGGATTTAGGATCTATAGTTACCTCCATAACTCTTTAATCAATGATTTCTTTGGCTTTTTCTACCACAAAGTTAACCTGATCTTCGATGGAAAGGTTTGATGTATCCAAAACAATTGCCTCCTCTGCTTTTTTCAATGGATTCAACTCCCTTGAGGAGTCTTCCTTATCCCTTTTCTCAATGTTCTCCATGATCTCCTCAAGGGACCCTCTTATCCCCTTCTTATTGAGTTCATCTTTCCGCCTATGAGCCCTAACAGAGCTATCGGCGATCATAAATATCTTCAGTTCCGCATCCTTAAATACGTTTGTACCAATATCCCGCCCATCCATTACCACACCTTTTGAGGCCCCCATTTTACGCTGCTGAGAAACCATTGCATCCCTGACCTCCGGAAGGGAACTGACCTCCGATACATTTTCAGAAACCGGCATGGATCGGATCTCTCTTTCCACCATTTGATCATTAAGGTAGGTCAATGGATCCCCGTGAATCCCAAGCCTTATTTCGATAGAAACCTCTTCAAGTCCCTTGCTTAGATCGTCCTGTGACTTCCAATTCAAACCATTCTTTAGAAAATGCCACGTAACCGCCCTGTACATCGCCCCTGAATCTATGTATTTATAGCCCAATTCAGCAGCAACTTTTTTAGCCGTGGTCGACTTTCCGCTGCCCGAGGGTCCGTCTATTGCGATGGTGATTTTCTTGTTTTCCATGGATGGAAAAATTCAAGGCTGCAATAATAAGCCTACTAATTTTAACAATGGTTTTAATCGGTGTTTAGGTTCCCAAAATCTCCTTTTGCGGGAGGCTTAATTTCACATATTTTTGTGCCCTCTCAAACAGAAGCGAAATGAGCGTATTGGTAAATAAAGATTCAAAGATCATCGTTCAAGGATTCACCGGTTCAGAAGGCACCTTTCATGCCGGCCAGATGATCGAATACGGAACCAACGTAGTAGGAGGTGTTACTCCGGGAAAAGGCGGTCAAACGCACCTTGAGAGGCCTGTTTTCAACACAGTAAAGGATGCTGTTAAAGAAACCGGGGCAGATGTTTCTGTAATATTTGTCCCACCGCCCTTTGCCGCGGATGCAATCATGGAAGCCGCAGAGGCGGGGATAAAGGTGATCGTCACCATTACTGAAGGTATCCCGACCAAGGACATGATCACCGTAAAAGAATTCCTTTCCAGCAGAGACTGCCGCATGGTTGGGCCCAACTGCCCGGGGGTGATCACCCCTGGTGAAGCCAAGGTTGGGATCATGCCAGGTTTTATTCATAATCCCGGAAGCATTGGGATCGTATCGCGTTCTGGCACCCTCACCTATGAAGCGGTAGACCAAGTGACCAAGGCCGGTCTTGGCCAAAGCACATGTATAGGGATTGGTGGAGATCCTATTATCGGCACCACTACCCTTGATGCAGTTGAATTGCTTATGAATGATCCTGACACGGAAGCAATAATTATGATCGGGGAGATCGGCGGAAGCATGGAGTCAAATGCCGCCAGATGGATCAAGGAAAACGGCACCAAACCGGTCGTAGGATTCATCGCTGGTCAAACAGCTCCTCCAGGACGAAGGATGGGGCATGCCGGAGCCATCATTGGAGGGGCAGAGGACACCGCTGAAGCCAAAATGAAAGTCATGAAGGAATGTGGAATTCATGTAGTCGAATCTCCAGCCGAGATCGGATCCACACTCCTGAAGGCTCTGGGAAAGGCCTAATCTACCGCGCGTAAGAGATCGCTCTTTTCTCCCGTATCACTGTCACCTTTATCTGACCTGGATATTGCATCTCCTTTTCTATTTTTTGAGAGATATCGATAGATAACGCCTCAGCTTTATCATCGGGAACAGATTCTGAATCAACGATTACCCTCAACTCTCTTCCAGCCTGTATAGCATAGCATTTCTGGACTCCATCAAAATTCAATGCGGTGTCTTCCAATTCCTTGAGGCGCTTGATATAAGAATCCAGTATCTCTCTTCTTGCTCCTGGCCTTGCCCCGGAAATAGAATCACAGATCTGGATCACAGGTGATATCAGGGAGGTCATTTCAACCTCATCATGGTGGGCACCGATCGCGTTGCAAACCTGAGGCTTTTCCTTGTACTTCTCCGCAAGTTTCATCCCAACTATTGCATGTGGTAATTCCTCCTCCTCCGGGTGGACCTTACCAATGTCATGAAGAAGGCCTGCTCTTTTTGCAAGTTTTGGGTTGAGGCCCATTTCTGAGGCCATAATAGAGCAGAGGTTGGCAACTTCTCTTGAGTGCTGAAGAAGATTCTGTCCATAGGAAGACCTGAACCTCATCCTACCAACATACTTGATCAACTCAGGATGCAAACCATGGACCCCAAGGTCCACAACAGTCCTTTCACCTATTTCCACTATCTCATTTTCAATTTCCTTTCGTGTTTTTGCAACAACCTCCTCGATCCTGGCTGGGTGTATCCTTCCATCAGCCACCAGCCGGTGCATGGAGAGCCTCGCAACTTCCCTTCGAACAGGATCGAATCCTGAAATAATAATGGCCTCAGGAGTATCATCAACAATGATCTCCACCCCGGTTGCTGATTCCAGGGCCCTGATATTTCTTCCTTCTCTCCCTATTATCTTTCCCTTGATATCGTCACTATCCAAATTGAAAACCGAAACACAATTCTCAATAGTCACTTCAGAAGCAACCCTTTGTATGGTATTGAGGATAACCCTTCTGGATTCCTTGGTGGCCTTCATTTTGGATTCATCAACTATATCCTTGATATATGCAGATGCCCTGGTCTGAGCTTCATCCCTTAGGGTTTTTACCAATTGTTCCTTTGCCTCATCGGCTGTTAGATGCGAGATCTTTTCAAGCTCGCGGATCTGCTCTGTCCTTAGCTTGTCAAGGTCTTCCTTTCTTTTCTGGAGGATCTCAAGCTGGGCGGAAACGTTTTCCTTTTGGCTCTCCAATTCAGCTTCCTTTCTCGAATTCTCGCTGATCTTTCTATTTAGTTGATCCTCCTTGGACCGAAGCTTGTTTTCTGATTTGTTGAGGTTTTGCTTGCGTTGGTTAAAATCCCTTTCAAGATCCTGTTTCAACTTGTGAACCTTGTCCTTGGCTTCATGGATCTTTTCCTGCCTAATGGTTTCGGCCTTTAGCCTAGCCTCAATTAGGATTTGCTCGCCCTTTTCTGCGGCCCTTTTTTGCTGGGTCCTCCAAATGATATTTAGGAGATACCTTCCAATAATTAACCCAACAAACAGCCCCAGAACCCCAACAACTAGTGGGTTCATTCCTTCCATTTTGATCTGTTTTAAGGAGGGAAAGCGAAAAAGGAGGTATTAGGGATTAATTGTTCTGAGTGCTTTCGACCTGCTCGTCGAAGAACTTTTCGATCTTGTTTATACTCGATTCATATTTCTCAACATCGACAAAGGTCTCAAAAAGTACCATTGCCAGAAGATCTTGTTTATCCTCAATACCGAATTGGTCCTTAAAAGTCTTTAGCTTTTCATTGATGATCCTTGCCGTCTTCCTTATCCTTTCCTCTTCATCCGCCTGGATCTTCAAAGGGTACTCCCTGTCAGAGATCTTTATTTTGATCGATAGGGTTTCCATTATGAATTTCTCAACATCTCAATACAATCATCCAACTCCTTTATATATTGATCTAGAAGACCTTTCAGTTCCAATTTTTTACCCTCTTCACTTTCCAACTCATTTACAATTTTATCGATTTTCGATCGATTTTGAAAACCTTCCAACTGGCCTTCCTTATTGGCCAATTCCCCCTTTAGTTTTACGATTTCAGTTCTTAAGTCCTCATTTACAGTAGCTAAGCCTTCTGACTTTTTTTTCATTTCTATGAAGGCAGACCTGAATCTAACAAACTTCTTTTCCAGCTGATCGGGATTCATCATCTTCTGATAGTTGCGTTGATTTTGTTTTCAAAATCCTTTATGAGACCTTCCATCAGATTATCGATTTCCTGATCCTTGAAAGTGCGATCCATTCTTTCCAACTGAAAACTTATGGCATAGGATTTCATTCCTTCATCCAGGGGTTTCCCTCT
Source organism: Cytophagales bacterium (assembly GCA_028279065.1). Lineage (GTDB taxonomy): Bacteria > Bacteroidota > Bacteroidia > Cytophagales > CCMP332 > JANQHS01. Next base: position 8,505 of record JANQSY010000007.1, read on the forward strand.
AAAAATACTAAAACAATTAAGGCTCCGCAGGTATTCTCCTAACCTTTTCTCGACGATCTCTCTCACCTCCGCAAATCCCACCTCTTCCTTGATAACCAGGGAAAGGTCCCTCTTCACCAAGGGATACTTTGACAGTTCTTGAAAATCAGTGCTCCCCCTTTTGAAAAGTCCGTACAGTGCTGGTATCGAAAGCTCGGCATAGGCCACGGCTGAAGGAAGGTCATACCTTTCCCTAATCCCCTTTTGGATCAATCCAAGGTTGCCTATGGGTTCGGCATTATCCTTCTTTTGACCGTTTCCATTGAAGATAGTGTAACCGCCGCTCTCAAAGATTGCCTCATTCGCCTCAACGATATGGTAGTCGCCCAAGCCAATGGATCTTAAAAAATCACCCGTAACCTGAATAATTTGAGGAATATCAATATTCCTTTTTACATTCTGCCAGCTCTCTTCTTCCACCATTCCTTCAATTGCAATCCCAAGAGTATCGATCTCTTCATACCCCTTGCCTTCTCGGGAATAGACTTTCCCTTTTTCTACCAACCTGTTGTTCTCCTGCTTTCGGTTCACGTTGTGTTGAAGGCTTTGAAGAATACCGGGAAGAAGTGATATCCTCATATGGCTCAGATCAGCGCTTAATGGATTTAAAAGCTCTACTCCTTTTTGATCAAAACCCTTCTCAGCTATGGTCTGCTGCTCAGGGTTGGAAATAGAAATATTCATGGCCTCCCAAAAGCCATTGTTTCTGAAGAAGTTCAAGGCATTATGATTGAACTCATCAATGGAATCTTCTTCGAAATGAGCAAAATAGGTGCTTCCAATTTCATCCCCGATAGGAATATTGTTGAAGCCGTAGATCCTGAGGAACTCCTCGTAAACATCAGCATCCTCGGTAACTTCGGTTCGGTAATTTGGAACGCCTAACTCCCATTTCTCTGCATCGTCGGAAAGGATCTCGAAATCCAACTTTTCAAGAATGGAGACCACTTCCTTTTCATCAACTTTATGCCCAATGTTGATCCAAAACTTCTCCTTATCCACCTTTATTCTTTTTCGCTCAATCGGATCTGGATACAGATCGAAGAGTTCTGACACCACCTTAGCGCCATGAATTTCCTTAAACAGTTCCACTGCTTTTTCCAAGGCCACCACAACATTATCCGGGTCAGTGCCTCTTTCAAAACGGTAAGCCGCATCAGTTTTTAGCTGATGTCTTAATGCGGTTCTCCGGATGGTTCCTGGGTCGAAACAAGCACTTTCAAGAAAAATGCTGGTGGTGGATTCACTGACCCCGGAATTCAATCCCCCGAAAACCCCACCTATGCACATAGGATCATTGGCATCGCAGATCATCAGGTCCCCCTGATCAAGTTTTCTTTCAACCTCATCAAGGGTGAGGAGCTTCTCCCCCTTCTTCGCAGCTCTTACCACTATCTTATTCCCATTGATCTTGTCGAGATCGAAAGCATGAAGTGGTTGGCCCAGATCATGAAGAATATAATTTGTGACATCCACCACTGAATTGATCGGCACCAGGTCCAAAGCTCGGAGACGATTTTTCAACCATTCAGGTGATTCCTTAGGAGTCAAACCTTCAAGAACCACTCCTGCATACCTTGGACACATCTCGGGGTTTTCTAAGATCACTTTCAGATCTGATCCACTACCCCCTTTGATCTTTGGATAAACCTGCTTTTTAAGTTCAGATCTATAATAGGCCTTCAGATCTCTTGCCACTCCCAGGTGGGAAGCAGCATCACCCCTGTTTGGGGTCAGTCCGATCTCAAAAACAGTATCCTGAACCGGATTGAAGACCTTTGAAAAATCTTCTCCGGCCGACAGATCATCTGATAAGACCAATATTCCATCATGATTATCACTTATCCCTAATTCTGCCTCTGAGCAGATCATCCCGGAGGATTCCTCTCCCCGGATCCTCGCTTTTTTTATTTTGACAGGTTCATGCCCTGTTGGATAGATCGTTGAACCAGGGGGGGCAACAACCACAATATGGTCTTTTTCAATATTGGGAGCACCACAAATTATGCTTTGAACATCTCCCCCACCAATATCCACCTTGCAGATCCTGAGTTTGTCAGCATTCGGATGCGGAAGGATTTCCAGCACCCTACCGACTATCAATCCCTGAAGTTTATCTCTTTCAATCCCAATCTTCTGAACCCCCTCAATCTCCAAACCAACATCGGTAAGAATATCGCTTAGTTCAGAAACAGGATCCTTGATTTCTATGTGATCCTTCAGCCAATCCAGGGAAATTTTCATCGAAAAAAATTAATCCGCCAAATTAAGGAATTAGTCATTTTTTGATGATTCCAGACCGGAAACATAGACTTTAAATCATGCCTTCATCCGCAAAGCTTAAATAGCCCTCGTTTGTGAAAATAATATGGTCCAGAACAGGTAGATCAAGACTCGCACCGGCTTCTACCATTTTTTTTGTGAGGCTAAGGTCTGCTTCCGAAGCTTTGAGGTTCCCCGAAGGATGATTGTGTACCATTATCAGTGAGGAGGCCTTGGCTTCAAGAGCCTTACCAAATATCATTTTTGGATCTGCAACCGTTTCGGAAAGACCACCTATGGATACCCTTTCGGTTCTTTCCAAAAAATTTGCTCTGTTGAGCATCAGGATCCAGAATTCTTCGTGCTGGAGGTCCATAAGCTGGGGCTTCATTACTTGGAAAGCATCAATTGAACTATTGATTTTCTTCTTTTTCTCCGGAGATTCTCCCAATCTTCTCCTGTAAAATTCCATTGCTGCGAGAATGGTAAGTGCCTTTGCCTGTCCGATTCCTTTGATCTCAATCAGGTTATTCAGTGAAAACTTTGCGAGCTGAGAAAGGTCATTATTTGCCTTGGACAAAACCTCTTTGGCCAGTCCAACAGCCGATAGGTTTCTCGTCCCGGATCCAAGTAGGATCGCCAAAAGTTCTGCATTGCTCAGGGCAGATCTGCCTTTGAGGATCAATTTTTCCCTTGGACGGTCTTCTTCTGCCCAATGCTTGATCCCCATGCGCTTGGGGTGATCATAATTCATGGTTAAGGTTTTAATAAATATAACAAAAAAAGCCCTGCAACTCGTTGCAAGGCTTTTCTCTTTAGGTGTCTTTGCTACCTAAAGGCTGGCTACGAAATGAGCCAACTTGGATTTCTTATTTCCGGCATTCTTTTTATGAATGATGTTCTTCTTTGCCAGCTTGTCGAGCATACTGCTTACCTGCTTCAAAAGCTCCTCGGCTTTTTTCTTGTCCTTGGTTGCCCTAAGTTTTTTTACAAAGGTCCTGGTGGTTTTCAATTGGTACCTATTCCTCAGCCTTTTTGCCTGATTTGACCTTATCCTTTTAATTGCTGACTTATGATTAGCCATTTAATTCTTTCGTTTGAAAAATTGGAGCGCAAATTTAAGATTCTTTTTCTAATTTTAGAATAGTCCTTTTAAACCTTTTTTCATGAACAGCATGGTCAGAAAGGTGGGTATCACCCTTACCTTCTTCGTTACTATCCAATTCATATCCATTCCACCTTGCTTCTCTTGGGGTTTCTTCGCACATAAAAAGATAAATGAACTTGCCGTTTTTACTCTCCCACCGCCGCTGCTTGGTTTCTACAAATCCAATATTTCAAGTTTCATTGAAAACTCCATAGGGCCTGATAAACGAAGGTATCGCCTGCCTTCTGAAGGCCCAAGGCATTATCTTGATCTGGATTCCTTTTTCACAAATGGGTTGGCGCATATTCCTATTTCAATCGATTCAGTGTACAAGTACCATGACGTGGAATTCCTGAACCAACATGGACTTCTCCCCTGGAATATCTTCGATTATACACTAAGACTTGAAAAGGCTTTTCATTACAATAACTGGGATAGGGTTCTTTTTCTAAGCTCTGAATTGGGTCATTACATCTCAGATGCCTCTGTGCCCTTGCATACCACCTCTAACTATAATGGCCAATATTCCGATCAATATGGGATCCATGCCCTTTGGGAATCCAGGATACCTGAGAGGTCCTTCGATGACTGGATATTGATCACAGGAAAAGCAAAATATCTCACTGACAAAGAGGATAGGATCATTCAATTGATCATGAAGAGCAATTCAAAGGTGGATTCCGTACTCAGCCTTGAAGATTCACTTTCAAAGGAGTTCAAGGGAAGGAAGTATTCCACAAAGAGCAATAGAAGGACGGAAAGGACCTACTCAAGATCCTTCATTTTAGCATACGACCAGGCCTTAAATGGAATGGTAGAAAAAAGAATGAAAGAAGCAATAAAATTATTGGGATCAGTGATCTATACCTGTTGGGTAAACGCTGGACAACCTCTACCTCCTTCAGACTCAATTTCGCAGGAGGAACCCCAGGATAATTCCAGCGCTGAACAAATTTCAATTACCAGGACGCACGAATAAGATCTTAAAAGTACCTTTTGAATTACATTTGACAGGAAAACCAAAAATTCATTCCTGATCAAAAATGTGCGGAATAACCGGCATATATCCGTTTAATGAGATCGGCAAATTCAACTCTATCAATCTGCAGAGATCGATTGAATCACTGAACCATAGGGGGCCAGATGCAAGTGGTTCATTCCTTTCAGATAAGGCACAATTTGGTCATACTCGTCTTGCCATCATCGATACGAGCGAATTAGGCAATCAGCCTATGAAGGATGGATCGGGGAGGTATATACTTTCCTTCAATGGTGAAATCTACAACTACAGGGAGCTGAAACCTGAGCTGGTGAACTCGGGTGTCAAGTTCAGATCTGAAACCGATACCGAGGTTTTGCTACAACTCCTTATTAAAAAAGGGGAAGATGCCTTAAATGACTTGAATGGGTTTTTCTCGCTGGCCTTTTATGACAGCCATGAAGAGAAACTTCTCCTCGCTAGGGATCGATTTGGGATAAAGCCACTGGTGTATTTTCAGGATGATGATAAGTTGGTTTTTGCATCTGAACTTTCTGCTTTAAGAAAATACGGTCTTCCTGAGGTCATAGACCCAGCTTCTCTCAACCTCTTTCTTCAGCTAAATTATATTCCTGCGCCCTTCAGTATTTTGAAAGGTTTTAAAAAGCTTGAACCAGGGCATTTATTGTCTATAAATGGAAAAGAAGTATCCAAGAAATGCTGGTATAAACCTTTGTTCAAGAAGGAGACAGATGAAAAACCCCTAGAGGAAAATTCAAAGCTCATAAGGGAATTGGTGTTTTCTTCAGTAGAGAAAAGGTTGGTTGCTGATGTCCCCCTGGGTGGTTTTTTGAGTGGAGGGATTGATTCATCCATAATCGCCTTCGTGGCTAACCAGTTAGCACCCGGATTTAAGACTTTCTCGATTGCGATGGAGGGGAACGAATATCTTGACGAGAGCGCCTACGCAAAAGAAGTAGCTCAACATATTGGCACTGATCATTCCACGATTGGCCTCAAACCGGAGTACCTGTTAAACTCATTGGAGAAGATCCTGGTTACGGGGGATGAGCCCTTCGCGGACTCTTCCCTGATAGCTGTTCATGCGGTTAGCAGGGAAACAAGAAAGCATGTTACGGTGGCATTGAGTGGAGATGGGGCAGATGAATTGTTTGGAGGCTATTTAAAATACCAGGCATTTCTTCGAACCCAGAATATAGGGCCTTCCGAAAGACTCGCAATTATTGTTGCCCCCCTATTAAAGGCAACTCCTCAAAATCGGGATGGGAAATTCAGTAACCTCTCAAGAAGGATAAGGAAGTTTTCCAGGATAGCAAGACTTGCTCCTGGTTTAAAATATTGGGAGCTATCAAGCCCAACGGGAATTCCATGGCCTGATGAGATCCTATCGGCTGATTATTCCACTGATACTTTTAGGTTGCGGGAGGAGTTAATCCCTTTTGCTGAACCCAAATTGCTTAATGAAGTGCTGGAAAACGACCTTAGGCTGGTTGTTGAGGGAGACATGTTGCGTAAAGTGGATCTTGCATCAATGAGCAATTCACTTGAGGTAAGGGTACCATTCCTGGATCATGTTCTTGTTGAAAATGTTCAGGCAATAGGACAAGGTCAAAAGGCTATCAAGGGAAAAAGCAAAATATTGCTTCGGGAGGCATTCAAAAATAATCTGCCACAAAATGTCTTCAAAAGGCCAAAAAAAGGGTTTGAGGTTCCCCTGGGTTCCTGGCTCAGGAATGAATTGAAAAGTAAGGTGGAAGATCAATGGTTTTCAGCTAAAAACAACCCCCTTGAGCCCTATGTGGACATGGATCGATTGGAGGTCTTGAAAAAAGAGATCCTCCATAATAAGGGCCAAAACCAGGATGAAAGGGGCTGGGCTTTGATCTGCCTATATGAGTTTCTAAAAACCCTTTCCTGAAAGCCTAATCCTTGATGTTTCTTTTGAGCTTGTTCTTTCCAAGAAGGTAAACCCCTCTTGGATTTAGCTTTCTTTCTCTGACCTTCAATTTCCCTGAATAGTAATCAGAAAGGAACTTGAGCATTCTGTTGTTGTATTCTTTTGTCAACCTTAAGCCCTGTTCGTAGCCAACGTCACCCCTTCTTTCAAGGGACCTCGCCACTTCTTCAGGTTCTCTAAAACATGCAACAAAATGGGGGCCTTCGATAAAGGGAAGAAATAGTTCAATTGTAAGGACCGACCTTGGATCCTTCCAACCCCAGATATCCTTGCCCTCCCCTTCTGATTCGATCAACTTTTTGATCTCGGATTTGAAGCGAAATCCGACAGCCAAAATGTCTTTTCTTGAAGGGGGAGAATCCCAGGATCCGCCCGCTGAACCGAGGATCTTATCGTTCAATTCAACGAACTTCGAATTCTCAAAGTAACCTTCCGGATTATGTATATTTGCCTCCAAAAGGTTGTTTCCCATATATATTTCACTGTTCAATGATTTGGCCACAAGTGAAGTTGCGGACCTGTGCATACCTAGTACAATGATCGTTTTCATAGAGAATGAGCGGAAAGGAAAACGAGGGTAAAACTAAATCAATTCTTCTGGTCCATGTTTATGTGGTCAACAACTGGAAAGAAATTTCCAAAGGGCTGATCGAAAAGAGTCAACATTCTGCTATTGCTATCCATGTTTCCTTTGACCTTCGTTATATATTCCTTCTCCCGTGGGTTTACTTTTTCTTTAAAAAACTGGATCCAAGAATAAACTGGATCTTCATTTCATCAAATAGATCAAGGAAGTCGGAGGTTGTTGGATTGGAAAAATTCAGAAAGAAAGTAGATGTGTCTCAATACGACCTATTTACCTATGTTCATACCAAAGGAGTCTCAAAGCCTCAAAATAAGTTTGTGATCGACTGGAGAAAGCTGATGGAGTATTTTATTCTGGAGAGGCTTGACCTGACCATAAAGGCTTTTGAAAAGGGGTTCTCATTATATGGCGTGAATCTTTTGGAGGAGAAAACGGATCCCCACAATATCAACAGGTATGCATTCGTGCACACCGATTATATTTTCAGGGGAAATTTTGTTTCGGTAAACCTAAATCAAGTGGGAAAGGAATTCCTTGGTCAGCCAATTGGTCAGGATTACTATGGATTAGAGGGTTTTTGGGGTAATCTTGCACCTATCGAAAAAGCTTATTGTGTCCATGAATCCGGGGTAAGCCACTATAA
>JANQSY010000041.1 GCA_028279065.1 Cytophagales bacterium
TCTTCCGTTGCTATTTCCTATAAGGTTAATATCCGCCTTTAGACCAGGCAGAGTCGGGAGTTCACTAGGCTCGATCTACACGACCCCGGCTATGGCATCAGGGCCATACCGAACGCCTTGGGGTCCTTTGATGACTTCCATCTGGGTAGATACAAAAGGATCTATTTCCGGGGCATGCTCGTTTCCCCATTGCTGGGACTCATGCCGGATCCCGTTGTTCATGATCAACAACCTGTGCCCGGTCATACCGTGAAGCATGGGTTTTGAGATGCTTGCTCCGGTATTTAATGAGGTCATACCGGGGATCTCCTTCAAATTTTCCCCCAGGGGATCACCTCTTGTAAGCAATAATTCTTCATCCTTGATCACGGCGGTGTTAAGAGTCTGGACCTCCTTAACTTTCTCCCCACGGATAACCACCGCATTTAGCTCTTCGGCGTGGTGTTCAGGAAAAAAGTTGACCTCCATGTCGGAACTAATTTCAATGGTATCATAAACCGGTGAGCAACCCACATGGGAGCAGAGGAGGGCATAAGTTCCTGGACAAAGTCCTTCGATCTTGAAAAAACCTTTGTCATCTGCTGCTGTTGCTTTCCCTTCTGGCATGATCTGTACAGAAGAAAAGGGAAGCGGCTCCTTTGTGTGCTGATCCAGGACATAACCTGAAATAACCAAGGAGCAGTCCTTTTCCTGGGCTCTGACAAAATCCAGGCAGGAAATAAATAAAATACAAGTCAGTAAATGTTTGGGCATGTACTGAATAGGGGCATTCGCCCTACAATGAAATTAGGTTGATTATGGCTTCCTTATGGGAAGAGAAAAGAAGAGATTAGACTAGCTCAGGGGGAGCTCGGCAGCCAATATTGCCACCCTTTTGGATAGGAACTTTTGGGCCTATAAAAACAAAGACCCGTTCTGAAAAAGCTGGATTGGATACTTTGGGGGTAAATGAATAAGATTCCTTTTCAGTAAAAAAAGCATCGCAGAGGTCGCATGATTCTTCCCAGCTTGAATGTTCTACATGACCTGGAGCCTGGTTTTCATGATGATGAAAAAACCAGAATCCCGAGAGAAAAACCATCAGAAATAGGCCGAAAACGACCGATACCAACTTTTTCCAATATGGAATCCCTGACATAGCGCGCAAAATTAAGGATTTCTAGGACGCAAGACCCATTTGATCAAGTATCTTTTGACCCTCCTCATCCCCCTCTAGCCATGGGAAAAGGCCAAGTCTGAGGAAAACCATAAACGGTGAACGGTTCTCCAAAGCGATATTCAGATACTCTTTTGAGGCCTCGAAGTTTCCCGCACCGGAATAGTAGGATGCTTTTAAAACCTCTTCCGGAATGGCATGAAAACCATCTCTTGCCTTCAGATTCAGAATGTTTTCCTCCAGGATCTCTACTGGGGTTTCATTCTTTCCAGCCAGCCATGCACAGACCAGGTCACCCGTGGAAAGGTCGCATTGGATCTCGCCTGAGGATTTGTCCCCAAGATAATATTCAAGAATTAGTGGGAATTTCATGGCCTCCGGATCATTGGTGCTCTTTGCCTGATTATATTGAGCGTAGAAATAGTAAGCGGAATCGATCAATCCCTGATGCAGGTATGAAACCGATAGTCCTAGGCGGTACATTTCATTCAGTGGGTCTTCCTGCTTATATCTGAAGAAGGTTTCTAGTGATCGATCCCACTTGCCTTGTAAGCCCTGGACAATGCCGAGTTCAAAGTAGTTAACATAATCCTGGGGGGACATTTCAATAGATTTAAGCAAGTTGGCCTCGGCGGATTCCCAGTCATACTTGAAGAACAGGTCATGCAGCGCCTTGGCAGTATATGCCTCAGGCATCTGTTCCTTCTCGGCTTTCTCAATTATTGCCCTGATCCCATAAACCCTGTCCTCCTGAGGATAATATCCGTAGAAGATCAGGTTTAAGTCATTGATCGCCCGATACACCAGCGGAAGAATATTAGTAGTATCCTTTAAAAAAGCCTCCTGGAATAATCTGGAGGCCTCATACCTGTTCTCCAGGGCATAGTGACGGTAATTATAGATCCCATTCAGGAATGCCTTCACTGCTTCTCCATTCATCCTGATGGGTTCATACCTTGTTTCCCTGCCAAAACTTTCCCCCATTTCTTCCGTGATCTTATGGATGGTGGAATAGAAATTGGAGTAGTTGGAATCATATTGGCCAGACCACTCAATTTTAAAATCGTCAATGCTCAATAAATTGATGAGAAGTCGAAAATTCTCACCGTTGTTTCTTGGAAGGATGGTCATTGACACCACATATCCGATATCTAATTGATCCATGAACTTTTCATCGGAAAGCTGCTTTAGGCCTTTCCCCGGGTCCAGGCTTAGGTAACTTGCATCCATGACCTTAATTCCATCGATGTAGGAGATCCCTGACATAAGGGACTTTTGCATTGCAACCAGCATGTGCTCCCGCATGGATTGTCCGGATACCTTGGTCACCGAAAGCATTCCTATCTTGATGGTCTCAGGTTGCCTCGTCACCAGAAGACCCTTATTCCAATCCCTACCTGACTCATCGAAAACGAACCTGAACAGGATGACACAAAGAATAAGATTGACCCCAAGTAGGGCGAATTCCAATTTTGAGAAACGCTTTCCTGGGTTGTCGATGAACCATGAACGGATCACAACCGCCACCATACCAAAAAATGCCAGGGTTATCAGGATCTCAATATAGAATTCGCTGGATTTGGAGCGGTCCAAATAATAGCTAGCAAATTCCAGAAGGCCCCAGGTAATTGGTACATAGATAAAAAGGGAGATCAATGCCCTTTTTAGGCTGGATATATGCTTCTGGTTTAGCATGACAATTATAGGTACAAAGCTACCTATCTACCTACAATATGCCAATATTTAGGGATTAGGACAAGAAGGGGAGTAAGAAATTCTTGTATTTTTCTCCTAAAAGCGAACGGCAAAATCCAAGAATTCCCCGGACCTTTCAATTTTCACCGTTGTTGAATCTCCCTTTTTGAATTGTGAGAGAGCGTTCATATAGGCCATCATATCCAAAACCTCTATGTCTCCCATTTTAACGACCACATCTCCGGCCAATAAGCCCGCTTTATTTGCAGGTTTACCCTCGGTCACTCCATCTATTTTCATCCCCTTTCCTGAGTAGGCATAATCCGGAACAACACCCAATGTGACAGTGAACCTTGGAGCATTTTCATTTTCAGAATCCTTGGTCTTGGTAAATTCGATCATCTCCTGGTCGGAAATGGAACTCTCCAATGCGATCATGTAACTGTAGATCTTGACCATTCCCTCATAATTGATCAACTCAGCATCATCGGAGGGTTTATGATAATCCGGATGGGCTCCGGTAAAAAGATTAAGGACAGGGATATCTTTCAGGTAAAATGAAGTATGATCTGAAGGACCAACCCCGTCCAGCTTTTCCTGAACATTCAGCCCTTCAGCGATTTTTCCATCCACCAGACTATCCCAGACCGGGGAGGTTCCCACTCCTGTAACGATGAGATTGTTCAGGGTGTCCATTCTGCCAACCATATCCAGATTGACCATAAATTTCGCAGATCCCAGATCTATAGTGGGGTTTTTTGCATAGTGACTGGAGCCCAGGAGACCTTTTTCCTCTCCGGAAAAGGCAATGAAAAGGTAATTGCTTTTGCTTTCCTTCTGGTTCTTGAAATACCTGGCTAGCTCGATGACTAGCCCTGTCCCGCTGGCATTGTCATCAGCCCCATTGTGTATCTGGCGTTCTTCTCCCCGGTAAAGGGAACCTTCGGTTCCGTATCCCAGGTGGTCATAATGTGCTCCGAAAATGATGGTATTTGATGCCTGATTATCCAGGAAACCGACCACATTTTTTCCTGTTCCAAAACGATCCTCCATGCTGACCGAAAGATCGACTGACACTCCATTATTTGCATCATCAGATTTTGAAAGGAATACAACTGGAACGTTGATCCTTGCCATTTTTCGGGTATAGTTTTTTCTCGGATCATCAGCCATTTCTCCCTTGTTGACCAGAACCACTGCGGCTGCACCCAATTCCTGGGCCTTGGTGCACCTGTTCCTGAGGTCGTGGTAAGTGGAGTACTTTGAGTGAGGGTGAATTCCGTCTGGGGAAGAAACATCCATCAATGCTATATTTCCTTCCAGATCTTTCACATCCGAATACTCATCCAGACCTAATTCAGGTGCCTGGATCCCAAACCCAACATCTACTAGGCTTCCGCTGATTTCTCCATTTCCTGAAAAGTTCATTGGGAAATAGTCAACCTGTGTTTCCGCCGCTTGACCATCTAACGTCAATTTATTTGATCCTTCAAAATCCTTTCCCGACAAAAACTCAAACTCCTGAGTGAATTCTCCACCATCTCCCAATGGGCTCAATCCAATATTTGAAAATTCATTGATGATGTAATCTGCAGCCTTAGCTTCACCGAGCTGTCCGGTTTCCCGCCCCTCCATTTCATCGGAAGCAAGGGTCTCAATATGTCTTTGAAATCTCTTTTTGAGCTGTTCGGGATCAGTTAGGTTTTCTCGTTGACAAGAGAATAAAAAGCTTGAAACGGCAAGCAGGAATAAGAGTATTGTTCTTTTCATCTTTCTAAATTAATCTTTCAACAGCCCATCGGAAAAACCAACTTGAAAGACCAGAGCGTCAGGCATTCAGCTGCTGTTGAAAAAGTGTACTTCAAGAAAAAATTGAGCCGCGAAGCTAGAAAATCGGCGGATTAAAAAATGCCGTGATTGGTATTACTACTTATGGTAGCGGTTCTTCTTTCAATTCCGGATAGTAGTGCTGTAGATCATCCTTGTAGAATTTTTTCAGGAATTCTTTGATCTCAGGATTAAGTTCCTGCGCATAATCCTGTTTCTTACCGGCATTGATCGGGGCGGATGAGAATTTTGTCCCTGTCTTTTTTTCCAGTTCCGGGATCCAGCTTTCCATTTCCTCTAATTTATAGACCACAGGATCGATCCCCAGATCGTTCCTTAGGAATTCATGACATGGTCTTAGATCCCGTTTTGCCCAGGGTTTGAGCTTGTCATACTTTGATTCTAAGTGTTCGGAAAAGGAATCAAAGTCCCGCATATAGTCTTTATGGCGCGGGCTTCCAAAAAGCCAAAAAGGGACTCTGAATACCCTATAACCTTCACGCAAATGGAAGTGGTAAAAAGAAGCAAAGCGGTCAAATGGATTCCTGACGATAGTGAAAACAAAGTAATTCCTTAGATCTTCCCTTCTATACCTTCGAATAGCCCTTTCCAGGGAATCGTGCTGCCCATTCCAATGATTCCATTTTTTGCCAGGGGTGATATTGGCCGAAATAAAGGTCCCCGCACATTTGGGGATATGGATGAAGAGGATCTTTTTGCTTTTGTCTATCATCTAGTTCTTAATGAACCTTACGGGGTCCAGGCTGTTCGATCCGTTTCGGAGCAAATAAACCCCTCTTTCAAGCATTGAGATATCTATTCTTTGGTCCGGTGATCTCAGCTCGGTTTCCAATCGGACCCTTCCCACCAGATCAATGATCTCGATGAAAGCGGGAAAGGAGCTTGAGGTACTCATCAATTTTATTTGATCTACAGCAGGATTGGGATAGACCGAAAAGCCTGATCCTTTTGGATCATCGATACCAAGGATCTGAGAAGGCAATAGATAGATCAAAAGGTCATCAAGAGTAGCTCTCCAGAGCCCCCAACTATGGCCCTCCGGTTGGAACTGGCTATAGACATCAAATCCAAGAAATAGTAAGGTGTCGGTGTAGAAGAGAATATCCTGATGCAGGCCACCCTCCAGGCTTCCCCAGACCATGGCTTGTTTAATGGTGTCGGTATTGGCACCAACCGCCAACCAACCAGCCTCGAAATTGTTGGGCCAGATCGCAGGACTATGAAGCCCCAGATTAGAGAATTTATCAGGGTGATTGAACCCTATTAAAGTTGAAATATTTGCCCCAAAGCTGGTGCCAACAAGTGTCCTTCTTCCCGGATCAGGATAGGTCTTGAATAGACTGTCAACAAAGGGCACCAATTCGTTTGCGAAGAACATCCTGTAATCATCCCTTCGATTGAACGCGTATTCGTTGTTTCGATCCGTGGGGGTGACGAAAACACCAATTACCGGTGGGATCAGTGCACTGTCGATCAGGTTGTCAAGTATATTTTGAGCATCTGCAAGGTTGAGGTATTCGCCCCCATCCTGAAAATACACTGCGGGGTATCTCTTAGCAGTGAGAGTGTCATATCCATAAGGCAAATAAAATCTTACATCATAGTTCCGATTCATAATGTCGCTACGGACTGAATGAGTAACCACTTTTCCCTTTATGGTGTTGGGGAAGGAGTTGATCTCCCAGGGTTGGATATACTGGGGCATGGCCAGCTCTGAATTTGGTCCGAAACCTCCATAGATCAGATTGGGATTCAAGGGGTCTGTAATCCAGCTTGACCCATTTAAAACAAATTTGTAGTCCACTCTGGCATTTGGTTCGAAGTGAAAGGTTGCGTACCAGAAGTCGGTTTGAATGATCTGAGTTAGTGCATCCGCATTGGGGTCCCAAAAATTATGATCACCGGGCACCGAAATGCTGCTTTGAAAACCCTGGTAGATAAAGTGGACCGTGGTGTCATTCTCAATAAACGGAAATTGATTTTGAGCAGCCATGAATGAGTCGACCAAAGGCTGCCGCTGAGAGGGTGGTTTCGAACTCACGGTATCAACCCAATCCTGAAAAGACTGCCCCTTCAATATCAATGAAGGCAAAAGGAAAATTATCAGCAGAATGTATTTCATGGCTCAAATTTCGGGAATTACAATGCAATCTTTCATAGTGAATTCTCTGAGCGGGCTCAGATTTAGCACAATTCAGCTAAACTGGAGCATGCATTTTCGTAACTATTTGAAAATCTGCGTACTTTAATAGCTAAGTACCATGCATTTTCTGCCAAGAACCATTCTGTTTTTCGTTTTTATCTGCCCTGGAATGCTCCTTGAATATGGCTGCAAGTCCTCCGGGTCGGCAAGCGAGTCTCCAACCAGTGCTGTTTTAAGGTCTATTGAAATGGATAGATCAGTCTGCATGCAAGGATGCCCGGAATACACCTTGAAGGTTTTTGAAGATGGACGGGCCGAATTCTATGGAAAGGGAAATGTCGACAAACTCGGGAATTTTGTGGGCCAGGTTGATGTTGAGTTCAATAAGCTTTTGTGGCGCACCGTTGACGGCGCTGATTTAAAAAGCAAAAAGGGAAAATATGGAATGGGGAATGAGGATACACAGGAGATCACCATCAAATATGTCGGGGAGGATTTTAAAAAAGAGATCATTTTTCAGTCCTTTGAGCCCATAGAGATCAATGAGATCGAAAGACATTTGAAGATCATCGCAGAAAATACAGAATGGAAAAAACCAGAAGAATAAGCAGAGCCTTTTACTTTCTATTAACCTTCAGCATCCTATTTCCTAGTGTTTTAGTATCCCAATCACTTGAGTTGGATGCAAAGGAAAAAGGAGAAAACTGGATAGAGAGATGGAGGGAATTCGAGACCCAAAGGCTAAGGGCGGATGGTACTCCTGCCGACCCATCAATTTTCCTGACAGAAGCGGTCCATGTGGCACAGCAAAAAAAACTAATGCCAGAGAGCAGGTCCATGGCCAATACCTGGGTGCCGATCGGTCCGGATGTGAATGCTCCTGGATTGGCTCAGATCCGACTCGGAAGGGTCAACACCATCGCTTTTCATCCTACTGATTCCAACATATTCTGGATAGGGGTAGCTCAGGGTGGGGTATGGAAGACCGCTGACCACGGACAAAACTGGGTTCCCTTGACCGATGACCTGCCGATCCTCAGGATCAGTGATATCGCTGTTGACAATACGGACCCGGATATCATTTATATAAGTGTTGGGGATTATGCTTACCTGGGTGCCGGATTAGATCTTGATGACAGGAAAAGGCATACGCACTACGGTTTGGGGGTTTATAAAACCACCGATGGCGGAACGAATTGGCAAGCTACGGGTTTGACCTTTGATCAAACCCAAAGGAATGAATCTTTGATAAGGAGGGTTTTGATAGATCCCAATGATCATAATCATTTAGTGGCTGCAGGCATAAAGGGGATCTTCAATTCCATGGATGGCGGTGCGAACTGGACAATAGTCAATGACAGTCTTATCTGGGACCTGATCCCTGATCCCAATTCAGAAACCACTCTTTATGCTGCTACGGGGTATGTTTTGACTTTAGATCAGGGTACTGCAGGTATCCTGAAATCCACAGATTTCGGGAACACCTGGACAACTCTCAACACGGGAATCCCTGGAAAAGGTGCAGTTCAGAGGATCAAAATGGCAATTTCACCTCAGGACTCGAATTATGTCTATGCTGTTGCTTGTAATCTGACCCGTGGATTTTATGGCTTGTACAGAAGCACCAATGCCGGAAGCTCATGGACCCTTCAGTCAACCAGTCCTAATGTCCTTACATGGTCAACATCAGGTGGTGGTTCGTCTGGCCAGGGCACCTATGATCTTTCCCTTTTGGTTGATCCCTATGATAAGGATAAGATATATGTTGGTGGGATCAATATGTGGGGCTCGACAGATGGTGGGGTGACCTGGGATGGTGCTGCATACTGGACAGGGCAATACGGAGCAAGTCTTCATGCCGATCAGCATTTCTATGCTTTTAACGATTTGGACGATACCTATTATTTCTGCCATGATGGTGGAGTGAGTCGCACCAAGCAGGTCAACATCGATGGATGGTCCTATGTTCAATCCGGAAACAACTGGACCACCAACTGGGAAAATCTGGAGAACATGCAGATCACCTCTTATTACCGCATGGGGATAAGCACCTTTAACCCTGGCTATTATATTGCTGGAGCACAGGATAATTCCACTACCTTCAGGACACCCCAGGGATGGGCCAATTTGATAGGAGGTGACGGAATGGATTGCCTGATACATCCTGTTGACCCGGATATCATTTATGGATCGGCCCAGTATGGATACCTCGTGCGGTCAACCAATGGCGGGCAGAATTTCGATTATATCTCGGGAGATATGGATAATTCAGGAGAACAGGGAGCATGGACAACTCCTATCATCATGGATGAACAAAACCTTTCAACCCTTTACTCCGGCTTTGGCAATGTATGGAAAACCACCGATTCTGGGGACAATTGGAGTAAGATCAGCAATTTCCCTATGGTCCCAGGCCTCGGATATCCAAGTCCGATCTCTGATGTGGACATTTCTGGCTCTTCAATTTATGCTGCTCAAAGACTTTATTTCAGTGAAGGAGAATTGAGCAAAATGTGGGTCAGCACTGATCAGGGTTCGAGTTGGACAAATATCACAGCTGGACTCCCCGACAGCCTCTTCTTTATAGACCTTGACGCTGTTGGGGCTCAGGGTCAGATAGCCTATGTTTCAATGAGTGGATTTGAGGCAGGGAAAAAGGTTTATAAGACCACCGATGCTGGTGCCAGCTGGCAAAACTTCTCCAAGGACCTGCCAAATGTTCCTGTCAATTCGATCAAATACCTGGAGGGGTCTCAATTTGGGACCGTTTTCGCTGGCACCGATATAGGTGTTTTCCTTACCGATAACACAATGAGCGGATGGCAACTTGTAGGGACCGGACTGCCGAATGTGATCGTCTCAGATCTTGAGATCGACCTGGTCCAGGAAAAACTCTTTGCGGCAACCTTTGGCCGGGGATTGTGGGAGCTGGATATCCAAAGTATCATAACCGGTTCGTCGAACCTTTTGGTAGATGGTCGCTCCGTTTCAGCCAACGTATTCCCAAATCCATCCAAAGGAATTCTGAACATAAAATCAGAGGGGTTTTCAGATGGGGATATTAATATCCGCGTAGTTGACGTGATGGGAAGGAGTAGGCTGGACCTTCAAATGAACTACAATGAGGTCATGAGCTTAAAAACAGAGCTTGGCTTCGGGAAATACTATTTGATCCTCAATCAGGGAAACCACAGGGCGATAACTACCTTCATGGTTGATTGATCACCAATCCAGATTGGGGTCAGCTTTTAAGCTTTGAACACTTTCAGATATTTCATCACCCCAGCTTACGATGATCGTGTAGTCACCGGGATCAGCATGGATGGAGAATAGTTTCTTCGGGAAGTATTCGCTGCCCTTTGAAAATCCTGCAAAGCTTTTTACCATCCTCTTGCGAAAGGAATTCAAGTCCGATTTTCTCTCCTTTAATTTTTGGAAATCCTTCTGGAGGATCTTTAAAGAGTCTTTCTGGATATCGGTTTCCACTTGCTTCTTCAGGTCCTTTAGGATTACTCCGAGTGAATTCTTATAGCTTTTTAAACTATCCTCTGATACCGGGAATTCAAGATTCCAGAAATGCCGGTTGATTCCCTGTTTGGGTATCGCTTTCCATTTCGAGATCAAGCCGTTTTCCTGACTTTGAACTTCAATTGAGATAGAATCTTCTGATCCGGATCGAATCCAAAAATTTATGGGCATGCCATAGGGAGGGTTTTCCCCCCTGAATTCAAATGAGGGCTGGGTCCTGCCCTCATAGAAATAATACCAATCCGTCGTGGGCCTGGAGGGTAAAAGTGTTAATGAGGTATTTTGATCAAGGCTTGAAAGGCCTCTCAAAGGACTGATATCATCCATAATCCAGGCGCTCCTTCCATGTGTTCCAGCAACCAGATCATGGTCTCTTGGATGTATCACCATATCATGGATCGCAACGGTGGGCATACCTGCCATAAACTCATTCCAGGAATTCCCTCGATCATAGCTAAAACTTACTGCCTCTTCAGAACCTACGAAAAGAAGATTTGGATCCTTATGATCCTCCCTGACCACATACAAACTGAAGTCAGGGTTCAAACCCTCGGAGATCCTTTTCCAGGTCTTTCCATGATCCTCTGTTACAAAGAGGTAAGGTGTCATATCATCGAATCGATGGTTATCCAGGGTGACATAACAT
>JANQSY010000092.1 GCA_028279065.1 Cytophagales bacterium
ATGCCGTCGTCTACAATGCGAGGGCTGTTGCATTGAGCCGCAAGGGCGACCTGGACGGCGCGCTCGCCGACTACGGCAAGGCCATCGAGCTGGATTCGAGCTATGCCCTGGCCTTAGTTGGAAAAGGTAGGCGGTGGTGTCGGATGCATTTTCAATCGAAATGATAACCATTTCACCCAGTTTATAGCGGCTTTTATAGATGGCTTTTATCCCAAACTCATTGGGCTCCAGCTCTTTTACAATCTTCTCTTTTTCTGTGGTCTTGGAACCACCTGCACAGGCCAGGAACAGAAGGGGGACTAAAGACAAAAACCATTTTCTCATGCCTCAAATAACGATTGAAAATCGTGGATTAGTAAGACCGTTGATCCATAAAACCAACAAGAAATTTTACATAAATGTTAAGAAAGGCACTTTATATATTAATTATATACAATTGTTTTTTGTTTTAATTATATTTTGAAAACATTTATTACTTTAAATACCGTTATTTGTTATCTTAATGTTAACAATGAGGTTCCTCGGACTAATATTGGCCATCCTGATCTTCTCTTCCAAAGTATTTGGAAGTGGCGGGGAAAGCCAGGAGTTTTTCCATTCTGACTTTGAGGAAAAAACTTTGGCCGCCTTCATGGATAACAAAACCGTTCATCCTTTGATACTGCTTCTTACTCCTGCGGAATCCGCAGACCTGGAAACATTCAAGCAGGCTACTTTTCAGATCCAATCACTAAAAGCATGGTTTAGATCCGAAATTGAAAGGACTGGAAAAGAGGAACTCGCATTGAAGAGATTGTTCAAAAAGATCCAAAAGGAGGTTTTTCAGGAATACGAGATATACGCACCGTTTTATGAGGTGATAAAAAAGGGGAAATACAACTGTGTTACCGGAACTGCCTATTTTTCCTATCTCTTGAATGAACTCGGGTATCAAACCGAGATCTGGGAAACCCCTTTCCATGTCTATTTAACCACCAGAAATTCAAAAGGAGAGAGAATATTGATCGAAAGCACTGACCCGGATTTCGGCTTCGTCAGATCGAGGGCAAGGATAGAAGAGCTTGAGGCGTTGTATTCAAGATTTGATGGAAACTGGGGGCTCGAGCATGCCCAGGTAGGCGAGATCCAGACCGAGGTAGAAAAAGAAAACGGTGAATACCGGAAGAAGATATCACTGGTTGAACTCAATGGCCTGCAATACCTGAATATGGGTGTAACCGCACTTGAAAATGGACAAACAAAAAGGGCTTACAGTTACCTTTCCAAAGCGGATTTCTTCTACCCCTCTCCAAGAACAAAGACGCTTCTTTCCCTCTTTGAAGGTCATTGATCCAACCATCCTTTAAACTGGGCACTCTTTTCGTTACTCAGGATCACCTCTTCCAGCGGATCAGGTTTAAGATGTATCAATAATCTCCCCTTGAAATAGGGTTTGATCTCCTGGGCCGAATCAATGCGGATAAAATATGCCCTGTTCACCCGAAAGAAGTCTTTGGGGTCAAGAAGACCTTCCAATTCTTCCAGAGAATAGTCAACTGGGAATCTTGATCCGTCATGATTAACAAGATAGGTCAACTTGTTCCGGGATTGGAAATATGCGATCTGATCAGCCTTTATCGAAACGATCTTATTTGGTCCCTTAACCAGAAACCTGGATTTATATTGGTCGGACCTGGAATTGAGGATGCTGACCAATTGATCCACATCTATGCCTCCACCCTCTTTTGATGCCAACTTTCCAAGATTCTCGATCTTGCTCAGGGCTTCCAGGACCTTTTCTTCCCTGATGGGTTTAAGCAAATAATCCACACTGGTGACCTCAAAGGCCCGTATAGCATAATGATCAAAAGCGGTAGTGAAAATGATGGGGCTACGGATATGGGCCTTTTTAAAGATGTCAAAACTCAACCCATCCCTTAATTGAATATCAGAAAAAACAAGATCTGGGGGATCATTGTCATTGAACCATTTCAACCCCTCCTTCACAGAGTGGATCACACCAAGGTATTCCCATTCGGGTCTTGCCTTTTTTAGGATATTGAGTAGGTGTTCTGCAGCTATGTCCTCGTCCTCCAGGAGGAGAATTCTCATAATTCATCCATCTTCAGGAGAGGTAATTTAACAATAAAGTGAGAATCGATATCCATCACCTCAAGTTCCCTGTCGGTTAGGAAGCCCAATCTTTTTCTGACATTTTCCAGGCCGGTTCCCATAGAGTGGACTCCGGATTTTCTTTGGATGTTATTTCTGATCACCACACAGTCATCTTCCTGAAGGACCTCCAGTTCCAAAGGTTCCTCTGGCGTCAATGCATTGTGCTTTATCACGTTTTCGATTAAAAGTTGAAGGGCCTGAGGGATTATATAATACTGTGTCGTGCTGTTGATATCCTTCTGAATGACCAGGGAGTCCTGGAAGCGAATGTTTAGCAGATTCAGGTATGAATCAAGAAAATTCAACTCTTCTGAAAGCGGAACGATCTCCTCTTTCTTGAACTGCAAAACATAGCGGTAAACCTCCGAAAAGCTTTCCAGGAACGACCTTGCTGTCTTTTCGTCCTTGCCGATCAACCCCGAAAGGATGTTCAGGTTGTTGAAAAGGAAGTGGGGATCGAGTTGGCTTTTAAGGGATTCCAACTGGGTATTGATCCTTTCCTTCTCCAGTTGTTCCTCCCTGAGCTTGCTTTTCTTCCATTGCTGCATAAAATAAACCCCGAAATGAATAGAGATCGCGGGGATCACAAACAGCAATCCATAAATATTCATCAGGGCGAATTGGTCGAAATCGGGGGTGGTCTTGGTGAAGAAATACCGATACAGATAATAGGTAAGGTTTATGATCAAAAGGGAATAAGTCCCGCTGAATGCCAACTGGGAGAAAAACCTACGGGAAACATATTCTCCCCAAGGGAATTTACGATCAAGCCAACGGGAAATAGAGCGGTTACCAAACCAGATCAGGATCACCACATTGATGATCCAAAAGAAGACCGTTAGATAGATCTGATCGATCTTCTCCTCTGCAACAAGAAAAGAACCCACTGCCATGAACAGACCTACACATACCACTCCAACGATAAGCCAAAGGCCTAGCCTTGACCTTTCAGCCTTCATATAATTTGGAGTATTATAGATCCAATTCGTCATAGCAGCAGGATGAACCTCAAAAGATCAGTCCCGGGAACCGATCAATTGAAGTCAACCTCCATTATTTTTTTCCAGGGAATGAAAACCGGTTTTTCATCATCTTCTGACTTCAAAACCAACACTCCATCATTCCTGTCCGAAACGTCCTGCAAATCACCCAACAGGAGGTCACCCCCACTTTTCAGGTAGATCAAGGAATAGTTATAATTCTTTGGGACTATCCGGTCGATTTTTCGAAACGGGATATTGTACTCGATATTATAATCCTTACCCTCCAACAACTCGTAATCATAGGCCTCATCAACATCATAAATGATCAAACCGGAGAAGGTTTTATCATCGAAAGTCTTGACAGTTCCTTTTAGCCTTTTAGGATCAGTAAAGTTGGCATATGAGGGCCCTGAGCTGGGGGGAGAATCAAAGCTGACCGACTCAAATTCGCTCCATTCTATCAGGACCTTCCCAAAATCATCGTTCTTCACAACCACTCCCCTGTTGTCCTCGTTGACATCATTGGAACCGTTGAGAATTACTTCCCTGCCGGAGTTCAACGTAACCTTTACCCCCCTTGCATAACGCTCAATGGTTTTGATCTTACCCATTTCTATGCTCATTTTGCCATTTTCACTGCTCCCGTCGAGTTTATCCGTTGTCACGCATTCCTCATGGTCCCACTGTACGAAGCCCTTGAAGTCCCCTCTGATGGTCTTTACAGTACCATAGATTGGATCCCCCGCTTTAGAGTCGAGGCTCCTTGGCGTTGGCATGAAATCCACCTTGGATATTCTATCCCAGCGTATTCCAACTTCTCCAAGTTCTTCGTCCCAGACCATGATTTTTGCTCCGATATCATTGGATCCACCAGATACATCCAACGTGGATCCATCCTTGAAATATACTTTGACCTTTGACCTATCGATCATTTCAAGTGTTTTGATATCTCCAAACTGAATGGCGAACTGGTGGATGTTGGATGGGAAATAATACCCACGGCCGGACTTGTTCTTGTCCTTCCAAACATACATGAATGTATAATCCTTTTCATCCTCGCTTTCTTCTGCAGGCTCCGTATGGTCATACCAAACAGCTCCCTGACAGACCTGGACATAGGGATTCTCGGTTTTCCTGGAATTGAAAATATCTGTCCAGAAGGTTTCCTCCTTTCCCCATCTGAGATGACCCTTGAACTTTTGATCATCAACCGTGGTGACCTGCCCGTAGATAAAGCCTTCGTCATTCTGAGCTAATGACTGCGTAAGGGCTAAAAAAGTTGCAGAAAAAAGGAAAAAAGATGTGCGCAAAAAGGTTTTCATTCTAGTTTAATTTGACCTCCAATGATCCAAAGGTTTGACTATTAGGTCAAGGGAACAACGGTTTTCCGATGAAATGGGAAAAAAGCTGACCGAATCGGGAAATATTAAAAACGAACCCGAAAAAGGGGTCTATTCGATCTCTTCGGCAATGAAAAAGCCATCATTGCCCGTATCCTGATAGAGGGGCATGATAAGCAGACCGTCAATTGGGCTTTTGATCTCACCGGTTTTGTCCAGGGCAAGGACATCTCCCGCCTTGATCTTCTGGAAATTGGAAAAACCAGGAAGCATTTTGAAGTTGTCCTGCCTGTTGATGGCATGGCGATAAAGAACAGAAACCCTGGGAGGATGGGGCCGGTGGTCATTCTGGATGTATTCCATGACATCATGGTGCCTCTCTTCTCTTTCCACCTGGATACATCCACTGGCATAGAGCACATCCCAGACACCCGTCTTATGGAGCTTAATGGCTTCTTCTGAGCCGATCACACCTCCTTCAAAAGCGAAGGAAACAAAATCCTGACTTGGGAAATAATTCAAAAGGGTTCCACCGATCTTCTTTTCCAACCCGAAAATGATGGGGATGTGCATCGATTTAGGTATTTCAAGTTTGGTTTCTTCTTGTGGGATGACAATGAAAACCCCGTTTTCAGAAGATGTTGCGTGGAGGTCCATCATGACCCTTTCCGTGTACTGCCCAATAGACTCCTCCTGGATCCAATGCAATAGATCCAAAACCTCCATGTCCTCAGAACTCTTCCTTTCAGCCTGACCAAATTTCAGGGCGTGGATATGGTGATCATACCAGCAGCGGTTCATATCATAATCCACATACCGCTCCCGGGTTTTCAATGCTCCGATATTCCCTTTTAACCCTATGAATTTTCCTCTGATGGGAATTCGGTCCCTTTCAATGATATTGAATACTTCCTCTAGTGCATAAACACCTGAATCTTCATTTCCATGAAGTCCCGCTACTACGATCACGAGAGGGCCCGGGTAACTGCCCTCTACTTTTCCGATCAACCTATCTTGGTTCAACTCTTTCTTTGACTTTGGCCAAGCCTTGTAAGCAGGCTAGCGGTCAGATTCAAAAAATTTTCTTCGGTTATGATTCCCACAAGCTTTGCATTTTTTACAACGGGCAAACAGCCGATCTTGTTCTTCTTCATAATTTCCATTACCTCCAATACAGGGGTTTCAGGCGGAACGGACAATGGATTCTTGATCATCAGATCCTTCACATTTTTCGATTTCGCCTTACCCTTTTCCTGTTGGGTCTTGCAAAAATACCTAAGAAGCATTCTAGAAGATATGAGCCCTATCAGTTTTCCCTTTTCATCCTCAACCGGCATGTACCTGATCTTTTTCCAATCCATGATCTCCGCCACCATTTCCGGGATGTCATCATTGACTATTGTGAAAAGGTCGGTGGTCATGAATTCCTCAGCGATCAGGGAGGTGTGCTGCCAGGTTTTTATATCCCCGATATTGGCCGCATCCCAGAGGTGAACCGGAAGTTTGCTTTTCTGTCTTTCCACCAAGGAAGCGGTAAGAGCTATTGAGGCCTCCTCTCTTGATGAAGCCTTGAGAAGGTTTGCATAGGAGGATACCAACCAGGAGGATCCCGTTTTTCGCACCATTGCCCTTTCCTCGATCACATTCATCAATCGATCTATCGATTCCGCCTTCACCTTTTTCTTTTTCAAGCCTTCCTTGGCCATAGGTATGAGCTCCTTTAGGATCAGGTCCTGGGGAACGATCTTCTTACCGCTTAACCAGGTCAGCTTGGCGTCCATACCAACCCTTGCGACATTGATGAAATTGGATTTTGCTTCATCGAACTCGATATGGGATGTGATGTCCCGATACTTATCCCCAAAGGCCACCATCAGTCCGATCCAGAAAGCCGAATTGGCAACCTCATCTAGAATCGAAGGTCCTGCCGGAAGGGCTCGGTTCTCGATCCGGAGGTGCGGCTTGCCGGAAGGGGAGATTCCGTAACATGGCCTATTCCACCTATAGACTGTGGAATTATGTATCATCAAGGCCCTTAATCTTGGAGTCTTTCCTTTCTTGATCAGATCAAGAACGTCCTCATCGATCTGGGTCATCAACATGACCTTGAAGCGAACTATATCCTCCTTATAGAGTTCGGTAATTGAATTTTCTAGCCATTTGTCTCCAAAGGTTACCCTGGGACTCCGGTCCCTCAAATGTTCGGAAGTGATCCTGGTATCAACAGATTGCTGAAAAAGCGCCACCCTTGTTTCGGTCCACAGTCTTTTTCCAAAGAGCAAAGGGGAGTTGGAGGCAATAGCCATAACCGGGGCGGTCAACACCTGGGAGATATTATAAAGCTTTACAAACTCACTAGGCTCTACCTGAAGGTGGACCTGAAAACTGGTATTACAAGCCTCCAGCATGGCGGAGTCGTGCTTGATGTTCAATTCATCGATCCCGGAGATCCTCAATTCATAGATCTTCCCCCTCAACTTGTTAATTGCTTTTACCAGGGCATGATAACGTTCAAGAGGGGTGAGGTTTTCCAGATCCAGATCGAATTTCCTTATGGTGGGGAGTATACCTGAAAGGACGATGTCAGAATTATGCTTGTTCGCTTCCTTTCTCGCCGCCTCGACCAATTGGTTCAGGGTTCTTTCCAGTTTATCAAAATTGGCACCCTTTAATTCAAGAGGGGGAATATTCGCCTCGATATTGAACTTGGCAAGCTCAGTGGTGAACAGGTCCTCATCCAGGTTTTCCAATACGTCCATAGCGACCGGTGCGGGCTTGTAGTGCTCATCGATAAGGCACATTTCCTGTTCAGCACCAAAGTGGATAGGCTTCTTTTCAAACCAATCATTTTCCAACATATACTCAAGGGCCTGCAGGTCCTTTAACAAGTACTTGGTAAAATCGTTGAGTTCTTTTTGGTTCGATACCAGTTTTACGTTCAGATCTCCCATAGTTCGATCAGTTCAATGCAGAAAATTAAGCCTTGAACTTCATTTATAAAACGAGCCCTTGGCTTTGGGTTGAAAAAGAGTTTTCCCTCCCGAACAATCTCTGGCCCCTAATCCTAGAAAAGAAATTATTTTTGCAGCCTTTATGTGGAAAGAGCTGTCTCATTTCATCCTTAGGTTCAGGCTGATCCTGATACTGGTCCTTGCAGGTATTACAGCCTTTATGGGTTACCATGCCAGGAATCTTGAGATGACCTATGACTTCTCCCAGGTCGTCCCGGATGATGATCCCGAGATGATCTACTTCAACGAGTTCAAACAAACCTTTGGTGAGGATGGAAACGTGGTTGCCATCGGATTTGAAGATGATAAGATCCATGAACTCCAGACCTTCCAAAGATTCCAATACTATAATGCTGAGCTCAAGAAGATACACGGCGTAGAGGGGCTGATCTCTGCCGCCAATGTGGAGCGCTTCGAGAAAAACACGGGCGAGAAAAAATTCGAACGGATCAAGCTATTCCCTGATGACATCGAAAGCCAGGAACAATTGGACAGCCTGTTCAAAGTGCTGGAAAGCCTGGAGATGTATAAAGGCCAATTGTTCAACGATGAAGGGGCCTTCTTGCTCATCATGACCCTCAACAATGAGATCATCCATACCAGCGACAGGGACAGGTTGATCCATGACATCACAGATATCTCAGAGTTATTTGCTGAACATACGGGGATAAAGCTTCACTATGCTGGGATTCCTTATGTGCGTTCAGAGGTTTCCAACCGGGTGAAAGAGGAGTTCGTGCTTTTCCTTCAGATCTCTTTGCTTGTTTGCGCCCTAATCCTTTGGTTATTCTTCCGCTCCCTGACCGCAGTAGCCGTGCCTCTGGTGATCATTGGGGTTGTGGTGGTCTGGACCATGGGCACCATAGTCCTTCTGGGTTACAAAATGACCCTTTTGACCGCTCTCCTTCCTCCTATCATTGTGGTCATTGGGATTCCGAACTCGATCTACCTTATAAATAAATTCCATCAGGAATTCAGCAGGCATGGACAAAAGTTCCTGGCCCTGGAAAGGATCATCAGAAAAATTGGGATCGTAACCCTGATTACGAACTTCACAACCGCGATCGGCTTTGTGGTTTTGGCCTTCACCAATATTCGCATACTTCAGGAGTTTGGTCTGGTGGCCGGGATAAATATCCTGGCAACTTTTGTAGTGAGTATTATCCTGATCCCTGGTATATTCTCCCTCCTTCCAAAACCCAAGCAAAGACACCTTAAGCACCTGGAATTCAAGTTTATTCAGGGTTTTCTGGAGATCTGCGATATCCTGGTCCACAAATTCAGGAAGTCGGTTTATATCGTTACTCTATTGGTGGTCCTTTTCTCGATCTATGGGATGTCCAAGATCCAGGCGAACTCCTTCATGGTTGATGACCTTCCAAACAACAGCTCTATAATCCAGGATCTTGAATTCTTCGAATCCCGATTCTCTGGTGTCATGCCATTGGAGATCGTTGTGGATACGGGGAAAAAGAAGGGCACCCTAAATGTCAAGAATCTTCAGAAGACCGATGAACTTGAGGCCTACTTGATGGAGGTTCCCGGTATCTCACCCCCGGTTTCCATCACACAGTTTACCAAGGCGGTCAACTTTGCCTATTACAAGGAAACACCGGGAACATTTATCCTTCCCTCAAAGCGTGATGCTGTCTTTCTGCGTAAGTACCTGAAGAATACAGGAGAAGGTGAAGAACTGTTGGATGCATTTTCGGATAGCACTCAACAGAAAATGAGGATATCCCTCAGGGTAGCTGACCTGGGCTCTCAAAAGATGAACAACCTGGTGAGTAATGTGATCCAGCCTAAGATTGACGAGCTTTTCAAGGACACCGAGATGAGCGCCATTATTACCGGAACCACGCTGTTGTTCATTAAGGGGAACAGTTACCTGATCAGGAACCTCATGCAGACCATGGTGATCGCTTTCTTCCTGATCGCCTGCATAATGGCCATGCTTTTCCAATCGGTCAGGATGATCCTGATCTCGGTGATACCAAACTTCATTCCCCTGATCATCACTGCAGGGATCATGGGATTCTTCCAGATCCCCTTGAAGCCGAGCACAGCCCTTATCTTCAGCATTGCTTTTGGTATCAGTGTGGATGATTCCATACACTTCCTTGCCAAATACAGGCAGGAGCTGCTCCAACACGACAACTTTATTTCAAGGGCGGTGACAATGAGCCTCAAGGAAACCGGCTCAAGCATGTTCTACACATCCATAGTGCTTTTCGCCGGATTCATAATTTTTGCCTTCTCTGATTTTGGGGGTACGGTGGCTTTGGGTGTTTTGACCTCTCTGACCCTTTTCAATGCTCTGATCATCAATCTGGTATTCCTTCCTACCCTGCTTCTGACCTTTGACAAGGGCATCAAAAGCACCAAATTGCATCCACTCATTGAGAACTATGATGAGTTCTACATCGAGCAGGAAGATGAAGAGATTGATCTTCAGCAGATCGAGGTCGGAAAGACCGATTTTTCCAGGGAATCTGAGTCCTGATTTCCCTAGAGGCTGATCATTTAATTCTTTAGTTTTGCAGGCTTAAATTTTTCGCTAGAAAAGATTGAAATATCCTGAGTATAAACAGTTAGACTATTTCCAACTGGAGCAGGAAGTGCTGGAATGGTGGGAGATGGAAAGAACCTTTGAGCGGTCTGTGAGCGAACGCGAAGGAAGGGAAACCTATACCTTCTATGAAGGACCTCCAAGTGCAAATGGAACACCGGGGATCCACCATGTTATGGCCAGAACGGTAAAGGATATCTTCTGCCGTTACAAAACCCAAAAAGGCTTCCAGGTAAAGCGTAAGGGTGGATGGGATACTCACGGACTCCCTGTGGAATTGCAGGTAGAAAAAGAACTCGGGATCACCAAGGAGGATATTGGAAAATCCATCTCCGTTGAGGAATACAACGAACGCTGCAAAAAGGCGGTCATGAAATTCAAAGGAGAATGGGAAGACCTCACCAGGATCATGGGTTATTGGGTGGATATGGACGACCCCTATATCACCTTTGAGCGTGATTATGTGGAATCCCTTTGGTCCTACCTTAAGACCCTCTTTGATAAAGGGCTCCTGTATGAAGGCTATACAGTTCAGCCCTATTCCCCAGCAGCAGGAACCGGACTAAGCTCACATGAGCTCAATATGCCCGGAACCTATAAGAATGTAAAAGATACCTCGGTAGTAGCTCAATTCAAGGCCAAGCGAGAGGAACAAAGCCGTAAGCTATTTAATGATGAACAGGAAGAGGTATTCTTTCTTGCCTGGACCACTACACCATGGACACTTCCTTCCAACTGTGCCCTGGCCGTTGGTGAGAACATCAGTTATTCCAAGGTCAAAACCTATAATCCATATACCCATCAGCCGATTTCCGTGATCTTGGCTACCGAACTGGTCTCAAAGTATTTTGATCCCAATGGATCAGAAGTTGCAATTGAGGACTACAGTGAAGGTGATAAGATCATTCCATGGAAGGAGATCTCTAAATTCAAAGGCCACGAGCTGGAAGGCATCCATTATGAGCAGCTTCTTCCATATGTCAGCAATGAGGAACTTATTGAGAAGGCATTCAGGGTTATTATAGGCGATTTTGTGGCAACTGATGAAGGAACGGGAATAGTCCATACAGCTTCTGTCTTTGGAGCAGATGACTTTAGGGTAGCACAAAAAAATGGGGTTCCGGCAATTCTTGTCATGGGAGAAGATGGAAAGGAAATGCCCCTGGTTGACAAAAAGGGACGATTTGTGAGCGAGGTCACGGACTTTGCTGGCAGGTACGTCAGGGCTGAATATGAGGATCCCAAGACCCTGGAAGATCCGGATTATCTCTCGACCGATGTATTGATATCAATCAAGCTTAAAAAGGAAAACAAAGCATTCAAGGTTGAAAAATACGAGCATTCCTATCCACATTGCTGGAGAACCGATAAGCCCGTCCTATACTATCCCCTGGATTCCTGGTTTATCAAAACGACGGCCTTAAAGGACCGCCTGGTAGAACTGAATAAGACCATTAACTGGAAGCCCGCTTCCACAGGAGAGGGAAGATTCGGAAACTGGCTTGAAAACCTTGTTGACTGGAACCTGTCAAGATCCAGGTATTGGGGAACCCCGCTTCCGGTTTGGAAGACCGAGGATGGAAAAGAGTTGAAATGCATAGGGTCCGTTGCTGAATTGGTTGAGGAATCCAAAAAGGCAGTAGAGGCGGGATTAATGGACAAAGCCGTCGAAGAAAGCATTGATCTTCACAGACCATATGTCGATGATATAGTCCTGATCTCTGATTCAGGACAGCCCATGAGGAGGGAATCGGATCTGGTGGACGTATGGTTTGATTCCGGAGCCATGCCCTATGCACAATGGCATTACCCCTTTGAGAACGAGGAGGTTTTTAAGGCCAATTTCCCGGCTGATTTTATTGCTGAAGGAGTGGATCAGACCAGGGGTTGGTTCTTTACACTACATGCAATTTCCACTCTGGTTTATGACAGCGTAGCTTTCAAGAATGTCATTGCCAATGGGCTTGTCCTGGACAAGGACGGAAACAAGATGTCCAAAAGGCTTGGCAATGCGGTAGATCCTTTCAAGACCATTGAAAAATATGGGGCCGATGCTACTAGGTGGTATATGATCGAAAATGCACCACCCTGGGAAAACCTGAAGTTCGATGAGAGCGGGATAGTAGAGGTTCAGAGGCGATTTTTTGGAACCCTGGCCAATACCTATCAATTCTTTGCTCTCTATGCCAACATCGATGGTTTCAATTATCAGGATGAAGATATTCCGGTTCGGGAGAGAACCGAACTGGACCGTTGGTTGATCTCAAAGCTCAACAGCCTGACCGGCATTGTGGAGGAGGCCTATGAGGATTATGAGCCTACCAGAGCAGCGAGGGCAATTCAGGACTTTACCATCAATGATCTTAGCAACTGGTTCGTTCGCTTGAGCAGAAAAAGGTTCTGGGTGGGTGAATTCACTGAAGACAAGAAGGCGGCATATCAGACCCTGTATACCGCCCTGAAGGTGATCGTGAAACTGGCCGCGCCCATAGCTCCATTTTTGATGGAAAGGTATTATCGTGGGCTGAATACCGTAACCAGCAAGGAGAAGGAACTCTCCGTGCATCTCTCCACTTTCCCGGAGCAGAACAGGGATCATATCGATCTAAATCTTGAGAAGAAGATGGAATGGGCTCAAAAGATCTCTTCTCTGGCTCATTCTATCAGAAAGAAAGAGAAGGTCAAGGTACGACAGCCTCTTCAAAAGCTATTGGTTCCTGCCTTTGATCCGGATCTGAAGAAATACATCCATTACATTGAGGATCTGATCAAGTCAGAGGTCAACATCAAGCATATTGAGATCATGGAAGAGGATTCCGGGATTATTTCCAAGAAAGCCAAGGCCAATTTCAAGACCCTGGGCAAGACCTACGGACCCCTGATGAAACCGTTGGCTTCTGCCATCAACGGCATGGACAAGGATGCCATCAACCGATTCGAGAAAGAGGAAGAATTCAGGGTAGAGGTGGAAGGAAAGGAAATAGTTCTTGGGCCGGAAGACATCCTCATCGAAACCCAGGACGTACCCGGTTGGGCGGTAGCCAGCGATGGTGGGATCACTGTGGCACTTGATCTGGAAATCGATGATGAACTGAGAAGGGAAGGCCTTGCCCGCGATGTGGTCAACAGGGTACAAAACCTTAGGAAGTCAACAGGCCTTGGCGTACAGGATAAGATCAAACTGGCCTGGGAAGGTGAGGACAACCTTCTGAAGGAAACCTTCAAATCATTCGGGGATTATATTTCCAGGGAGATCCAGGCTGTTGAGATCATTAATGGGATCAACGGTATCGACCTCGAGGATATGGAGATCGATCATATCAAAATCAGATTGGGCATTCAAAAAGCATAGATCAAGGAATGAAGGGCGTATACAAATACTTTTTATTGACCATTGGTGTGATCATACTTGATCAGGTGGTGAAATTGTTGGTCCATTACAATATGGAACTTGGGTTGGCAGGGCAGATCAAGGTCTTCGATGACTGGTTTAAGATCCATTATACCCTGAATCCCGGAATGGCCTTTGGTCTAGAGCTTGGCTCATCCAATGGAAAGCTCTTTTTGACCCTTTTCAGGATAGTAGCTGTGGTGGCCATAGCCTATTACCTGATCTATTTATATCAAAAAAACGTCAGCACGGGACTCCTGTGGAGTATGGGTCTGATCCTAGGCGGAGCCATCGGGAACGTTCTGGACAGTACCTTCTATGGGGTTCTGCTGGACAATGCCCCCTATGGTTCTCCCTATCCCTGGTTTCACGGACAGGTTGTTGACATGTTCTATATCGATATCTGGGAAGGGATTCTACCTGACTGGATTCCGGGCCTCGGAGGTCAGTATTATTCCCTATGGCCGATCTTCAATATCGCTGATGCGTCGATCTTCTGTGGAGTTTCGATCATCCTGATCTTCCAAAAGAGGTTTTTTCCTGCTCAGAACAAGGAAGAAATAAAAGGGGCTGAGACCGGCGCAACTACTCCTTGACCGAATCCACGTCGCTGGAGCGGGTGAAGTTCAGTGCCAAAGTGAACCTTAAGGTATTGTTCAAAGGATGGTTCTGGCTGTTGGTGGTCGGGATCAAGTAGGCGATCTCCATTCCGAAGATCTGATAGGCGATCCCAATTCCGACGGTCAGGTATTGTCTTGCTCCGTTATCAGGAGACTCATAATAATAACCCCCTCTGGCAAAGAAAAGCTCGTTATAGGCATATTCAAGACCAATACCCAACATCAGATCGGAGAGATCTCCTTCGGAAAAGGACTGACCTATGCCTTCCAATACTGATGTGTTCTCCGATGGATCTGAATAAGGTGGAACCAACAATTTGGAAACATCCAGATTCAATCCAAGCTTGTTATAAACATCCAGATCACTCACGATAGAAGTACCTACCCTCAAAGTGGTTGGAATGAAATAACTCTGGTTGTTATTGGAATAGGAAATCTTTGGTCCCAGGTTTTGAAGAACCGCGCCGAAAGCGATCTTGGTAGGGGTTCCTCCAAAACTGTAATTGTTCTGATAGAAAAAGGCAAGATCCGCAGCGGCGGTATTCCCGGGCTTTGATGCGTTTCCGTTTGTTGAATTGAAATCCCCGGTAAGGTTGGAATGAATGTACCTGAGTCCCAATGCGACCGAGATCTTCCTTGAAAGTACTCTGGAATAAACCCCGTTCACTGAAAGCTCCCTTGGGTTGAACAGATTCAGGTTATTCCCCTGCTCATCAGTGAATTGGATATCTCCTAGGTCAAAATACCTCAAACTAAGGCCCACGGCATCTTCCTCGCGGATCTTTGAGAACATGCTGAGGTAGGACAGGGACATATCATTCACCAGTTCCCTTAACCATGGGGTATAAGAGATCGATCCACCAAAATCATGATTGATAAATGCCAACTTGGCGGGGTTCCAGTACAGTGATGCCGCATCCGGACTTGTTGCTGCTCCGACATCTCCCATTCCGGCGGACCTCGCATCCGGAGCGATGGTCAGGAAGGGTACCGCAGTCGAATATTTTATCTGATTGTTGATGGAACTCCCCTGCCCTTGCGCCCACAAAGTATTGTCCAGCCCAGCAAAAAGGGCCAAAATCAAAGCTGTTATCTTAAAAAGACCTCTCATTATCTTAAAAACGTTCACAAATATAATTTTTTTGGATGGGATTATCGTACATAGACCATACGCTTAACGTCCTTGTACTCAGAGCCATCCTCCAGGGATTTCACCACCATACGGTACAAATAGAGGCCATCCGAAACAGGATCATCCGCCCCTTCACCCGGTGCCCAGCTAAGTCCCTCTATTGATTCCCCATTCACCACTGAAGGTGAATCCTCCACAATAACTTCCCTGGTCTGAACCAGTTGTCCGGTGGCATCATAGATCTCTATATAGATATCCAGGTCATCCCCGGCGCGATTGTGATCAAAGCCGAAATATGTCTTCTCGAAAAATGGGTTTGGATAGTTATAGAGATACGACAATGCGATCTCAGAATTCTCCGCCACAACAAAACTAATGGTGCTGCTGGAAGAATTATTATGAGTATCCCATGCCTTAAAAGTTAGGGTATGTCTTCCCGACTTAAAATTCTTGAATGAGTAGTTGACCAAGCCTTTTTGGTAGGAATCCGGATATCCCTGATAGTAATCGTTCATAGGGATCTTTTCACCCGGCAACGCGGTGGTCTCCGCACTTAAACCTCTGCCAATACCTGTTCCGGTGATATTGATCCCATTGTCGTCTTCCAGGAAGGCGATCAACATAGGATCACGACCAACCAGTGCTCCATTAACGAAAGTGGTATCATCGAGGAACAATTCTATTGATGGCGGCTCATTATCTGCAGCTACATCTTCACAAGTAGCTCCTACGTATATCTCCTCAAACGATCCTGAAGCATCCAGACCATCTTCTCCGCGGCTGGCATAAATATTTATCCTTGCCTTACCAACAGAATAATCAATATCCTTGGGCACCACGAACTCAAATGTGAACTTACCCCCAGTTACGGTGGCAAAACCCTTGTAGATGTAATTCTTGTAGAGCTCATAATCGAAGGTCTTTCCATTCTGAACGAGGGTTTGAAGTTGCAGGGCCTTGTCAAAGAATTTTCCATCGGCGATACCATTGAAATCACTGACCAATGTTGAATCCTCGTTGATCACCTCACCGCTAACAGATACCAGACATAAAGCATTTAGGGTATCAGCACCCAGGGAAACGTCCTTTCCGTTGACCTCAGTGATCCTGATCCTTTCCTGGGGATAGTTAAGCTTCATGCTGGGATCTCCCAGAAGGGCAAAATTCCTTGTGTTGTTGGTCCCATACCCATTTTTGGTCCTTCGAATGATCTCCCCCAGTCTAAGGTAATCACCGTTTTCCTTTTTAAAGGCATGGTCATAGAATTCGTTGTTGAGGTTATAATTGCTGAACGAATAAACCGGTCTGGTGGTGGTCATCAGCCCTATAGCTCCTCCATTTGCATTGAGCAGGCTTAACTCTCCACCTGCCACTTCCTGAGGATCATCATAGCGTCCAAATTCACAGGTTGCGGTAAAAAAGAAGGCCAGCTTATCTATATTATCCCAACCATTGATCTGATCTGTTCGGAGGATCCTTTCCTCGGTCCAGCCAACCGGTCCGCCATGGCCGGAATAATTCATAATGAAAGTCCCATCAAGGATCGCCCTGTCAATAGCTTCTCTGGCAGCGGGGGAGATCGCTCCTGCAGGGCTTGGAAGTTGATCGAAGGATCCCAGATAGATCTTATTTAGATTGTATTCCGGGTTCTTAGCAGCTATTTTCTTTGCCAGTCCATCAGCATCGGCTTGGTGCGTATTGCTATCTCCGTCATCAGCCACAAAGGTTATCCAGGTCCTCCAGGAACCAAGAGTGCTGTTCCAATTCGAGTAGTGGATCACCTTGTCAACCATATTTTCACCTTCCTGAAGGGTTTTGGCAGGCAGCCTTCCGACTCCAATATCCATAGGGGTTACAGGACCGTTCTCTGGCCATTCCCCTTTTCCATCCTCAAGGAATCCATAATAATCATCAGAACTGTAAGAGGTGATATCCTCAATGCTTTCATAGGATTGGTATACCGGAACAAAATTGGTGTTGCCCCCGACCCTATCCTTATAGTCATAGGAACAGTCGCCGAATAACAAGGCATATTTCAGCGTTCCATTTTGATCCCTGTCATAAAGCATTTTAAGGTAATTCCTCAACGCGCTCAGATCCTGAGCTCCGGAAGAGAACTCGTTGTAAATCTTATTTAGCGAAACCAGTCTGGTGCTCATTCCATCATTGCTTTCCCTGTAATCCGCGAGTCTTTGGGCGGCAGATCTGAATTGGTCAGGAACGAAGATCACAAGCTCAACAGGCTGGTCGGAATGAAGATCCTGATTTGCAAGCTTATTTATTGAAATAGGGGAAAGCGCAAATGCAGGATCAAAAGCAACAAACTCAGGAATGCTTCCCGCCGCGTTCTGATGTTTGAAATCCGTCACCCCGTCCTGAAAATTAACTGGCTGGTTAACCGGTTCAAGGGGATCGGAAACATCCCAGATCTTCATATTCTGATTGGTCTGAGCAACCTGATATTGGAAGATCCCACCGATCTGGGTTTCAGCTCTCCTGAAGCCCATCTGTCTTCCCGGTACTTCTGTTTTCGAAGAGGAATTGACCCTTATATAGTTCAGGTAACCTTCAGCACCTGCATTTCCATTCTTGTTATAGCTGATCCTAACAGTCAGGTTGCCGTTGGCAATGTCTTCCGCATCCACACAACCTTCTACATTACCTTTCCTGGCTCGATAGCCATAGGTTCCGGACACTCCAGGAAGGGTCCTTCTACCCAACTCTGTTCCATTTACATATACGATATACTCTGTCGGGGTCCTGATGCTTTTCGCAGCGAAAGCGACCTTAATGCATACCTTGCTTGAAGCTTCAAGTTCCCCAAGGTCGAAGTTGAAATTTCGATTCAGAGTAAAATCAAAGATCTCTCCATACCATTCCCGGCCTGAACTGATGAGATTGACCAGATCATTTTCATGCTGTTGGCGGTTATCAAAATACTGAAATACCTGCTCCGAATTTCCTCCAGGGGCTCCCTGATCCTGCACCCGCAATCCCTGTGCCTGGTCCTTGTGAGTAAGAAAATAAAATGCCGTGTCGGAATAAATATTCTGCCTTTGCTGGTACTGCTGGCCTGATTTCAGCTCCCAAACATGAGGGCCGTGCCCATAAAAAACGATATAATCACCCTGGTCAAAGATGCCGTTGGAATTGTTATCC
The DNA here is from genome assembly GCA_028279065.1 of Cytophagales bacterium. GTDB lineage: Bacteria > Bacteroidota > Bacteroidia > Cytophagales > CCMP332 > JANQHS01. The sequence goes on from JANQSY010000092.1 coordinate 18,360, forward strand.
CTGACCATGATCCTGTTTTCCTTTAGATCATCTATCCGGGGATCATCGTTCTTTTGAGGAAGCATCCCTCCTCCATTTCCATAAAGCATCAATTCAGATACCGCTACACCACCAAAGCTCCCATCCCGGCTGATAACCTGGTCGTAGGTGAGCCGGTAGGCACCATCCTTATTGATCCCAACCTTAAGCCAACTTCCCTCACTTAAAACAGAATGGTCTGCATAATTCAAGGATGCCATACGAAATGTTGAACTATGAGCCTGAGCAGAGATGGTGGAATAAGCAAAGGAAACCACCTTCTCTACCCTTTGAGTGATTGGATTGATCCGCAAGGGTACAAAGGAGGCAATAGTATAGGACTCCCCCCGTGCCCTTTGAATATCTATTTGTGGGTGTACAAAAGTCCTCAACTGGGAACGATCAACAAGGGCTGACTCCCAATGATCCAATTCCTCAAACTCCACATTCTCTAAGCCTATCCAGGCTATGACCCTGTCACGGAAGATGATCTGATAATCCGGAAGAAACTTATTGGTAAATGAATGTCTGGCCCCATTGAAACTCAGAACTTCCTTGGCTTCTCCATCCAGATATACCTCCTCCGATTTGGGAGACCACTCAATTCTTTGTTTTACCGAATTGGTGTTAACCCCAGCAAGGGCAATATTGGAGAATATGAAAAAGCCTGTAAAGACCTGAAATAGGATCTTGAACATCTAAGACCACTTTTAGTAATAGTAGTTTCCTTATATAGGCCGAAGAGATTTAATACTTAACATGAATAATCGTAAAATATTGCAAAAAGTTTCTACTCAGGTTGAATTTTATAGCTGTATGACTCCATTATGACGTTTGCAAGTAACTTTTTGCACGCTTTTTCAACTTTTTCCTTTGCCTGATCCTCATTTTCAGCTTCCAGATAGAGGTCAATATGCTTTCCAACCCGCACATTATCGACGTGATCTATTCCAAGGTTTTCAAGTCCTAACTTGACCGCCTTTCCTTGGGGATCAAGGATCTCTTTATGTGGCATTACTTCAACCTCAGCTTTGTATTTCATTCTTTGAACAGAATATGATTGAAACTAGAATATAGAGTACCAGAACAACTGGAAAGCATGCAAAATTAAGAAAAACAAAGGCCACAAGGCTTCCCCCAATTAGGAGGAGTTTATCCAGATCTTGTCTGATATCTAATCCGGAGAATTTGAGAGATATCAGGCTGATCTTTGAATTCATCATCAGGGAGATCACCAGGATAATCACCAATACCAGTTCTTTTGAGGCAAGATTGCCCTGATAAACTCCTTCCAACTCAAGTGAAAAGGCTATTGAACCAATGACGAGGGCTGAGATTGGAGTTGGAAGTCCAGAAAAACCTTTTTGGTCTGGGGTAATATTGAATTTAGCCAATCTGAGAGCTGCAGCAGGGGGGATGAGCAGCCCAAAAAGGGCAAATGGATGATCATCCCCGGTTTGAATGATTCCCAGGCTCGGGGAATTCTCCAGTAACCACATAGCCAGAAAGCCCGGAAGGACGCCAAAAGTCACCAGATCAGCAAGGGAATCCAGTTGCTTACCGATGTCGCTGGTTGCCTTCAATGCCCTGGCAGCCATACCGTCCAGGAAATCAAAACCTACTCCAATAAGCATGAAATAGAAGGCAATCTCTATTTCCTGCATAATCGTCATCCAGATCCCAATACATCCGCACAACAGATTACCAAGAGTGAAAAG
>JANQSY010000111.1 GCA_028279065.1 Cytophagales bacterium
AACAGCCCAATTGATCAGATTGAAAAAAGTTCAAATTTCCCAACCTATTACAACAAAAACCTATACAAGGTCTTCACGGAAAAAACCTCTCCTCTTCCATTCCCCGATACCGCTATGAAGAATATCCGGATCAACCGGGCCAACCTTGCCATGGTCTGGTCACTTTCCCATTTAAATAATAGAAAGATCGATTCGGCCTGTTATCGTATGGCAGAAGCACTTGAGCTTGGACAGGGAAACCTATCCTATTTCCAGCCCCTGGTGGCAAAGCTGTTTTTCTCCCTCGGTGCTTATGATTGGGCCTTGAATCATTTTGAAGAGTTAAGGAAAAAAGGTTGGGATAAGGAGGCTCATCTGGTAACCCTGGCAGAATTTGAATCAGCTTCTCTGTCGGATAGAGAAAATACCATAAGCCTGGTGCAGACAATTGCCTCAAATGACAGTACACTTAAAGAATTGGCTTTGGCAATTGAATTGTCACTTCAGAAACCTTTGAATTGGTCAGATGCAGAAAGTGCTTTAAACTCAATTCAGTCTGACGAATTAAAAGAGCTGGTTTCAAAAAGCTGGATTAGAAACAGTGAACTGGAAGAACCTCTATTGAAATATTGTGAGGATAACGGCCTTGACCAAAGGGGCTCGATCGGAGATGCGTATTCGCTTAAACTATTGAAAAACGACACTTCAGAATTCCTGAGTTTTTTCCAGAGTCGGAAAACAATGACGGACCTTACTCCCCTTGCCAATTCTTTTTTCCATTTAGATCGTGGGGAAATGAGTGAAGCATTGGAGACAGCCCAGGAAGCATATTCATTAATGCCCTGGCAGGATGAGGTGATCCTACAACTGTGTAATATGCTTATCGAAAATGATAGTATTTCCCTGGCTTATAATTTCATGTTAAAGCACATCAACCATTTGGGGCGAACAAAGGGTGCAAGTATCGCCATCGCAAGAGCAAGCCTTTTCTTTGGTTTGGAATCGAACCTTGATCACGAATTGGAATGGCTGGTTGAACATCAGGAGCCTGAGGAATATGAATCAACCAAAAGGCAGCTTGAGTTGTTAAGAGAAAGGCTAAGGGCCTGGAATTAGGATTAAAACTTATTCCTATAAAACCCTGACATTATTTTTAGATTCGCAGGACAGGCAATATGGAGATCATTAAAACCAACGATATCGCCAAGATCTACAAAATGGGCAACCAGGTGGTAGAGGCTTTAAAATCCATCAGCATCACAATCGATAAGGGAGAGTATGTGGCTTTCATGGGCCCCTCAGGTTCGGGAAAGTCCACCTTGATGAATATTGTTGGCTGCCTGGACACTCCTTCATCCGGAAAATATGTATTGAATGAAAATGATGTTAGCCGACTGACCGAGAATGAATTGGCAGAGATCCGGAACAAGGAGATCGGTTTCGTATTCCAGACCTTCAATCTGCTCCCTCGTTCAAGTGCATTGGAAAACGTTGAACTCCCGCTTGTTTATGCAGGGCTCAGAAAGAAAGAAAGAAGGGAAAAAGCCATGGCTGCTTTGGAGTCGGTTGATCTGTTGGACAGGGTAACCCACAAGCCAAACGAACTGTCAGGTGGGCAAAGACAACGAGTTGCTGTAGCCAGAGCTCTGGTAAATGACCCCAGCATTATCCTGGCCGATGAACCCACAGGAAACCTGGATACCAAGACCTCGTACGGGATCATGGACCTCTTTCATAAACTGCATGAAATGGGCAACACCATAATAATGGTAACTCACGAAGAAGATATTGCAAGCTATGCACACAGGGTTGTGCGGCTTAGGGATGGCTTGGTGGAGGAGGATGTTTTAAACAAGGAAATCCGGAAACCGGAGATGATAGAATGAAGGTTTATACAAAAACCGGAGATAAAGGAGATACTTCTCTTTTTGGTGGAAAAAGGGTCCCAAAATCCCACTTTAGGATTGAGGCCTATGGGACAGTTGACGAGTTGAACTCTTATATGGGTTTGGTAAGAGACCAGGAGGTCAATTCAGGGAGAAAGGTAATCCTCAAAGAGATCCAGGACCGATTGTTCACCATAGGATCAATACTGGCTGCTGATCCTGACAAATCAAATCTGCAAGTTCCTGACCTTCATCAGGCTGATATCGATGTTCTCGAAAAGGCCATGGATGAAATGGATGCTCAACTGCCTCCTATGAGGAATTTCGTCTTACCAGGTGGGCATCAGTCGGTTAGCTTTGTACACATCGCCAGAACGATCTGCCGTCGTGCAGAAAGAAGGGTTGTGATCCTGAATGAAAAAGAAAAAACCTTTAATCTTGTGCTGCAGTACTTGAACAGGCTTTCGGATTATCTATTCGTTTTAAGCCGGATGATGACTATGGAACTCGGGGCTGAGGAGGTGCCCTGGACTCCCAGAAAAGGCTAGGAATAGCTGAAGAAAAACAAAATTTCGATTATATTTAATGACTATGCAGACCACTCTTGATATCGATATCCAAAGAACTCAAAGTTCCAGATTAAGCCAGGTTGATTTCAACAATATCCCATTTGGAAGAATCTTTTCCGATCATATGTTCATTGCGGACTATTCGGATGGGGAGTGGAAAAATCCACATATCAGACCATATGGGAATCTTGATCTGAGCCCGGCGAATTCCGCCATCCATTATGGCCAATCGATCTTCGAGGGAATGAAGGCCTTCAAAAGCGAAGACGGTAGAGTATTGTTATTCAGACCCTATGAGAACTTTGTAAGGTTCAACAAATCTGCGGAAAGGATGTGTATGCCAACCGTTTCCGAGGAGCTTTTCATCGAAGGATTAAGGACCATCATCGATCTGGACAGGGATTGGGTGCCTCCGCAGGAGGGTGAGGCCTTGTATGTAAGGCCATTCATGTTTGCCATGGATGATTATATAGGGATCAAACCTTCCGACACCTATAAGTTCATGATCTTCACTTGTCCTGTTGGAGCCTATTATGCCGATCCTGTTCGAGTTAAGATCGAAGAACATTATACCAGAGCCGTTAAGGGCGGAGTAGGATATGCCAAAGCGGCAGGAAATTATGCGGCCTCTTTATACCCATCAAAACTAGCAAGAGAGCAGGGTTTTCATCAATTGATCTGGACTGATGGGCAGGAACATAAATTCATCGAAGAAAGTGGTACCATGAATGTGATGTTCATGATCGATGGGGTATTGAGAACAGCTCCCACCGGGGAAACCATCCTGAAGGGAGTGACCAGAGATAGTGTCTTGACGATACTTAGAGATTGGGGAATGAAGGTTGAAGAAAGCCCCATGACAGTTGCAGAACTGGTTTCCGCATTGGAAACGGGAAAGGTAACCGAAGCCTTTGGAACAGGTACTGCTGCCACTATCGCTCCAATTTCAGCCATCGGTCATAAAGACGAAGTCTTTGATCTCAATTACAACAAGGACACCGCCATGTCCACCAAGATCCTGAACGAGCTTGAGGCCATAAAACGTGGTCAGATCGAGGATCGTTTCGACTGGAATATGGCCATCTAAACTTTTCCAATGACAGGTGAACAACTGAAAGACTTGAAGGCTCGCGTCTCGGCCTTGAGGGGGTATCTTTGACTACGACAAGCGCAAGTTTGAAGTAGAGGAAAAAGAGCAGATCACAACCCAACCCGATTTCTGGGAAGACCCCAAAAAAGCAGAAGCTATAATGAAGGAGATTCAGAACTTAAAGGTTTGGACCACTGCCTACGAGGAGGTCAATACCGAGGTAGAGGATCTTGAGACCCTGCAGGAATTCCTGGAAGCCGGTGAAGGCGATCCTGCGGAGATAGAGGCTGGATATCAAAACACCATTAGCAAGGTTGAGGACCTTGAGTTGAAGAGGATGCTCAACAAACAGGAAGATCAGTTAAATGCCGTTTTGGAGATCAATCCCGGAGCTGGTGGAACAGAGAGCAATGACTGGGCTGAAATGCTATACCGTATGTACCTGATGTGGGGGGAAAAGAATGGGTACAAGGTCAAACAGGTGGACTTTCAGCCCGGCGATGTGGCCGGGATCAAATCGGCAAGCCTGGAATTCGAAGGCCCTTTTGCATATGGATACTTGAAGGCTGAGAATGGGGTTCACAGACTTGTCAGGATCTCCCCTTTTGACAGCGGCGGACGGCGTCATACCAGTTTCGCATCCATCTATGTTTATCCTGTTGTGGATGATACCATCAAGATCGAGATCAATCCTGCAGATATCAGCTGGGATACTTTCAGGTCCGGCGGCAAGGGTGGTCAGAATGTGAACAAGGTGGAGACCGCGGTTAGGTTAAGACATGCACCAAGTGGGATCATCATTGAATGCCAACAGGAAAGGTCTCAGTTGCAGAACAAGGAGAAGGCCATGAACCTCTTGCGCTCAAAGCTCTACCAGCTTGAGATCGATAAAAGGAATGCTGAACGGGAAGAGATCGAAAGCGGCAAGATGAATATCGATTTTGGCTCGCAGATAAGAAACTATGTACTACACCCCTATAAGCTGGTCAAGGATGCCAGGACCAATCATGAAAGATCCGATGTGCAGAATGTATTGGATGGGGATATCAATGATTATCTAAAGGCGTTTTTGCTGGAGCAGGCGAAAGCCTGAGGGAATTATTGATTATTGATTGGATGAGCAGTTCATAATTCCAAACTCATATTTGAGAAAGCCTGGGCCAGGAGCTCTGGGTTTTTTCATTTGTTGATTAATGATTGATGATGCGTGATTACTGCTGCTTTTGACAAGGCTCCGGCATCTAAAAGATCAGTGATTGTCGTTGCCTTCTTTTCAGCTTAGTAGCTAAAAATTGCAAAGGATTCTTCCCCCTCAGAGTGCTCCGCACTCTTCTGTGTCTGAATGACGAATTAGGTGGGTACTCTCCCCTAACTGCTTACCGTTATTCGCTGTTCCTTTTCAAACTTCGAACTCCGAACATCAAACTTTCTTTCCTCGTCTCTTGTTTCTCGTTTCTCAATCTCTCCCGATGAAATCGGGATCTCGTTTCTTAATTTAGCGGTTACCTTAATTTAAAATCGAGTATCAACCCTGTAAAACGGGTTGGCTATATGCTGACCATGAAAGACGCTGAGATTCTGGACCTGATTAAACGCGGTGACGAATCTGCGATGGACCTTATTTATAAGAAGTACTATCGCATGATGGTCAAAATGGTCAGGAAAAACAGCGGGACCGAGGAGGAGGCTAGGGATGTGTACCAGGATGCGGTCATAGTTTTCTGGCAGAAGGCCAGGAAAAAAGAGTTTGTGTTAACGTCAAGGATCAGCACATATCTTTACAGTGTCTGTAATAACCTTTGGCTGAAAGAACTGGAGCGAAAATCCAGGCTCAGCGGGGAAACAGCAGACCGGGCTGTGATCCATGACCACGAGCAAAAAGAGAAGATACGGGCGGTGCGGGCCTGCATTGAGGAGTTGGGAGATACCTGTAAAAAAGTTTTGAGCTATTACTATTTCGACGGAATGAGTATGAAGGTAATAGCGGAACGGTTGGGATTCGCAAATGCGGAAACCGCCAAGACCAAGAAATATAAATGTAAAAAGGCTTTGGATCAGTTGATCAGAACAAAGTTCAAGGCCTCGGATTTTATGGATTGAAATGGCTGAACTGAATCAATTTGAGGAAAAAATGGATCTCTTCCTTCGCGGGGAAATGTCACCCAGCGAAGCAGATGAGTTCCGCCAAGAATTGGATTCCGATCCATTGTTGAAATCGGAATTTGAATTGAATGATGCCATTGTGAATGGCATTAAGCAATACCGAAAGGCCGAGATCAAGGCAAGACTTGCTTCCCTCCCGATCAGCCCTATCCCTGTAATTCCTGGGAATATTTAACTTCACAAAGACTCAATCTCTCCTCCAAAGCTCTCACATGTTCATATTTGTCAAACTCATTTTTTCTC
>JANQSY010000166.1 GCA_028279065.1 Cytophagales bacterium
GACTTATAGGAAAAAACTGGATGCTTATGCATTCCCTTTACCCTCCCATTTTTATTAACAATGGTCGGGAAAAGAAAGAATATATAAGGGCTCTTCAAAACAGCTTTCAATACTTCGAAAAAAATCCGGGAAAATGGAATGACTTTACAGAGGTTTTCTTCAGACAGGAGATAGAAAGGCTTCTCAGAAATATCAGGGTCTTGTACAAGGCTGTGAAAGAGATAAATAGAAATGAACAAGCAGGAATCCAATAAGCAAAGTAGGAAGGCGAGCATCTATGGCATACTTCAAATTTCCCTGGGAATCTTTCTGGCAAGTCTAGGCCTGAAGGCATTCCTCCTTCCAAATGGTTTTATTGATGGCGGGATCACCGGCGTAGCCCTCTTGGGCAACTACTTCCTTGGTATAGATTTTTCCATCCTCTTGGTCCTACTGAGCATACCATTGCTACTCCTTGCATATTTCAAGATCTCAAGGCTGGTGTTCTTCAAATCCCTGGCCAGCATCATTGGGCTTGCTATTGTTATCTACCTTGAAAACTTTGAAAGGGTGACAGAGGACAAGCTCTTGATATCGATTTTCGGTGGGCTGTTTTTGGGAATGGGCATAGGGATATCCCTGCGAAACGGAGCAGTTCTCGATGCAGCTGAGATCATTGGGGTTTACCTTAATCATCGCTTTGGGATAAGCATCGGAAAGATCATTCTGGCATTCAATGTCATTCTTTTTTCCTTTACTGCCGTTCTTACATCCCTTGAAACAGCCCTATACTCAATCCTGGCATTCTCCGTAACCGCCAAGGTGACGGATTTCATCATTGAAGGCTTTGAGGATTTTATCGGCATCATGATCGTTTCAAAGAACTCCGAGGAGATTAGAGCGAGTATAATTGAGAAGCTGGGAGCTGGAATCACCGTCTATAAGGGCATGGGTGGCTTTGGAAAAACTCCTGGAAATTATGAAAAGCCTATACTTCATTCGATTATCAATCGTATTGACCTAATGAAAGTCCATAGGCTTATTGACCAGATTGACCCAGAAGCCTTTGTTGTGGAATTCGATGTAAACAATGTCAAAGGCGGGGTACTAAGAAGGTATCTAAATACCTAGTTCAGAAAAAGCGATCCGGAATAGAATTCTGTTTCCAGTTGCGCCTTTCTGTTCTTGGTAACAAGGCCCACAAGCTTCACTCTTGCATTGATATACCTAAGCTCCCTTGCGTTCACCAGAAATAGGGAACTCTCACCTGCATCAAACTTTTGCCTTTCTCCTTCAAGGAGGCCCTCCGAATCCAATACGGTCTGGGAAAAAAGATCGACCTGTTCTCTTGTGGTTTCTATCCTATTTCTGGAGGCTACTACCTGGAAACCAAGCTTTTCTTTTCCAAAACTCAGTTCATTCTGGGCCTGGGAGATCCTCACATCAGTCATCTTGAGTTCTCCCCTTTCCTTCCTCAACAGAATTGGCATCTGAAATTGAACCCCGAAGGTGTAGTTTTGATCCCCAAGATCCTCGGACAATCCGCTTAACTGAGAACCTGCCAAGGCGTTGTACTTAAGGTTAATTATCGGTTTAAGCATTTCTCTTTTTAGCCTTCTTTGGATCTTCATCTGTTCGATCTTGCCGGAAAAAGCAAGGATCTTAGGATGTATGGCAACCACCGAATCAAGGACCTTCCATTGGTTCCTTTGCTTCACCTGCTCAACGGCAAAGTCAAAACTCAGGGGTATTGCACTTTCATCCAATTCCAGCGGTATTCGGCCGTCAGACCAAATAAAAATCGACAGGAACTCAGTGGCATTTTTAAAATCCAGCTCTCCTTGCTGTAGTAAAAGCTGCCTGTTCTGAACCTGGATTCCTGCTTCAAGGGTATCGATCGGCGGCGCATCTCCGAATTCCACGCTTTGCCTTACCGCCTCAAGCCGTATGGAAGCGACCTCTAAGGCTTCCTGGTAGATCAAAAGGTCATTATAAGCTTCGAACCAGCTCCAATAGGCCTTACCCGATTCAAAAAGCAATTCATTCAGCATCTGCCTTCTCTCCTGGTCGCTTACACTAAGGTAGATCTGAGCCTTTTGAAGCTCTGCCCTTCTTTTGTCAATGAATAATCCCTGGCCTAAGGTCAAAGACAATCCAGCATGGGTCAGGCCATCGGAAGGTGTCGTTCTCTCAGGATTAAGAAAATCACCTGAGTTTTCATCGAATCCTGCCTGGATCTCAAGCCCATACCAGGTTGGGATCTTCAATCCGGCGGTGCCGATATCGTAATAATCCACCCCCTTGAACTCCTTCGTTTGGAATCCGGCATAGGCTGTTGGATCAAAGGCGCCCCTGGCGCTTTGTTGAGTTGCCTCACCTCCTTCAACTTGGAGATCAGCAGCAACGGCCAAAGGATGATGCTCCTTGACTATATCCTGAAACTGATCGAATTCCAGTATTAGTTGGTCTAGGCTCTCCTGTCCATGAGTGGGTAGGGTTCCCAGAAATATCAATATGGCTATTAGCCTTAGGATCATTTATCCTCCCTTTGGGGTTCTGCCTCTATCTGGTAAAAATCGGGCGGGAATCCATTTATCTGCCGCCATATCTCATACCAAATAGGCACATCTTTCAATAGCAGCATATTTATGGTACCTCCACCAACTCTCAAAGCCGAGGGCCATACCTCCTCATCCGGGTCCCTGGTCACAAGAATACGGAACAGGCCGTTCTCACTGATAAAATTATCGATGGCAAATACCTTTCCTCCATAGGTTCCAAAGCTGGTATTGGGCCATCCTGAGAAAACTATGGCCGGCCATCCATCGAACTGGATCCTCACTTTTTGCCCCTTTTGTACCAATGGAAGGTCCATCGGCCGGACGTACATCTCCACAGCAAGGTCATAGTTGGCCGGCATGATACTAATGATCTCCTCCCCCTCCTTCATGGTCTCACCAATACCGGTTTGAATGGCCTTGGTGATATAACCATCCTGCGGGGCGGTGATATAATACAATCCCGTCCGAATGGAATAATTCATGTATTGATTCTGTAGCTTGGTAACGATCGCCTCAGAGTCATACATATTGGAAAGGGCAGTATATTTCTCAGATTCAGCCTTAGCTATCGCATCCTTATACTGGGCCTGAATAGAAGTCATTTCAACTTTAGCATTGATGACCTCATTTCTGCTGGTCAAAAGCTTGTTTTCAGCAGCGATCTGATCCGCCTGGGATTTCTGCATGGTCAAACGACGATTCTCAAGATCGGTCAGGGATTTCAATCCTCTTTCATAGAGCTTCTCCATCCTAAGGTACTGCTCCTCGGCAATCTTAAAATTCAATTCAGCCGCAACATAATCAATGCTGTCACTTTGAACCTTTAGCTTTCCCTGAAGCACCTTGTTCTCCGCCTGCTGGAACTTCAATTTGCTGGTTTCAACCAGGGCATCGATCTGTGCATCCAGGGCTTTGACCTTTTCCATATATGAATTCACGGTCATCTCTTTTGCCTTGAGCTGTTCCTGGGTCCGGGTTAAAAGATTAGGATCGAAATATTCGTCCTTCACCTCAGAGATGAACAGAATAGTGTCACCTTTTGCAACAAGATCACCCTCCTGGACAAACCATTTCTCAACTCTACCGGCAATGATAGAATGAATGGTCTGAGGTCTTTGATCCGGCCTTAATGCGGTTACATTCCCACGCGACCAGATATTCTGGGTCCATGGGATAAAGAGGAAAACCAATTGGACGAAGAACCCTATGATCAGGATCTTGATCAAAACCTTCCCAGAGGTTTTTGCCTCTACCCTCTTCAGGGTGGAATAGTCCATATCCTTGAACTGATCCCTAACGCTATTTGGAGATATATTAAGCATCGTCCTTGGTGATTTTATTGGATTCCAAACGGCCTGCTATCAATACCCTTTCATTACAAAGTTGCTTTACCCCATCATCGTTTGAAAAACAGAGTATAGTCCACTTCTTCTTTGGGTCAAAAAGAAAGTTGATCACCTTGGTTTTTTCCACCGGATCCAAAAATGTAAAGGATTCATCCAAAAGCAACAGACGCGGCTTATCAGCTATCGCCCTCGCAAGCAGGATCTTTTGAACCACACCCTTAGGAAGATTCTCTCCTGAGGGTTTGATCTTGGTTTGCTTTCCATTTGGAAGGGAACGAATAAAATCTTCCAGGAACAGGTTCTTAATGGCCCACTTGATATTGTCTAACGTGGCTTTCTCCCTTCCTGCACCTATATTTTCCTGGATGGTTCCTTCGAACAACTGCTCCTGGCCCAAAGAATCCCCGATCATGGTTCGCAGGTTCTCCATGTTAAGGCTTCCTTTTGAATAACCATCGTACGAAATGGACCCTTCCTGGAGGTCATACATACCTGCTACCAGATAAAGCAGGGTACTTTTCCCAGACCCGTCTCCTCCTTCAATTATGGTCCTGCTTCCTGATTTGATCATCAGGTCAAGGTTTTTTATGATCAGGCTTTCGGTGCTTGGGTAAGCAAAACTTACGTTTTTGAGCTCCACTTCCATTCCCTCATCGGTCTCTGGAAGATCCATTCCTTTATGAGGCTCGAGCTCAAGATCAGTTACCTGACCTATCTTCTCCAAAGCTGTAAACACATCGTAAATGGTTTCCAAGGTGAGAACCAATTTCTCTACAGAATTGATGACCAAAAGAATGATAATCTCAGCAGCAACAAACTGCCCGATGTTCATCAATTGTTCCATGACCAAAAACCCACCGATGAACAGCAGACCAAAGGCAACAAGTACCTTGAAGAATACCATCAGTGAATATTGCTGGACCAATACCTTAAAATGGCTTTCCCTGGCATTTACATATTTCCCTACAACTATATCTGTTCTTTCAAGTGGAAGTGAGGACTTACCCGCAAGCTTGAAGGTGTTGGAAGTTCGACCTACTTCTTCCAGCCAATGGGCTACCTGATATTTGTATTTTGATTCTTCAAGGCTCGTTTCCAGACCTCTGCGTGATGTCAGACGGAAAATGGCCAGAACAAGGAGGACGAGGACAAAACTGAAGGCAATAAAGAATGGGTGATAAAAGGAAAGCAAAAGCAATCCGAAGATCACCTGAAGCGTTGCCACAGAGACCTCCATCAAGATCTTGGAAAGCCCTTTTTGGACAGAGATCGTATCAAAGAAGCGGTTGATCAGCTCAGGTGCATAGTACTTATGAATGGCCTCCAGCTTGATACGCGGTACCCTGTAGGCAAACTCAAATGCAGACCTGGTAAAGATCTTTTGCTGTAGGTCCTCCGTGATCCTTAACTGGAAGATCTGAAGTATTCCCGCCGCTGCCAGCCCTATCACGACTATGACGACCAATACTATCCAAGAAGTACTGACCTGGCCTCCCTGGATCAGATTGATGATCGCCTGGATCCCAAGAGGAAGTGATAGGGTAACAAGTCCGTTGAATACCGCGTAAATATGTATATTTCTGATCTCCCTGGAATCGGGCTTCAATAAGCGCCAAAACCGCTTTAATGGAGATAATTTTTCGTTTTTTAATTCCATGATTTTTGATTTGAGTGGGCATTTGCCTGAAAGAAAATAGACATTAAGCCAACTCAGGTGGGGGTGTTGGGAATGGCAGTATCACTCCGCATTTCATGAGATCCAGGGTTTTAAATATTATGCTTTGGAACGACATAAAACCTAGGGATGCCTGCTTGCTAAAAATCTTCGCCTCCTGAACCTCACTGTCTGCTTGTTCCTCTTCCGATGGGTTTTCAGCTTCTTCCGAAAAGGCGATTTCGACAATGAACTTAGAATTCAACTCTGAAATATCTTTAAGCGTTTTTTCAAAGCTGAGCAAAAGAACTGAGACCAGAAGAACACAGCCTATCACTGGTTTCAAATCCAACGGCTTGGGCGATATAGTTCTAATGTTTTCCATTGGATTTGATCGAATTAAGAAGAAGATCGCGATAAAACTCATAAACAAAGTCTTCCCCTTTTCGTTTGTCGGTAAGGCGGGGAAGGTGCTGGGCAAAATACCTTTGCTGATGAGCGCCTTCAATCATACTGGATACCAGCATATGCGGATACTTATAAGAGGGATTGATCTCAAGAATGATGTCGCTTACCCGTGAAACCAAGCGCTTATAGGAGATGAACATACCCTTTTTGTTGGCTTCATCCACCTCCCGGGTGAAATACGCTTTTGCCGATTCTTCAATCACAATGCGGTTCAATTTATGGACCTCCACATGTGAAATAGATTCATTTTTCGGATTCTCATTGCCGGTCAACAGACGGATTGCTCTTTCAAGGCGCTCCACTGGGCTCTTTATGTTGGCAAGCGAAAAAACCAATAGGTATTCCATCCATACCCAATGCCATGCGCAAAGGTATAAGAGAAGCCTGTGCTTGCTTTCAAAATACCTATAAACCGAAGCTTCTGTTGTCCCTATTTTCATGGCTAATTTCCTGAACGTAAAGGCATCAAAACCGATGTCATCCATAAGATCGATGCTACCGGAGATGATCTTCCTTCCCAGATTGCTGGAATCAGGATCCTTTAAAAAGGTTTTCTCATTAACCTGAATACTTACGTTTGAAAGTAAACTTTGCATCTTTAATAATCTACTGTGCAAGTATAATAGTATTACTATTAACAAAAAAGGTGCCAACTGCACTTTTAGAATGGAATTAAAGATATGAGGGACCCCAAACCTTTATAAACACCTCAGAACCAAGCCTTTCTGGAATGGAATTATAACACTCTTCAATGGAAGTCCATTTGAATTATGGTTCAAACAATTTCAGGCAATGCTCCTTATTATTGGTATTGATCATCGAGCAAGAGGTTATTTAAAACAACCCTATAAGTATGCCCCTCATTTTTGGATGTGATTTCTTGTTCAATTTTGAATTCTAGAAAAATAGCTCTCCTGACTCACTTACAACCTCTACCTGAGGGTTAAAAGAGTTCTATCCATCCTCTTCTTCACCAGCATCCCCATGTTCATGGACTAATTCCTCAAGATCCATTTTGCATTCAGGACATCTTCCTTTCTCAGAATAAGCTTTATCTCCTTCACAAAGCATGGGACATTGATATTCATGCGCATGTTCAGGTTCATTCCCTTTTGTATCATGACCATTATCATAAGTTTCTCCGTGATCATGTGATTCTCCATGATCATGCTCATGGGCGGCCTTCTGGCCGGTGGTTTTATTACAGGAAGCTATGAAGAAGGTGACAGAGCAAGAAAGCAACGTTGCCAACAGGGTAAGGCCCATCCTTTTTATTAGTTGATTATTCATTATCTCTTTCTTTTAAACCAAAACAAGGACACTCAACAAAAATCAATGGTGATGTCCATGTCCAACCTCCCCTTTCTTCATCTCCGCCAGAAGATAATAAGTCCCAAATGTGACGACTTCAATATGATCCGGAATATTATAGGCTGGAACCACTTCAACAAAACCCATATCCTCTGCCCCGGTATTTACCTCTATCTTCCTAAAAATATACTCCTTTTCATGGCCTTCATTTTTTTTATTTCCACCCTGTCTCAGTTTTTCAGGCAACAGAATAAAAATATAATCTAAGCCCCCATCGCTTACAATTGATGAAATTGGAAGAGCCCTTGCTACCTTCTGGTCTGTGATGATCCGGGCGTCAACATACATACCGGGCAAAAGGGTGCCGGAGTAATTATCGATGTCCGCATGAACAAGCATCGCCTTTGATTCTTCCTGAAGGGAGCGTCCAACCGAAAAAATGCTTCCAAAATATACCGTGTCCGGATTGCTGCTTAGCGAAAAGGCGATCTTCTGGCCCTTCCTTATCCTTTCCATATCCTTTTCATATACCTTAAGATCAATGTGGATATGGTCATTATCAACCACTTCAAACATTTCCTGTTGAGGAACAACAAACCGCCCAAGGTTTATCCTGATCTGTGTTACATGGCCATTCAAGGGAGAAAGAATTCTGTAAAAGGATGTGATCTCCCCTTGGTCCACATTCTTTGAGCTGATACCAAGCAATTGCAGTCTTTGAATACTAGCGGAAAAAGTTGCTTTTGCAGAATAAAAATCCGCTTTTGTTTGTTGGAATTGAGCAGTAGAAATCGCACCTTCCTTATGTAGTTTCTCCTGCCGTTCATAATCGATCTGGACCCTTTCAAATTCGCTCTTATCCATGAGATAGTCTTCCTGGATATCCATCAGCTCAGGGTTCTGGACCAATGCCAGAATTTGGCCTTTTCTCACGGCATCGCCTTCCAAAACCCTGATCTCCTTGACCCTTCCCCCCATGATTGCGCTGACGTTTGCCTGGTTTTGAGGTGGCAGTTCCAATCGCCCACTTGCCTTGACCGTTGTGGAAAGATTGAGTTCCTGAAATTTCCCGAGCCGGATCTCCATTACCTCCATTTGTTTTTCCAGGAGGTGAACCTCCTCATAGATTTCCTCCTTGTGATCATGGCTTTCCTCCTGTCCGCTGAGCCTTTCACCGGTTTGCTTACAACCAAAACCGAGCAATAGGAATAATCCTAAAAAAATGATTCTCTTTTTCATTTTATAATCTTTTTGAGAGAGAGGAACTTGCCTTCCTCCATTTCATTTCATCAAATATTCTATACAAAACAGGCAGCACGAAAAGGGTTAATAGAGTGGCTGTGATCAGTCCGCCGATGACCACCGTCGCAAGGGGTCTTTGCACCTCCGCCCCAGCTGAACCTGATAATGCCATTGGAAGGAAGCCTAAGGC
Source organism: Cytophagales bacterium (assembly GCA_028279065.1). Lineage (GTDB taxonomy): Bacteria > Bacteroidota > Bacteroidia > Cytophagales > CCMP332 > JANQHS01. The sequence continues at coordinate 8,752 of JANQSY010000166.1, forward strand.
AGCAACGGATGCGGTCATGATGACCGGCCTCAATCGAACCCTTGTCCCCTGCAATATCCTTTCGACGATATCTTTGACGCCCTCCTTTTTAAGTTCATTCAGGTATCCTATCAATACCACTCCATTCAATACAGCCACCCCGAACAATGCAATAAATCCGATCCCAGCGGATATACTGAAGGGCATATCCCTTAACCAAAGGGAATAAATACCTCCTATTGCCGACAACGGAATGGCCGAAAACACCATTATAGCCTGATCGATCCTTCCGAAGGTTAAAAAAAGCAGGATCAGAATAAGAAATAGTGCAGAGGGCACCGCGATCCATAATCGATTGCGCGCGGTTATTAGGTTCTCGAACTGTCCTCCATACTCAATAAAATAGCCAGGTGGGATTTCAAGCTGCTGATCAAGCTTTTCCTTTATCTCTTTCACAAGGCTTTCCGTATCCCGCTTTCTGGCATTGATCCCAAGCACAATTCTCCTTTTGGTATTCTCCCTGGATATCTGGATCGGCCCTAACTGGTAATCAATCTCCGCAAGCTCCTTTAAGGGGACCTTATGAACTGTATGACTTTCATCCTCCGGCACCCCACCAAGGATTTCCTCTTCCGTCAATCTCTGGCTCCTCGCAGGAAGAGGAATGTATAGATCTTTAATGTCTTCAATGGTCCTCCGATTCTCCTCTTTTAACCTTAGGACAAGGTCAAATTTTCTTTCTCCCTCGAAAACCACCCCTGCGGTTTCACCTGCAAAAGCCGTCCGCAAAGCAGTATTCACCTCCTGGATACTCAATCCATATTTCGCAATCTTATCCCTTTGGTATTTTACCATCATTTGAGGAAGACCCTGGGTCTGCTCTACTCTCAGATCCCCCACCCCTTCGATCGAACTGATGATCTTTTCAGCATCAGATGCCAACTTGTGAAGCACATTCGGATCCTCTCCGAATATCTTGACCGCAATATCCTCTCTAACCCCAGCGATCAATTCGTTGAACCTCATCTGTATGGGTTGGGTGAACTCGTATTGGACTCCAGGGATCTGTGTAAGGACCTCCTCCATTTTTTCAAACATCTCCTCTCTATCAGATGCTGAAACCCACTCGCTTTTTGGTTTCATTTTTACCATGATATCCCCCACCTCAATCGGCATTGGGTCAGTGGGTATTTCGGATGTTCCAATTTTACTAACCACCAGGTCTACCTCCGGAAAATTCTCCAACAAGGTCTTTTGGATCTTTTCGGATACCTCCACACTTTGCCTTAGGGAACTGCCCGGTGGAAGGATCTGATGAAGTGCAAAGTCACCCTCTTCAAGTGTTGGAATAAATTCTCCTCCCAGCTTTGAAAAAGTAACCAAGCTTGCAATAAAAAGGCCGACAGCAGTCATGAGAACCACCACTTTCTGCTTCAAAGCTAGCTTCAGTAAGGGTTGGTAGATCCCTTGAAGAAATTGTATGATCCTTTCTGAAATTGTTCTCCGTACTTCTACATCCTTTTTCAATAGCAAGGCACACATCATGGGTACATAGGTCATTGAAAGGATTAAAGCACCCGTAATGGCAAAGCTTACGGTTTGAGCCATGGGTCGGAACATTTTACCCTCAATTCCCACCAGAGCGAGTACTGGGAGGTAAACGATAAGTATTATTATTTCTCCAAAGGCCGCGGAGGTCCTGATTTTTGAAGCCGCAAGGTGCACCTCTTCATCCATCCCTTCCGGACTTAGGGATTGGCCATTGAACCTAGTGGTGATCCTATAAAGAATAGCCTCCACCACAATGACCGATCCATCCACGACAAGCCCGAAATCAATTGCCCCGAGACTCATCAAATTGGCAGAAACCCCGAACAGATTCATCATCACAACCGCGAAAAGCATTGAAAGGGGAATCACTGAAGCCACAATCAGGCCTCCCCGAAAATTTCCGAGGAGCAATACCAGTACCAGGATCACGATCAATCCTCCTTCGATCAAGTTGGTCCTAACAGTGGAGATGGTCCTTCCGATCAATTCTGACCTGTCGATAAAGGGTTCAATTACAACCCCTTCAGGAAGGGACCTCTTGATGACCTCGATCCTTTCCTTAACCGCCTTAACTACTTCATAGGAGTTTTCTCCCTTTAGCATTAAAGCCTGACCTCCGACCACCTCGCCTTTCCCGTTCCAAGTCATGGCTCCGTAACGAGGGGCACTTCCAAACCCTACCTCTGCAACATCTGATATTAGTACTGGCAGCCCTTCAACATTCTTGATTACTATCTTTTCTATATCAGAAAGGGAATTGACAAGACCTTCCCCTCGGATGAAATAGGTATTGAAGCGGTTTTCGATGTAGCTCCCTCCAGTGTTTTCATTGTTTTCCCTAAGAGCTTGATATACCTCGGCAAGGGTGATATCCATGCTATTTAAAAGTTCAGGATCAATGGCGACCTCATACTGCTTTAAATGCCCGCCCCAACCGCTGACTTCGATCACACCAGGAGTTCCTGCCAACTGCCTAATTACTATCCAATCATTAATGATCCTCAGGTCTGTATCTGAATACACCGAATCATATCCAGACTGAGCATGAAGAACATATTGGTAAACCTCTCCCAGGCCTGTGGTTATCGGCCCAAGATTGGGGACGCCGAAGCCTTCGGGGATCTCCTTTTCTGCCACTTTTAACTGTTCGGCGATCAGTTGGCGTCCCCTGTAGATATCAAAACCCTCTTTGAAGACCACGGTCACAACTGAAATACCAAATCGGGAAATAGATCTGATCTCCTCTATCTCAGGAAGGTTGGCCATGGCCAATTCGATAGGAAAGGTTACAAATTGCTCAACCTCTTGGGTTGCCAGGTTGGGAGAATTCGTGATCACCAGGGCCTGATTGGTTGTAATGTCAGGCACGGCATCGATCGGGATCTGGCGAAGGGAGAAGAAACCTGCACCGATCAAAAGCAGAATAAAAAGCCCCACGACGGTCTTATTCCGGATCGAAAATCCAATAAATTTATCAATCATAAAAAGGTAATTCCTAAGAACTGGAAAAAATGAAAAACGCCCCGGATCTCCTAGATCAGGAACTTTTTCTTATTCAAGAAACAGCTTAGGAAAAATCGGGAGGGCCCCTTCTTAATAGGGAATGGGTAGGAGGATCCTGAATTGAGGAAATAACCGTCACACGAGGGATAGTAAGATCAGCCACGCGGTTTTCCATCTTTCCACCAGGTTCGATCTCGAAGAAAGAAAAGCCAACCTCATCAAGGAGAGTTTTGATTCTCAATCCTTGATCTGGATAATAAACCCAATGATCCACCCCCGATGATGGGTGCTCAACATCCTCAATCTGACGGATAAGAAAATCCCAGAATCCATGATCTTTATGATCTCCGGAAGTGATGTGATCATGATTATTAGAACTGTGCTTGTGAGAATATTCCAGAGCCAAATTCTGGCCCCCCTCACCATGATGGCAATGGGGTATTAGCTGATGGGAAAACCCAAGGAGGTAAGAAAATAGAAGAGAGAATATTATGGTTCCTTTTTTCAGTCCCATATGATAAAAATACGAAACACTCTAATTATCAGCTTATTTAACCTGTATGAACAATTCGTTTCCTGCTCTTTCAGGTATAGAGTTATAACAAATTTCCATCTCCACCGATTCAAATTGGGCATTAAAAAGATCAAGGTATTGCTCCCGATCCCCTCCAAAGGGAGGATGATCATCGAACAAGGGAATATTGAACAAGACCCCGACAAGCTTTCCCCCTTTGTCCAGAAGAGATTTCATTTTTTCTAGGTAACGAGACCTCAATGAAGGATCTAAGGCGCAGAAGAAGGTTTGTTCAATGATCAAGTCATATTTTCCCTTATGGTTGAAGAAATCGTCCTGGACAAGGTTTTCCAATGGGAAATCCGGGTTTTTCCTGGCAAAAGCCTCTAGGGGCAAAAGAGAGAGATCAAGAACCTTGACATTCGAGAATCCCTTTGCATGCAGATAGGCAGCTTCATATGCATTCCCTGCTCCCGGGATCAAGATCCTTATCTTCTTATCCCCAAGTTGATCCACGTAGTCCTTAATTGGAGTCGACACATAACCTATATCCCAACCAGTGTTTCCCTCCTGGTAGCGGCTACTCCAATAACGTTGGTCCAATGGTTCCTGCATTGCCTTTTGATCTCGGTTTGAATCAGGCCTCAAATCTACTCCTGCACCCGGTTATATTAAAAGTGTCCCTCAACAAAGGGTCGTTTACTGGAATAACGACCGGAATAACGACCGGAATAACGACCGGAATAACGACCGGAATAACGACCGGAATAACGACCGGAA
>JANQSY010000177.1 GCA_028279065.1 Cytophagales bacterium
CCCTCCCCTCCGATGGCTTATTTGGATCAGGAGAGTATAAAAAGATGGATGGAATACTGGGTATGTACCACGATCAGGCACTGATCCCCTTTAAGACACTTGCCTTTGATACAGGTGTTAATTGCACCATTGGGTTGAATTATATTAGGACCTCACCCGACCACGGAACCGCATTCCCGATAGCGGGAAAAGGGCAAGCTTCCGAATCTTCGTTTCGATCAGCGCTGAACCTGGCGATCGATCTTTACAGACGAAGAAACTCCAATTCTTGAACTTCTGAATGATTGATATAAAAAATATCAATTTGTACCTTTGCGCCCTTAAATTTTGGGATGGGTATGGAAAAGTTGCAAGAATTCGAGATCCCCATTACAGGAAGTAAAAATTCTAAGGCGGAATTCTCATTTGAGATAGGCCCTGAGTTTTTCTCTTCTTTTGAAAATTCTCTATTAAAAGAAGGGGACTTGAACGCAAAAGTTGAGCTTGAAAAAAGCGATACTCTTATCGATGCCAAATTTGAGATTTGGGGTGATCTTAGGTTGACTTGTGACAGGTCATTAGAAGAATTTGATCAGCCCATTAGTATTGAAAAAGAGCATGTCTTCAAGTATGGAGATCATGAAGAAGAGTATTCGGAAGAGATCACGTTGATCCCTTTTGAGTCTTCTTCGATAAATATTGGCCAGCTTATATATGAATTTATTGGTTTGGAGGTTCCTTTTAGGAAAGTCCATCCGAGGTTCAGGAATCCTGACGGAAGCGAAATGGATTTTGAGTTTAAAGCAGAGGCTGAAGAAAAAAAGGAAATTGATCCTCGTTGGGAGGAGTTAAAAAAGATACGCAACTAAAGAGTTATGGCACATCCAAAACGGAAAATATCAAAAACCCGTAGGGACAAAAGAAGGACCCACGTGAAATCAACCCCAAAAACTGTGGCGGTTGATCCTACCACCGGGGAAACTCATCAGTACCATAGAGCCCATTGGGTAGATGGAAAGCTTTACTACAAAGGGCAGGTAGTCCTTGAGAAAGGCGACCTTTCCTAGTACTGAATGAGAATAGGACTCGATGCAATGGGGGGCGATTTTGCCCCGATCGAACCGATCCTTGGGGCAATTGAAGCCCTGGAACTACTTGAGGATCGAACCAGCATCGTTTTAATTGGAGACCAGGAAGAGATCCACAATCACTTGCCGGAAAATGCCTCCGAAAGGATTGAGGTGTTCCACTCCCCTACCGCCATTGGAATGGGGGAACATCCTGTTCAGGCTTTAAAAGCAAAACCCGATGCAAGCATACCTACTGGAATAGGTATGCTCAAGCACCAAAAGTTGGATGCTTTTTGCAGTGCTGGTAATACCGGTGCAATGCATGTCGCTGCGATGTTCACCATAAAAACCATTCCCGGCATCATCAGACCGGCGATTGCCAGCTTAATTCCAAAGGAAGACGGAGGTTTTGGGGTGATCATTGATGTTGGAGCTAATGCCGATACCAAATCCGATGTCCTGGAACAATTTGCTCAATTGGGAAGCATATTCTCTAAAGGGGTATTCGATATTCACAAGCCTAAGGTGGGTTTGATGAATATGGGAGAAGAAGAATCAAAAGGCCCTCCGACAATTCAGGCCGCGCACCAGCTTTTGAAGATCGATCAAAGTATAGACTTCATCGGAAACATCGAAGGCAGGGATCTTTTCAATAGTAAGGCCGATGTTATCGTTTGTGATGGATTTACAGGCAATGTCATCCTTAAGATGGCAGAGTCTTTTTTCGATCTGCTAAAGAAAAGGGATAAACTTGATCCCTTTCTCGAAAGATTTGATTACGAACAGATAGGAGGGAGTCCTATTTTGGGAATCAATGGAAATGTCTTAATTGGTCATGGGGTTTCCAACAGAAACGCGATCAGTCATATGCTATTCCAGGCAGAGAAAATGATCAAAAACGAAATCACAGCCAAAATCCAACAATTCTTTAGGGATTAATCAATGAATAAAAGAATTACAGCTGCAATTACAGGTGTAACCGGTTATGTTCCGGATTACATCCTTACCAATGATGAATTGGCCACCATGGTTGACACCAATGATGAGTGGATTACAAGCAGGACAGGAATCAAAGAAAGACACATACTTAAAGGCGAGGATAAGGGAAGCTCACATTTGGCCATTCCTGCGGTTAAGGAACTTTTGGAGAAAACCAATACCAATGCTGAGGAAGTGGACCTGATCATATGTGCTACGGTTACCCCAGACTTCACCTTTCCTGCCACCGCCAACCTTATTGCCGATGGTGTTGGAGCAAAAAATGCGTTTGGATACGATGTGAATGCTGCCTGTTCCGGTTTTATCTACTCTGTATCCACGGGAGCAAGGTATATCGAAAGCGGTCGGTATAAAAAGGTTATAGTGGTGGGAGCCGATAAGATGTCTTCGATTATTGACTATACGGACAGGACCACATGTATAATTTTTGGTGATGGAGCCGGAGCGATTATGCTAGAGCCGAACACAGAAGGCTTGGGTATTCTGGATGATATGCACTTCTCAGACGGTTCGGGCTGGATCCATCTTCATCAAAAGGCAGGAGGATCAAGAAAGCCCCCTTCGCATGAGTCGGTTGACGCCAGGGAACATTTTGTATTCCAGGAAGGTAGAGAGGTATTCAAATTTGCAGTGAAGAATATGGCAGATATCTCCTATGATATCATGAAAAAGAATGAGTTGGCCCCTGAAGACGTGGCCTTTCTTGTACCACACCAGGCAAACAAAAGGATCATAGATGCCACTGCAAACAGAATGGGATTGCCGCTGGAGAAGGTCATGATCACCATTCAGAAGTATGGTAATACGACTTCCGGAACTATTCCCCTTTGTCTTCGTGACTATGAAAGCCAATTAAAAAAGGGAGATAACATTATATTGTCAGCTTTTGGCGGTGGTTTCACCTGGGGAGCCATTTATGTTAAATGGGCCTATAATCCTTAATTTTCCGATCACTCATGGCGACTACAGCAGATTTTAAAAACGGTTTGTGCATTATTCACAATGGCGCATTGTACACTATTGTGGAATTCCAACATGTAAAACCTGGAAAAGGAGGAGCTTTTGTAAGGACAAAGCTCAAAGGGGTTGAAAACGGGAAGGTGATCGACCACACCTTCAATGCAGGTGTGAAAGTTGAAACCGCAAGAATAGAAAGGAGGGCTCATCAGTACCTTTATAATGATGACTCGGGTTTCCATTTCATGGACTCCAATTCATATGAGCAGGTCTTTATCCCGCAGGAACAGATCGAAGGTTGGGATCTTTTGAAAGAGGGACAGGAGGTCGAGATCCTTTTCCATGCTGAAAATGAAACTCCTTTATCTTGTGACCTTCCTCCATTTGTGGAATTGAAGGTGGAATACACAGAACCCGGAATAAAGGGCGATACAGCTACAAACGCTTCAAAGCCTGCAAAGCTGGAAACCGGTGCTGAAATAAAAGTACCTTTGTTCATTGACAACGACGAATTAATCAAGATCGACACCAGGGATCGTTCCTATGTCGAAAGAGTTAAATAAAAAGAGTATGAAAGCGAAAGAAATCCAGGATTTGATCAACTTCATCAAGGACTCAGGAATGGATGAGGTCAACATCGAAACCGATCAGTTCAAACTTTCAGTAAAAAAGAATTCGGCAGTTCAACAGGTGGTAGCAGCTGCTCCTGCAGCACCCGCACCTGCTGCCGCAGCTCCGGCGACTCCAGCCCCTCCCCCAGCGGCAGCGCCAGCCCCATCTTCCGGAGGCGATTCAAGCGGAGGAGGTGAAGATTCAAATTATGTCGCCATCAAGTCGCCTATGATAGGCACGTTCTATCGTTCTGCAAATCCGGAATCAGATCCGTTTGTCAACGTGGGTGACAAGATCGAGGCCGGAAAGCCGGTTTGCATTATCGAGGCCATGAAGCTTTTCAATGAGATCGAATCCGAGGTATCCGGTACCATCGTTAAGGTGCTGGCTGATGATTCTTCACCAGTTGAATTTGGTGAGACTCTTTTTCTAGTAGATCCGAATTAAGGTCTTTACGTATGTTCAAAAAAATACTCATTGCCAATAGGGGTGAGATCGCCCTTAGGATCATAAGGACATGCAAGGAAATGGGGATCAAGACCGTTGCCGTCTATTCCCAGGCAGATGTTGATAGCCTTCACGTTCGCTTCGCGGATGAAGCTGTCTGCATTGGACCTGCTGCAAGCATGGACTCCTATTTAAAGATCCCAAATATTCTGGCCGCCGCTGAGATCACCAATGCTGATGCCATCCATCCAGGTTATGGCTTTCTATCTGAAAACTCAGATTTTTCAGCAATATGTTCAGATTATAACATCAAGTTCATCGGTCCAGGCCCAAAAATGATCCAAAAAATGGGCGACAAGGCCACGGCAAAAGCCACGATGAAGAAGGCTGGTGTCCCAACCATTCCTGGATCAGATGGTCTTTTAAAGAATCAAACCGAAGGAAAAAAACTAGCCAAAAAGATCGGATATCCTGTTATCCTGAAAGCAACTGCTGGAGGTGGAGGAAAAGGGATGAGGATAGTAAACGAGGAGAAGGAATTTGACTCGGCCTGGGCAAGTGCAAAACAAGAGGCTACTGCTGCATTTGGAAATGGCGGACTGTATATGGAAAAGTTCGTCGAGGAACCCAGACATGTTGAGATCCAGGTAGTGGGCGATAAGTTCGGTAAGGTAGCCCACCTTTCGGAAAGGGATTGCTCCATCCAACGTCGGCACCAGAAGTTGATAGAAGAGACCCCCTCACCTGTTCTTGATCAAAAGCTAAGGGAAAGGATGGGAGAGGCTGCGATTAAAGGTGGAGAGGCAATCAAATATGAAGGAGCAGGGACAGTTGAGTTCCTGGTGGATAAGCATGGAGAATTCTACTTCATGGAAATGAACACAAGGATCCAAGTCGAGCACCCTGTTACCGAAGAGGTAATCGATTATGATCTTATCAAAGAACAGATCAAAATAGCTGCGGGGGTACCAATAACAGGAAATAACTATTTCCCAAAACTGCACGCGATCGAATGCCGGATCAATGCGGAGAACCCGGCGAAGGGATTCATCCCCAGCCCGGGAAAGATCACGAATCTCCATATTCCGGGAGGCCATAAGGTTAGGGTTGATTCTCATATATATGCCGGAT
>JANQSY010000181.1 GCA_028279065.1 Cytophagales bacterium
TAGGGCCGTTATTATAGTTGAATACTGCCCATTGGATCATGTCCCTGTCTATCCCACCAAAAACAAATGGTTTATCAAACTCCAAACAGGCATCATTCACTAGGTATCGCGTGGGAAAATTATCAGAACAATCGACCACAAGGTCATGCTTAGGAACTAGTTCCCTGGCCAATTCAGGTATGAAATAGTTGTTGTGGGTTATTAGGCCGGTATTGGGGATTATCCCGGCAAGGTGTTTACGTGCAGATTCAACCTTGGGCTTGCCGACATCCTGTGGTGTGAAAAGGGCCTGCCTTGCTAGGTTTGAATAATTGACCTTGTCCCCATCGACGAGGGTCAGACTCCCAACTCCGACTCTTATTAACTGATCTGCAAGTGTGCATCCTATTCCACCAATACCAATTACAAGAACCTTCGCTGACCCAAGGATCATCAGGTCAGCTTCGGTAAAATCGGGAAGTCTTAATTGACGATCAAAAAAGCGCTTTTCTTTCCCCTCAGCCATCCAGATCTGGGTTTAGAGCATTTCTTTGAAGGAATCCATGGCCATTTCAATATTATCATAGATCTGACCAATATTAGCCTCCATCATATAGCAAGGAGCTGTAACGATCTTGTTCTCAGTATCAAGACTGATCTCCTTAAGCGTCTTCATTTCTGCAACCGCACCAATGCTTTCCATTCCTTTGGATATATCTCCGATTTCATAGGGAGAAGCTTCCTCGGTGGACCCGACGGTCATTGTCGCATGGACCTCAGTCCCTTCAAAAGCTTTAGCCAATGTGGTGGGGCCCATGCATAATCCAAGAATGGGCTTCTTTTGCTCATGAAATTCCCTGATGATCCTTCTTACCTGTGTGTTCATGGCGCCATCAGGTCCCATGAATGCCCATTTGGTGTGATTCTTTGCAGTACCGAACCCTCCAGGAATTACAAGACCATCAAAATCGCTGACCTCAAGATCAATAACCGCAGTAATATCCCCCCGCGCTATTCTCGCGGATTCCTCTAAAACGCTTCTGGTTTCATCTTGCATTTCCTCACCGGTGATATGATTGATCACATGGTGTTGATTAACATTCGGGGCGCAACAGTGGTATTCGATCCCCCTTTTGTTAAGGGCCAAAAGGCTGATGACCGCCTCCTGAATTTCCGTTCCATCGTAAACACCGCAACCGGATAAGAGTACTGCTACCTTCATGACTTTTTTTTACTAAAGTTATGAGAGGGGAGACCGGATTCAAAATTGAATATCAGCTCAGTTTTTCGATCTCCTTTCCTATAGCCTCGATGATCTTTTCAAGTTTTTGGATTGTCGGATCAAGCCTGAGAACCCGGATTGCCCTATTTTTCTTAAGTAGAAGGATAAGATTCTGAAATTGAGGATCTTGCCTAAGGGTTGGGTAATCAATAGGACGGGAGAATTCATAGAATTTGACGACTCCACCAGTTGTATCAATCCCAGGTTTAAAGTTTTTAAATAAGTAGGGAAGGTAGTTTTCCTGAATGGCCTTCAGTAGGATCTCTTGCCTATAATGAATGTTTTTAAAATCCTGTTCGTAGATCTCAATTATTGACTTCCTGAGCGTGTCGTTTTTTGTGAAATCTATCCCTTCGGATTCCAGGTAGCTGTAAGCAGCTTTTGGACTGTTAAAGATGTTGTGGGACTTTATCAGCCGGGCGTTGCGAATGAACCTACGGTTGTAATCCTCATTCTTGAAAAGGAACAGCAAAAGGCTATCACTTGCATCCCTTTTCTCAATCTCCCTTTCTCTTATCTCCTTGATTTCCATCAGGTTTTCAGCAAGGTCTGTCTTTAGACTTTCAAGACTTTCTCTTTCCTTTTTTCTATCCTTAATGCTTTCCTTCCAATTGCTAAGGCTGAAAGCGATCAGGATACCTATGATCACCACCAGGGTTTCCAAGGCATATTGGTACCAGTTATCCTTCAGGTGTGCAAGTACCTTCTTCAATGGCTTTCTGTATAATTCTTGAAGTTATCCAGTATTGCCTGCCATCCTTGCCGTTGCATTTCCGGACTATTGTTTTCCTCAGGCTCAAAGGTGATTTGAACCAGAACATCACCATGTTCAGTATGAAAGGAAACTACCACCTCTCTTTTATCATCCAGTTGATAGATGATCTTCTCACATATAGAAATAAATTGAAAGACGCCCGAGAAGTCAAAACCTGCACTTCCGTCTTTGGCTTCCATTCGATAATTGAATTCCCCCATTGCCCTGAGATCGTTCTTTGCTGAGGTACAATGCCAATCAGGGTTTGCAAAATTCCAATTAACGATATGTTCTTCTTTGGTATAAAAGTCCCAGACCTTTTGTGGATCTGCTTCTAATCTGGTTTCAACTGTGATTTTCATATATTTTCAATTATAACCCATGACATTATAGGCTAATACACCTACCCATTCTTTGATCAATATACTCCATTTCCAAAAACCCTTTGCATCAGGAAGCAACCAACTTCCAGGTCCCGGAGATCGGGGATATTGATAATAATCTGTTGCAAAGGGTACAAAATCGAAGCCGGCTTTTTCAAAACAGCCAATGGATCTTTTCATGTGAAATGCTGAGGTGATCAATAAGACCTTTGGTATGGAGTCATATTCTTTCTGAAGGATCTCCATTGAGTTCACCGCATTTTGCCAGGTGTTTCTGGATTCTCCTTCGATCATTAGGTCCTCTTTGGGAAACCCCGCTTTTTGGAGGTAGGTTTCCAGAGTATAGGATTCGGAGATTATCTCGCCAACAAGACGGGAGGATGATCCGGTGAGGAGAAGCCTGTTCACCTTTCCATCGAAATAAAGTTCCATTCCATTTGAAAGTCGATCGACACCCTTATGAAAATGCAAGCGGTCCCTTGGGTAGGCAAGAGGCCTTGAATATCCTCCCAGAATGACGGCTACCTCATAGGTCGTTTCGACTTCTTCCATTGCGGTTGGGGGGTACTCCCACCACTCGAATATCTGGTTTATCAGGAAAGGATTAGTGAAAAAGAAAAATGACCCTATCGCTGCCCAAAGGAACTTTTTTCTCAATTTCTTTTTTGGATAGAATACTGCCGCCAGCAAAAGGATGGCGATCCAGTTTAAAGGATGGATCAGGAATGCAAGAATCTTTGAAAAGGCAAAAAACAAGTTAATAGGTATTTTGGGACTAAAATAAGCCAGCGCCTTGATTGGAATTTCAAAAGTAGGGGTAAGAGTCTTCCAAAATGAAGAAAACCGGGAATCCGATGACCTTTTGGTTAGGGAGGAGCCTCTTGAGATTAGACTTGGGCTCGGCCCTTTGGATGCAAGGGAGCAATATTCACTTTCGGTGACCATGAGAACTCCTGGAAATGATGATGAGCTTGCTATGGGATTCCTTTATTCAGAAAGTATTATTTCCTCGGTGAGGGATATCAATGGAGTTCATTACTGCACGGATATCAAGAAACCTGAGGAGGAAGGAAACGTATTACGGGTGGAGCTGAGACCTGATATCAGGGTAGACCTGGAAAAGCTCAATCGGCATTTTTACACCACTTCTTCCTGTGGTGTCTGTGGAAAAAGTTCTCTTGAAGCTGTTGAGCAGGAAGCAAAACATAAAATTATCCCTTTCGAGCTTGAACCTGATCTTGTTCTGGAGCTCCCTCATATCCTTAGGGAAAAGCAAACTCTTTTTAAAGCTACCGGGGGCATCCACGCAGCAGGATTGTTCCAAAAAGATGGTGCCCTTATCCATTTAATGGAGGATATCGGTCGCCATAATGCTGTCGATAAGCTGGTTGGATACAGCCTGCTTCAGGAAAAGATACCCTGGTCAGAGAATATCTTAGTTGTCAGCGGCAGGGGAGGATTCGAACTGGTGCAGAAAGCTGTTTTAGCTGGTGTCTCGGCCTTTGTTTCGGTGGGAGCTCCTTCCAACCTGTCTGTTGAACTGGCAAGAAAACATGGTTTGAAGCTTTATGGTTTTATCAAAAAGGATGGTTTTAACATTTATTCGTGAAACTCAGGATTCTAGGAAATAGCTTAAGATTAAGACTCTCTCAAAAGGAGGTAAGAGCCTTGGAGGAAAAAGGGTTTGTCAAACAAAAAGCCGAGTTTGGGTTTGATTCAAAGGATCTTAAATACACTTTAAAAGCAACTCTTGGATCTCATGACCTTCAAGCGACATTCATGGACCATGAGATACTTATCGAAATCCCTGAAGCCTGGGTTCGAGGTTGGGAAGTGGATGATAGGGTTGGTTTCAATACGGAATTGACCCTGGGAAACGGGAGGAACCTGAAGATCGTGGTTGAAAAGGATTTTAAATGTTTGACAGTCCGCCCTGGTGAGGATGAGTCGGACAATTTCCCGAATCCTTTGGAGGGCAAAGGTCACCCACACCAATAGGCGTCATTCCACTGTCTTATGGGTGGGATTATGGGGTGTGATCAGTGGACTACATTAAATTACCGCTTCAACAATTTGAACCCAATATCTCTTCCCAGGCCTTGGACCATGGCCAGGTTGATCCAAAACCAGGCAAATTGTTCCATCATTTCGAATTTGTCATTCCCACCCACATCATAACAGTTTTCAAAGCCAGCATCTTGGGATAACTGAACAGCGATTTCCTTTGCTTTCTGACTGTCCCCACAAGTGAACATATCAAGGGCCTGATTTCCATATTGTGGGTTCTCCAGGTTTTGTGATCCGGTTATATTGAAACATTTTGCAAGCTCCTTGGTCGACGTATTATCCAGGATGGCATCTGCGGAATTGCTATAACCTTCCGGCCCCCTTCCGTTGATCACATTCATTGAATCTATGATCACTTTACCACTGGTGTCCCCCAGGCTTTTTGCTACTTCTATTGCCAATGGAGCGGGAGTTGCCAGAAGGATCACCTCTGATTTTCCAGTTGCCTCTCTGACGGACATCACATTTATGTTGGGATGATCCTCAAGCTCTTTTCCTTTGAAATTGTATTGATCCCTGACTCCCAGAGATATGTTGTAACCTGCCATTGCCCATTTTTTTGCCAGGGTTCCTCCAACATTTCCTGTACCAATTATCGCGATATCCATATTTAAAACTGTTTTCTTATAAACAAACCGGGATTGGATCCATTTGGATCTAATTCAGTTCCAACCTGGAAAAGATTAATGGCCAATCCAAATTGATTTCCTTTAAAATCCATGCCCAGCCTGACCCTTTGAACACTTATATAATGTGCTGCCTCTCTAAAGTTGGTGAAAAGCTCAAGGCTGGTATACAACTTCCAATTTTTGTTCAATGATGGAGTATACCGCATAATAGAAAACCAGGAATAAGACCTTTCAGAGCTGATAGCGGCTGAGATCAAAGCATAGATCAAAAATTTCCCTCCAGCCTTGAAATAATGGATGCCAATGTCTCCTCCTGATTCAAGGCTTGATATTCGTCCAAGGATGGTTCCGCCAAAGCCGGTTTTGGTTGTGTAATTCAGGTAGGCCCCCATAAAGAGATCCGTGTTACTGCTGTAATCACTGGTAGCCCTGGAACGGCTGAAAAGCGTGGTTTTTCCTGATTTTTCCAGAGGCTTTAACCATTGAGCATCAAGAAAAACCCCTTCTGTGCCTGCCATGAATTCCATGCTTTGAGATCTGGCACCGCAAACGAAGGCTACTTTAATTAGCAGGAATACGAGAACTCTTTTGAAATCCACCGGGCTGGGTTACTTTGCTTCAAGAAGCAGCACGACGAGCTTGGCTGCTGCAGCACCCGAATTCTGTTGTTGACCTGTTACGAGGTTTCCATCTGCAATTACATATGAAGAAAATGGATCTGATACCACAAATTCGGTTCCTTCAATCCCTCTTGCCTCATCTTCGATCCTATAGGGCTGGATCTTTTGCCCTACAGCCTGATCAGCAAAGTCCTCCTCAGAATTTGCAAAGCCAGTCCACTTTTTTCCTGTTACCAACAACTCTCCATTGCTTTTTTTGGCTTCCAAAAGGAGGGTGGTTGAGTGACAGACAGCAGAACTTGGTTTGCCGCTTTCATAGAAACCTGCAAAAAGCATTTCCAAGTCCGGGTTTCCTCTGAAGGTGTACATAGGGCCCTGGCCTCCGACCAAAAAGATAGCATCGTACAATTCAGGATCAACCTCTTTTATACTTTTTGTGTTTTTCAGCATTTCGTTGAACCAGGGCATTTGCATGAAGCCCAAGGAGATCACGTCTGAAGCCGAGTATCCACTTGGATCTGTTGGATCTGAATAGGAATCCATCCTAATTTCACCACCCATGGTCGACGCAAGGTCTACTTCATAGCCGGCTTCCTGAAAAACAAATAGGGGATGAGTCAACTCAGCCGCCCAGAAACCAATTGGCCAACCGGTCTGATCGGAAATTGCTGGGCTGCTGGCTACCATAAGTATTCGTCCTTTTGCTTCTACTCCATGAGGATGGACGTATTGTTTCAATTCGATTGGGTTCTTGGATGTGCCCGCCTGGTTTTTAACGGAGACTGGCTGGGCATGTTGGTCCGTACACCCAAGGGCTAATAGGCCTGCGACTATCGCGATTCTGATTTTCGTTCTCATATTTTATTTATGTTTACCGCAAATAATCAGCTATATAGTATAATTGACAATATACTTACCAAATATATAGGTACTAACAAATTAGAAAGTAAACTGATAATCAAATAATTATGCCGGAGTTCTTATATAATGGAAAGCTTTATTACAATCCAGTGGAGTTTGCAATGGACAGGATCGGCGGCACTTGGAAAATGCCGATACTTTGGCGATTGAAGGATAGGGTCTTTAGATATGGGGAGCTAAAAAAGGACATACCCCACATAACCGATAAGATGTTGACCACTCAGTTGAGACAATTGGAACATGAAGGATTCATAAATAGAAAAGTATATCCGGTAGTGCCTCCAAAAGTCGAGTACTCCTTGACCAGCAAAGGGCAGACCTGTATCCCTATTGTAGAAAAAATCAGGAACTATGGACTTTACCTTATGGAAGAAGCAGGAATAAAGGAAGTATGAGTTCTTATTTTAGCGTGCCACTGAAACTCTGTTGAATGCTTCGAAAGATTTTCATTCCCGTATTTGTCCTTCTATTGGGATTATCTTCCTGCAAAAAACCACCCTTCGTATTCCACTGGGAAAGGACGGGAAACAAACCCCTTGTTTGTTTTAAGGATTATTGCAGGAAAAAGCATCATAGGGATAAGGAAAGGAGGCTTCTGGTTCAGAAAAAGATCAAGGAGAAAGAAAAGGCGATCGCCAGGGGTGATACCCTCTACAAGGTTAAGGTGAACAAGAGGGTCAGGACTTATAAGATCGATGAGGCGAGCATTGCCCGTGCATCGATGGACTCACTTGAAGCGTCGGCAACGACCAAGAAGGAAAAGAACAAGATCAGATATGTGAATACGGTGCTCGGAGCGGTTTATTTTCCTTCAAATTCATCAGATCTGGATGGGGAAGCATTTTGGACCCTTGATGACATAGCAGTATGGATGGATGAACATCCTGAGACCCTGATCGAAGTTTCAGGTCATACAGACAACACTGGAACAAGCGGCAGAAACACCTCCCTTTCAAAATCCAGGGTCAAGTCAGTGGGACATTACCTGATCAAGGAAAAGGGCATTGACAAACACCGACTGGTGCCGGCAGCCTATGGTAGCGGGGTCCCTATAGCATCAAATGATACCGAAGAAGGAAGGGAAACGAATAGAAGGGTTGAGTTAAAGGTGATCGCCGAATAGGAGCCTAGTGGTCTACCTTTTTCATGACGCCCTGGTCATAAAGGTAGAATTCAGGCATGGTCTCCGCACGTAGGTGAATGTAATCCTGGTATTCCTGACTATACTTGACCCTTTTGTTGACCACATCCTCGTATTGTCCACTCATTCCAAGGAAGAACTCTGAGAATTGCCGGGTTCCTCCGTAACCACCTCCTGTGCTCGTTTCGAAATCCACTAACTGGTTTTTTTCGCAATAATCGGAAAATAAGGGACTGGAATTTCTTGTTATTAACACCCTCATACCACATTTCTCAGCCAAACTCAGGTCAAGGATGTCATCATAAACAAAGCAGATGTCCTCAGCTTTAACCCCGTATTTCTGATCAAGGTGGGGTAGGATCTGGACCTTGTCTTTTACTTTAAGGTAAACCCCGTTGAGGCACTCTCTTTTTGCTAAAAAGGAGGCTGTTGGATTGTCTTCTCCAGAAATAATTCCGACAAAGGGTAGCTTTCCATGTTTGAGATAGAATGCAAACCTCAGCATGTTTAGGCCCATGCTGTCTTGTTCGGTAAATGTTCCTGGGTAAGAAGGTCCTTTTGAGCCTGAATGGAACACTCCATCCCAATCAAACAAGAATGCCTGGGTGGATTCAATCTTCTTAGACCAAACAAATTCGCTTTGATAATTTCTGCACCCGTGATGGGTGAACAGATCCAATATTTCGGTTTGACTTTTCAATTCAGATCCTGAATATCCAAAATACCTACCACTTTTCCATCGAGAGTAACGATCAGGTTGTCAACCTGCTTTTGATGAAAAACCTCAGAAGCTTCATTCAATAGCTTTTCTCCATCAATTGTTACGGGAGGATTGAAGCTCAGATCGCCTATCTTTTTGTCTATTCCTGCATGACCCTCTTTCTCGATCAACCGACGAAGATCACCGTCAGTGAAAGCTCCGATAGGCTTTCCATCATTATCAATAACTGTGATACAACCATAACCGCCATGGGTCATTTTCACCAATGCTTCGGTAATGCTGTCTGCACCTGTTGCTGTTGGATTGGTTTTTCCAACCACATCACGGATCTTGACAGTCATCAACTTGGTATGCTCAAAGAATTGATTTGTCCCAAGGGTGGTAAAGTTGTTTTCAGTGAGCTGCTTCATCACCTTCCAGGGTACAGTACATGTATGCACCCCGATGTTCAAAGCATTCCTGACATGCTCAGGATATCTAACACTTGAGAACATGATCTTGGTATCATATCCGTAGGCATCCACGGTGTCGACACATTGAGCAACAAGGTCAAGAGCATCATGCCCCTGATCCTGTAGTCTTCCCACCAAGGGACAGGCATAGGTAGCTCCAGCTTCCATGGCCATATAGGCCTGTTGCAAGGTATAGATCAGGTGGACATTTACCAGGAGATCGTTTTTTCTAAGCTCGTAACATGCTTTTACGCCTTCCATGGAAACCGGGATCTTGAATACCGATTTCTTTGGATCCAATCCCATATCAACCTGCCGATAGGCCTCCTTGACGATCTCATCCTTCTTTGTTCCAAGGGCTTCGACCTGGAGTATTGGAACGATTTTGGCCAATTCAAGTATCAGGGCATCCACATCTGCAACCCCATCCCTGTGCATAAAGGTCGGGGTGGTGGTGAGGCCTGTTAAGAATTCGAGTTGAAAGGCCTCCTTAATTTCTTCAAGATTGGCCGAGTCAAGGTATAATTCCATGTTAGTTCTTTCTGTATTTGACTTCTAGATTATGAAAATCAATGATAGGTTTCAAAAATTCTTCAAGATCGTAAACGCAAAGCTGTGAAGCCGCGTCGCAAAGGGCTCTTTGAGGCTCGGGGTGGGTTTCAATAAATACCCCGTCAACTCCGGAT
>JANQSY010000018.1 GCA_028279065.1 Cytophagales bacterium
TATTGCTGATATCTATCCAGGTAATACCCCTGTCCGTGCTTCTATAGATCCCACCATCGTTAAGATTATAAGCTGTTGCTCCGCTAGGGGACCAGGTATGAAAATGGCAATCAGCATGGGCATACTCAATTCCCTGTCCATTTACCCAATGGCTGCTGACCTCAAAGAGCGAACCTCCATTTTGACTTCTCCAGGTATTGACCCCCCCAACGAAGATCATGTCCTCATCGATCGGGGAAACCGACATTGCTAAAGCGTACCACCCAAGTCCTGAACCGCTGCTTCCATCCGAATTCCAACCAAGGATGTTAACCGAATCACCATAAACTGTAGTAAAACTTGCTCCGGTATCTGCTGAGATGTAAACACCATTCAAAGCTCCAGTGCTTGACTTAGCTTGAACAAGGTAAACCTTAGATGGATTCGCGGGAGTGACCGCGATCTCCATCCTACCATCTGTAGGAAGTCCACTGCCTATTAAATTAAAAGTTTCCCCGCCATTTCGAGACCTTACGAACTGTGATCCACAGGCATATAGAATTGCTGTATCACCGGGTAAATATTCAAGGTCATAAAAATCCCCTGCCCGGATAAGGTCCCAAGTATCCCCGGCGTCCTTGGTCTTATAGATCCCAGATGAAGTAGTTGCAATAACAACATCCGGGTTCAGGGGATTGATCACCATTCTTGTAACTCTTGTCCCTGAAGCAAGAGTGAACGATAGTGAGGTCTTTTCCCAACTACTTCCACCATCAGTGGTTTTCCAGATGCCGTTTGAAAAAGTATGAAATCCAACAGGGACCCTGTCACCTGCGCCCAAATACATGATGGAATCGTTATCAGGATTGATCGCAAGATCCGAACAACCGATGATAGGCAGGGTATCGTTAAGGACTGTAAATGTATTACCAGCGTCAGTGGATTTCCACAGCCCACCGGAAGGGGCACCAACGAACATAATATTTGTATCATTTGGATTGAATCGCAAGAAATTAAGCCTTCCCAGGCCTGCTATTCCCGTGATCACACTCGGCCCTTTGCTCACCCATTGAGGAAAGGTGCTGCTCCGAAGATTAGAACCTGATCTTGTTGCTTTTTTGTATTCCTCGTATGCAATATTTGCATCTGGCCAGTCTCCATTCGGCTCCATTCTTCTCTGGGCCGCGAATTCCCAACGTTGATATTGTTTCAATCCTGTAGCCTTTTCTCCATCCTTGAATTGGGAAAAATGCTCATCAGCGGCTTCCTTAATTTCATAAAAGTTCGCGCCCTGATCAATTAACCTGACCCATTCCTGGGGCCAAGCAGAATATGATATAGAAAGGACGAGAAGTATTATTAGGCTAAGCTTTCTCATAAGGTTCTTCTGAGATTAATGAATAATCAACTTTTTGGAAATGCGGTTGGTTCCGGAACCGATCTGAACGAAATATATGCCCTTATCCATTCCGATCGATCTTGAATTCAATGACAGGTCCTCTTTGTTACTTGAGATTTCAATCTCCTGAGTATGGATCAGGGATCCTTTCAGATCAAAGATCCTGATCTCACCCAAGCCTGTATTTCCTTTCCAGCTGATATTGAAATCCTCATATACTGGATTCGGAGATATCATTAGTTCCAGATTTCCATCTCTGCCATAAGAGGGAAGTCCGCTGATCCCTTTTGATACTAAGTCCACAGACCAGATTCCACGGCCCAATGTGGCTGCAAATAAAACCTCAGCGGACTCATGGATCTCCAATTCGGTGATCTGAACATTTGGAAGGCCATTACCATAGTTTACGAAGACTCCAGTGCTGTCATTCCTGAAGAAAACTCCGATATCTGTCCCTACATAGATACCCCCGGAAGGGGATCCAACATCCAGAGCAATGGAATTGGCTGGAACTTCAGGTAATCCTTCTGACTCACTGGTCCATGAATTGCCCAAATTCGTTGTTTTAAACAACTGGTTTTCCTGATCATAACTTGCAAATGTCGCCCAGATGGTTTCACCAGTAAGATCTTTGTTGTCAAAGGCAATACTGGTAACGGTTTTTGCTGGTGTGCCCGAAGTAATTACTGTCCAGTTCGTCCCACCATCTTGTGATAATCGGATAACGCTCCCTTTTGAAGCAGCTATCCTGTCTGGCCACCATTTTGACTGTGCCAATGCAACAACCTTACCTCCTCCTGAGGGAAAGGATGAATTGTTGGCCTTTATCCAATTATCTCCTCCATCGGTAGTTTTGAATATGTTATTGAATCCCGCATAAAGAACCTCCTGTATCCACGGGTCCATTATATAGGGTGTTACCCAGGCCCCGGATTCATTTATTCCGTTCATCTTATCTACATAAGAACCCGAGTTAAGGCCGCCATTGGTTGATTTGTGTAAGGCCCCGTTCTGTTGTGAAGCCCAGACTGTAAATGGATCAGTGTGAGAAACTATGCACTCCATGCCGTCCCCTCCAAGGGATAGAAAAAAACCATTTTGAATGGTTCTTTTGTTTGTACCATTGTCTTGAGTGCCGTAAAGGAATTCCCCAAGGTTATTTTGGTCGATACCGATGCGATAAGCCTGACTAATAACGAGCGTGTTTGTGATATTGATCCAGGATGCCCCTCCATCATAGCTCCGGCTAATGCCTCCATCATTGGCATGATACATTGTATTTGTGATAGGATGGTAATCCAGATAATGGCAGTCAGCATGAACAAATGGGGCATTTGATCCTGTCCAATGGGTCATCAATGTGAAATTGTTTGCCCCATCGGTCGACTTCCATGAATTTATTCCTCCAACAATTACCTCGTCTTCATCAGTTTTTGATACTGCAATGGTAAGATCATACCAACCTTGACCTCCGCCTCCGGCACCTGAGGAGGAATAGCCTAATAGGTTCGGGGAACTTCCATGGACGAGGCTGAAGGTTTTGCCTGTATCAACTGAGTGATAAATGCCCCTAAGCGAATTCGAATTTGATGAGCCCAAAGCATACACTTTTTTGTCATCAGCAGGGCTGACCGCAAGCTCGATTCTATTGGTTCCCCCAGGGGTGTAAACCACCGCAAATGAATTCCCCCCATTTGAGGATCTGTAAACCGATGTAGTTGAAGAGGCGTAAAGAATACTGGTATCATTAGGGTGATAATGGATATCGTAAAAATCTCCTGAACTTTGGACATTGGTCCATGAAACACCGGCATCTGTGGTTTTATGGATCCCATTTTCGGATACCACAAAAAGAACATTTGAATTGTGGGGATTGATCAACATTCGCCCAATTCTGATTCCAGCACTCACCGGCCAGGTTAAACCTGTGTAAAACCAGCTTTGGCCCCCGTCTGTGGATTTCATGATCCCATCCGAATAGGTCGAATAGACTACATTAACCCTGTCCCCGGTTCCCAGATAAAGGACAGATGGATCATTTGGATCAATAGCAAGATCCGCACAACCTATAGAAGCGATAGTATCATTCAGGACATGATAATTGGTTCCACCGTCGGTGGTTCTCCAAAGGCCTCCGGTAGGTGCACCAACGTAAAAAGTATTCGAGTCCGTAGGATGGTATCGGATAAAGTTCAATCTACCCAGACCGGTTTTATTCGCAAAGTTGTCCGGACCTTCTGAAACCCACTGAGGAAAGCTGCTTTGCCTCAAATTTGGCCTTGGCTTTGAATGTTTTTTGTATTGCCTGTAGTTAATACCTGCTTCCGGAAATTCCCCGCTTTCCGTAACCCTCATACCCCAATGGTAATTCCACCTTTCAAACTGTTTCCACCCACTTCTCTTTTCTCCATTTGCAGGATAGAAGTAATCCCTTGCTGCATCCCTCATTTCAAAGAAATTGGATTTGTGATCCAATATGTTTTTCCATTCCTGTGCGTAGGAACTGAAGGTAAAAAAGAAGGCTATTAGATATAGGTATATCAGTTTTCTCATAGTATTATTTTACATACCAACACAAAAATACAAAGCAGAGTTTTGATTGGCCTACCGTTTACAATGTTCAAAGGAATCTGTCTGATCTTTGTCAATTAAAGGTTGAAATGTTTTCCTTTGACACTAGGAATAACCAGGACGCTCAAATGAGACTATCTTATCTATTAATTCTTCCGGTTTTTTTTATTCTTTCCTGCGTTTCTCAAAAGAAATACGATGATCTCCTCAAAGAAAAAGTGGGTTTAACAGCTGAACAAGCCACTCTTCAAGGCAAACTCGATGATGCCAACAAAGACCTGGCTGAACTCAATGCAGCCAATGAAAGGACTCAGGCCAAAAACAAGACTCTTGAGGAACAAATGGCCGAAATGAAGGATAAGAATGGCCAGCTTCAAGCCCTTTTTGATGAACTTGAAACTACCAACAACAGGCTAAAAGAGGATTATAAAAAGCTTTTGGAGTCCTCAACCGCAAAATCCAGTGAGCTATCAAAGTCCCTTGCTGAAAAAGAGAAAGCTCTTTTGGATCTTGAACAAAACCTCCTTGAGAACCAAAAGAAAATGGATACCCTTCTTGTAGATCTTCAGGCGAGGGAAAGAAAGGTTCAGGAACTTCAGAATATCATTCAGAGGAAAGACTCGGCTGTTCAGGCTATGAAGAACTCGGTCTCTCAAGCCTTATTGGCCTTTGAGGGTTCCGATCTAAATGTGGAGGTCAAAAATGGAAAGGTCTATGTTTCTCTTGCTTCTAAATTGCTTTTCAAGACCGGTAGCGTGCAGGTGGATTCCAAAGGTGAAGATGCTATAAGCAAATTGGGAAGTGTTGTGAAGGATCAAACAGATTTTGAGATCATGGTCGAAGGTCATACCGATGATGTTCCCATTTCAAAATCATCAAAGTACCTTCAGGACAATTGGGATCTTTCCGTTTTAAGGGCAACAGCCGTTACCAGGATATTGAGGAAGAGCGGGGTCCAGCCGGAAAGGATAACCGCTTCTGGAAGGGGTCCGTTCCATCCTGTGGATACTGGAAAAACTCCCGAGGCAAAACAGAAGAACAGGAGAACAGAGATCATCCTGACCCCTAACCTGGATGAGCTTTATGAGGTGATCAACAGCGAAGATCCTCAGGAATAGATCAAGCCGTCCTTTATGGTCAACCTGCGATCCGCCATATTGGCCAGATCTGAATTATGCGTAACGATCACAAAGGTTTGTTTGAATTTCTCTCTTAGCTGAAAGAACAGACTGTGGAGTTCGGTCGCGTTTTTTGAATCAAGGTTTCCGGAGGGTTCATCAGCAAATACAATGGAGGGTTGATTGATGAGGGCCCTGGCTACTGCTGTCCGTTGAGCTTCCCCGCCAGACAATTCATTGGGTTGGTGATCCAGTCTTTCCTCAATGCCCAAAACCCCTGCCAATTCCAGCGCTCTTGGCTTTACTGTTTTCATGTCTTCGCCCCGGATTAATCCTGGAAGACAAATATTCTCCATGCAAGTTAGCTCGGGGAGGAGATTGTGGAACTGGAAAACAAAACCGATCTCCTGGTTCCTGAATTGTGAGATCCGCTTGGTATTCATTTTGCCGACATCATTGCCATGTACCAGAATGGTTCCTCCATCCGCTGGATCCAAGGTTCCAAGGATATGGAGAAGGGTGCTTTTACCGGCTCCGGATGCGCCTACTATGGAAACAACCTCTGCCTCATCGACATGTAAATCCACTCCCTTCAAGACCTGGAGCAGGCCATAATTCTTGATGATACCACTGGCTTCAATAGCTTTCATTTTCCGGTGCAATTCCGGCTTAAAAATAATCCTTTAGGTCAAATGCCCTTCCTTGAATATCCTTTTCAAAAGATTTAGTTTGGTGCCCTCAAAACTCACCCCCATGAATGTTCACGAATACCAGGCAAAGGATATTTTAAAAAAATATAATGTTCCCATCCAGGATGGTAGGGTAGCAGATTCCCCGGACAGGGCCGTGGAGATGGCCAAGGACGTAAAGGCAGCCACAAACACTCCGATTTTCGTTGTAAAGGCTCAGGTCCATGCCGGAGGCAGGGGAAAAGGAAAAATAAAGGGAACTGAACAGCGGGGAGTTGCGATTGCAAAAAACCTTGATGACGTAAGGGATATCGCAAAGAACATGCTTGGAAATGTTTTGGTAACCCATCAAACTGGGGAGGTTGGTAAAGAAGTTCATAAGGTGTATATCGCAGAGGATGCCTATTATCCCGGAGAAAGCGAGCATAAGGAGTTTTACATTAGCATATTGTTGGACAGGGAGAAAGGGTGTAATGTGATCATGGCTTCATCCGAAGGTGGTGTGGATATTGAGGAAGTGGCAGCGAAGACCCCGGAGAAGATCGTTAAGGAATGGATCGACCCGTCTGCTGGTTTGGTGCCGTTTCAAGCCAGGAACATTGCATTTAGTCTTGGGCTGTCAGGAAACGCTTTTAAGGACATGGTCAAATTCCTGATGAAGCTATATCATGCCTACCAGGAAACCGATGCCTCAATGATAGAGATCAATCCTGCTTTGAAAACCTCGGATAATAAGATCATCGCAGTTGACGCAAAGGTGAATTTTGATGATAACGCACTTTTCAGACACCCGGATATCATGGAGTTGAGGGATAAATCTGAGGAGGATCCCTTGGAGGTAGAGGCCAGCGAAGCTGATCTGAACTATATCAAGCTTGATGGAAATGTGGGCTGTATGGTAAATGGTGCTGGCTTGGCCATGGCTACCATGGACATTATAAAGCTGTCAGGTGGAGAACCCGCAAACTTTCTCGATGTTGGAGGAGGAGCTAATGCTCAAACGGTTGAAGCCGGCTTCAGGATAATCCTGAAGGATCCGAACGTAAAAGCTATACTGATCAATATTTTTGGAGGAATAGTGCGCTGTGACAGAGTTGCCAATGGAGTGGTTGAAGCTTATAAAAAGATCGGCGATATTCCGGTGCCGATTATTGTCCGTCTTCAAGGGACCAATGCGGAGGAAGGGGCCAAGATCATTGAAGAATCCGGGCTGAGAGTAAGCTCTGCGATAGCATTGAGCGAAGCTGCCGCAAAGGTGAAGGAAGTCATGAGTTGAAAGCCAGAGTTCTGAGTTGGTAGATACCTTAAATCCAAATTTACGTTCGGCAAGCATAAACTCGCCTTTTCAATTGTAACACTGAAACCTTAGTTCAAGGCGCTGTAATGACGGTCTATATTGCGGAACAGGTGGGTAGCAAGTTCAGTCCCTCCAGCAGGACCGATATTTTTTGTCTTGAATAAGGGACAGGACTTCTGGTCAGTGCCCTACTGCGTTCACCGACATAGCCTCAATACCTCCTGGTTGGTTTTCTTGGAGTGAAACAAGTCCTTTTTGTATTTCAGAACCAGCGCGGTGCCTTAGGGCTAGACTTACAAGGCAAATTCCCATAAAAATTCAACCCATTGAGTCCCGGACTCCCGGACAGGGCTTCAAGAATTAGCTGTATACCTTAAGAATGTTCCATTTGATAAAGATCATGATACTGCTTGAGTTTTATCATAAAAGCAAGAAAAAATATGCTTAAAGTTTAATGTTTATTACATAATAAAAATAATTTTTATTGTAAAACAAAGATTACTTCGTTTTACTCATTTATTACCTAAACCTCGTATATCATGAAAAAGTCACATTTCTTTATTCTGGGCCTTACTTTTTTAGTTTCCCTTATCATTTGGAGCTGCAGGAATGAGTTGATCAATCAACCGGATCCGGAAATTCTAACCAGTAAATCTGTTGCAGTTACCAATGACCAACCCGAAGAGGTAAAACCGCTTTTATTAGATGCAGTTTCTGCATTCAAGTACTGTGATGGTGGAACAAACAAGTGGTACATTAATTATACTGTGAATTCAAATACCTTTAATTGGTATTATGATCCGGACGAGGATTGCAAGGTCATCATAAGAAGGGGTTCAACAACCGGCCCGATCGAGATTGACGAGTATGATTCTCTCTGCTATGATAGTGATCGGTTTAGGACTACATTCCATGATTGGGATTGCCAAACCACCGGTTCAAAATGGTCCCTTTCCCAAGGAAGCACCTACTATTACATCAGGATCTACAAGAATGCTAGTAATCAAAGCCCTTGGTATCAGGTATGGGCACCAGGATCCGCTTGCGCTGAAGATTGATTTGAACCTACCTTTGAAATCAAAAACCGCCCAGATCGGGCGGTTTTTTTATTCTCTAAATTCACTGGATCTTCTGGTTTGCTTGAAATTACTGGGGCCAATAAAACTCCTGGTCGCGATCAACATCAAGACTGAATGATCTATCCCTCGCTTGATTCAATCCAGAAATTGAAATCAATCAAATGTCTAGGCGTCCGCAGAAAGACTGTCAACTGGGTTCAATGTAGAAGCTTTTAAAGCCTGAATCCCAACGGTAACCATTGCTATCAACCATGCTACAAGACCAGCCACTACATAAGTCATCCATGAAATGTCGATTCTGTA
>JANQSY010000019.1 GCA_028279065.1 Cytophagales bacterium
GACACAACCACCCCCAGAGCTCCAAGAATTTGATGTGATGTTATGTGATGTTATGTGATGTGATGTCGTTATCCAAGATTAAAAGAAACCGCTACTGGCCCTGATGCGGTTGCGGGTGGAACAAACGATACCAGGGTTGTGGTTGGCTCACCTGTAGGCACCAATTTCCTTGTTAGATTCTCTCATGTTGATCGGGCAACTGGTGATCCTGTCTACCTTGATATCAACGGTAATGAAACCAGAACCTGGGACCCGGAGGATAGGGTTCCTGTTGGAAATGTTATGCCAAAGGTATTGGGAGGATTCGACAACGTATTTGTTTATCGGAATTTTGATCTAGGGCTGTTTATCACCTTCAGCTTTGGTGGAAATATTTACGACTCTTCTTCCAAAAGACAGCTTGGAGTCGTGACCGATTGGAATATGCGATCCGATCTTTTCGATCGCTGGCGCCAACCTGGCGACGACACAAAATATCCGCGCCTGACGCAGGATACCGAGAACCATGGGGCGGGTACACCTTGGATCAACACAGACCTTTGGCTTCATAAAGCGGATTATGTAAGGTTCAGGAGGCTTTACCTTGGTTACAGCATTCCGACTTTCAAATTCCTGAACAGGGATTCGAAAATGAAGATCGAATTGAGTGTTACCAACTTCCTGACCTTCACCAACTTCCCAGGTCTTGATCCTGAAATATCAAGGGATTACGAGAACGCCACAGATAGGAATATGAGTCCAAACATCACCTATTTGACTCCGCCGCAGGAACAAACATTGAATTTGATGGTTAACTGGCAATTTTAATTCAGCATCATGAAAGCATTAATATCATATATAGGATTGAGTTGCATTTTACTTTGGTCATGTTCAGATCTACTTGATGTTGAACCGCCGAATCCGGGTAGAGATGAAGCTCTAGAAACCACCGAGGATTATTTGTATCTGTTGAACTCCTGCTACGAGATCGCCGGAAGTGCCTTTGGAGGTGCGGCCCAAAATCTTGTTGAGTGTTTGACCAATAACCTTTCCTCCCCTAATTCCAATGATGATTATACCCAGGTTTATAATCGTCGGATCGACTTCTTTAATGGGACCAACGATGAATTCTTTAAAGAGCCGTATACAGGGATTTTCAGGTGCAACTCCCTCATTGAAAACGCCACCGATGTGCCAGGCCTTACAGAGCAGCAATCCACTCAAATGGTCGCTGAAGCAAGGTTTTTAAGGGCTCTGAATTATTTCTATTTAGTTCAGATGTACGGCCAGCCTTGGGGTTACCAAAACCCTGAGCCTGCAGTTGGAACAGGAAGCAATTCTCATTTGGGGGTAGTTCTAAGAAACGAGGTTGGAACAAACCCGATTCCCAGGTCAAGTGTTCAGGGGGTTTATTCAAGCATTGAATCGGATTTGAACTTTGCCATAACCAATCTTGGAGAGCCATTACTTAAAGATAGTTCTGAATACATCAGAGGATATGCTTCAAAGGAATCAGCTCAGGCCCTTCTTGCAAAGGTTTACTTTACCCAAGGAAGGTATGATGAGGCTGTTCCCTTGCTTGACGAAGTTATTGCTGTATTTGGAGGTACCCTTCCAACAGATCTTGACCGGTTCCTGCAAGATGCATCTTCTCCCGAATCGATATTCGAACTTGTCAGTACCCAGGCAAGGAAAAAATCAGATCGGTTAAAGGACCACTACCGCTCAGACATTGAGGGCATTCCCACTTTTACGGCGAGCAGTGAACTTTATCAGATTGTAAATCTGGACCCCGATGATCTGCGATCCGATTGGGTCAATGTAGAAAATGAAGGAGAACTAGAAGAGTATTTTCCTTTTACCAGGTTCAATAAGGAATACTTTAATGTTCCTGTTCTTCATTTGACTGATATGTTCTTGATGAGAGCAGAGGCTTTAGCCAGGTCAGGAGGAGATCTCGGACAAGCAAAGTCAGATCTTGATCAGATCAGACAAAGGGCAGGTTTGGACCCGACATCCTCGGGTATAACTACCAATCCGGCTCTTGTGATCGAAGAGGCTCTTGCTCAAAGGAGGATTGAAATGATGTGTGAGGGTGACTGGATTTTTCATTTGAAAAGGCTAGGAGCGATCCATGACCAGCCCATTGTTGTTAGAGATGTAGATTGGTATTGTAATGGAATGGTGCTTCAGTTCCCGAATTCAGAGGGAACTGTTTCTACGTTTGAGTTCAATCCATCTTCAGCTACTTGTCAATAATCAAAAGACCATGAAAAGAATATTAGTAATATTTCTGATTCCCTTTCTCTACTTATCCTGTGTCAAGGAATACGAGGATATAGGGGATCCAATGCTCGTTGCTGATGGGATCGTTGGCCAATGGCAGGTCAACACTGTGGAAGTGGAAGATCTTCTCACGATAGAGGAAAGAAAAGGAGATGTTTCTGAGTTTTATCTCAGCGAGACCGGCATGGCCTCACAGATCTCTTTCTCCGAAGAAAATGGGGAAAGGACGTTTTCACTTCAGTGGACCATGGGGAAAAACTATATAACCGGACCGGAGGACAATGCTCCCACAACCGGAAACTGGGATCTGGATGAAGAATATCAGACCACACAGGTTCTCCTATTGGACAATAACGGTCAACTGATCAATACCCTCAGGTTAGGTGCTGCAGTCAGACCTTATAGTGAATACCTTGACTTGGCTTCTGATCAGTTTTGCGGGGAAGAAGCAGTTCATGCCTATTTGTTTAAGTTTCAAAGGATTGATAATTAGACCAGTATGAAGACGATTGGAACATTTCTTACAGCCTTATTTTTAGCTTCTGCGGGGGTTTTGGCCCAGACGAGCCCTGGAGTTTCATCCAAACCTTCCGGATTTGATATTGAACCATCAGACTCCCTTCATATCATAGTTGACCTAAATAAACTATTCGTTAATGGAGATTGGGTTGATAACTTGTTATTCGCAGCGAATAATGGAGAGGATATCTACATTTGGACATGGTCGCCCGCAGAGCATCCTTCCACTCATCCATATGTAAACGGAATCGGAAGCCAGGCTTGGAAAAATTCTAATGATTCTCTAAAAATGAAGAAGGTGGACTCACTTGGCGATCTGGTCTATGTGTTTTCAATGATCCCAACAGTTTTTTATTCACCTGATCCCTATGACAAGGATAATCCTCTAGATGTCTCCAAAGTTTATGATGAGGATATTCACTTCCTTGTTAAACCCAAAGACGGAGGCGGTTATGGCGATCCCGATATTAAATCAGGGGATTTGCAATTGATGGTAGATCCACCACCTCCACCAAAGATCTATCCAATTCCAACAACCTTCTTCCAGGATGGATATGTGGAATTCAACTATGATAATAACATAGAAGAGAAGCAGTCCATGAGGGACCTTCCACCGGATTCGGCAGTAATGATCTTTTTTGTTACCACTGAACTGGATAGTGGATATTGGCCTGTGGGGCTTTTTGAGATCGATGATCAGGAATTGCAGCCGGTGCTTCTAAATGAT
Source organism: Cytophagales bacterium (assembly GCA_028279065.1). GTDB lineage: Bacteria > Bacteroidota > Bacteroidia > Cytophagales > CCMP332 > JANQHS01. Next base: position 3,512 of record JANQSY010000019.1, read on the forward strand.
GATGATGGGGACGGAGTTTTTAACCTTGCAATGCAACCGGAAGAGTTCTTTTCAGGTTTTACTCAAACCCCAGATGAAAAGCTGATCAGGGTGAAGGCAATAGTTCGGAAAAGAACGATCACAGGATTTAATCCCGATGATTTCATAAATGACACTTTTATTTTCGAGGTAGGTTGTGATTAGAAATTTGGTTTCTAAGTTTGGTTGTAAAAGCCCTGCTCGTCAGGGCTTTTCTTTTATCCCAGGATCCACCTGAGGAACTTAACTAATGGAGACCAACTTGACCTTTTCTTCTTTCCAGTCAATCCATTTTCTATTTTATCAAAGGCATCTTCTATCAATGCGTCATGAAGCCAACGTATGGCGAGTGACCATTTCAATGTAGCCGGAAAATTGGTGTTCATAGATATCTTATGTTGGATCAGGGTCATTGATCCGTCATCTATAGCATTCCAAACAAACTCGTGATATCCGTTAAACCCCTCAGGTTTTGAGAATTCAAACCTTATCGACCCTTCAGGGTCAAATCTGCTCACAGTATATCTTATGGGACCGTGCCCACACTTGGAACCTTCCGATATTTCCTGGCTCATTCTCATCCTGGGCCATTTATCTCCTGGCCAAAATTTGTCATTTGGTCCTGCGAGAGTAAGAATGATCTTCGTTACTTCATCGATTGGTGATGCAATTTCCCTTGAGTGAAGGTTAAAGATTTTCATAAGTAAGGCCCGATGCCTTTTTTAATTGCGTGGAAATTTAGGGCAAAAAAAAGCCCCGCAGAACGGGGCTCTTTCATCTAAAATCCACTATTAATTGATCGCAATCTTTCTGGTGGAATGTCTACCCAAATTGTCTTCGACGATAAGCAGGTACATTCCTGAGGTCAAATCATTTCTTTCAATAAAGATGTTCTCCTGACCCTTGATTCCTTCATAAGAACGTACTGTTCTTCCATTCACATCTCTCAGGTAAACATTGTAGTTGCCTTTCATTTCATCTGAAATTACCACCATGGTTTGATCAGAGAAAGGATTTGGGTAAACTCCAAACTGTATATCATTTGAAACATCCCCAAATAGAGCAGATGGTCTTCCAGCTGCAGAGAAAGAACAAGAATCAAAGTAGAAGGTGGGAAGAACAGTGTCTCCAACTCTTCCGATCAGATCCAAAATTCTGTTCCAGTCTCCAAATGGGTTTTGAGACCCACAGTTGGTAAGGATTCCGGTTTCAGCACAGTTATCACCGCAATCACCATTATAGAACCTGAATTCATATTCGAATGGATCGATCAACACCTTGGCATCAGCTATTTCGGTTTGAAGATCCAGGGTCATTGAAATGGCGTTCTTTTGCCATGCCGGGTCCTCGAAACTTCCACTAACAAATAACCCTGTTGGGTCCAAAGCTCCACCTGCGATCAATTCAGAAGCATCCATTTTAAATGTAACATAGATCTCTGGCAATACAGGAGGGCAAGCTCCATCACAACGTCCAAAACATACCATCGGCACAGTTTGCATATCGACGGTTGTTGAGTCTCCATCTCCGGCAACAGTAACTTCTCTGTTTCCACTTACCGCACATGATGCAGGAACTCCTTCTTCAAATCCCCAGGCAGTGCCGTTTACAAATTTGTACTGATAAGTTCCGATTGGAAGACGTGCAGTATACTCATAAATGCTATCACCGTCAGGATCTGTCATTATGGTTTGTCCCGGGCTCCAGTCACTTGCACCAGGGTTGTTTCCGTCAAGACCCTGGAAATTACCAGCAACAGAGATAGTATCAGCAAGATTTCCAAGATCGGCTTCCCTTTTCATGTTTACTGAAAAAGTAACCAAAACAGTGTCATTGATAGTAGGGCAAGTGGTGCACAAAGCGAAACAAACTTCAGGAATAGTGGTATTTCCAGAGATCACGACTTCCCTGTTACCTCCACTTGCACAAGCACCAGGAACACTTTCATCCTGTCCCCAGGCTGTTCCATTGATGAACTTGTATTGATAGGTTCCAGCAGGAAGGCTAGCTGTATAGGTGTAAACCATATCCATATCGGGATCGGTAAGGAGGGTGACTCCCGGAGTCCAATCCGAAGCAGTTGTATTTCCATCAGCGGCCTGGAAGTTCCCAGCGATAGAAACAGTATCGGCAACTGGTGCCTGAGTTGACATATCCACCTGAAAGGTGACGTCAAAGTTTTGAGCGCTTACGAATCCAGCCACTAAAAGGAGAGAAAGTAGCGAGTAAAATTTTTTCATGATCATTTCCTTTATTTGGTAAGTTATATTCTAGAAAGTGTATTTTTTACATTTTCTAAGGTATAAAAAATTCTCCTTAATTGTGTACTTTTTACACTTTCGCATCAAAAAAAATATAAAAAGCTGATTTTGAGAAACTTAACCTGGATTCTTCCTGGTATTTGCACCCTGTTTTCCATCCAAATCCAAGCCCAGGAATTCGTTCATCGTATTGATCCGCCTCACTGGTGGACCGAAATGGAAGATAAACATCTTCAATTGCTTCTTTATGGGAAAGATCTTGAGGATGTCCAAGTCCACTTGCACCACCACCACGGGGTACATCTAAAAGATGTTATCCCTACCGAAAATCCAGATCTTCTAATTGTTAATGTAGATGTTGCGCATCATATCCATGGGGCTCATGAGTTTACTATTGAGATTAAGAAGGGCGAAGAAAAGCAGGAAATTAACTATGAGTTAAAAGCCAGGAATCAACAAAGACCACTTGGTTTCAATTCTTCTGATTACATCTATTTGATTACACCTGATCGCTTCGCCAATGGAGATCCCGGGAATGATTCTTTTGAAAATATGAGGGAGAAAATCTCAGACAGATCTGATGACTATGGCCGCCACGGCGGGGACTTAAAGGGAATTGCCGACCATCTGGATTATATCGCAGGACTGGGTATGACTTCGGTTTGGATCAATCCAGTGCAGGAGAATGACCAGCCTGAAGCCTCATATCATGGATATGCAATAACGGATAGCTATAAAATTGATCCAAGGCTTGGAACAAACGAGGAATACTCAAAGCTCTCTGAACTTTGTCATGAAAAAGGGATCAAAATGATCATGGATGTGATCCCAAATCATTTCGGTTCGAATCATCCGTTGGCCCTGAATCCCCCGTTCAAGAAATGGCTCAATAAGGAAAGGGCCTATAACGAGACCAACCATTTAAAAGAATCCTCAATGGACCCCTATGCAAGCCAAAGGGATAAAAAGCAATTCAAGGATGGATGGTTTGTGAAGACCATGCCCGATATGAATGGGAGAGACCCGTTGTTTGCCAAGTACTACACCCAAAACACCATCTGGTGGATAGAAGAAGCTGATCTGGATGGATTGAGGATTGACACTTATCCCTACCAGAATCGTCTATTCCTTAGGGATTGGGCAAGGGCGTTATTGGAAGAATACCCCGACCTGTTCATGTTTGGGGAATCCTGGGTCAATTCTCCAGGGGTACAAGCATATTTCATGGGCAGTTCTGGTACAGATAAAAACTTTGACCGCTATGTTCAATCCGCCATGGACTTTCCTCTTTGCTTTGCTTTGAACGAGATGATCACGGAAGTCCCATCCTGGGATAATGGAAGTCCTAAGGTTTACAGGACCATGGCCCAGGACTATCTATACAGGAATCCTGAACTCCTTGTTGGATTTGTAGATAACCATGATATGGGTAGGTATTATGGGACGGCAAAAGGAAACTTTGACAAATTCCAGATGGGAATAGTTCTGATGAGTACCCTAAATCGTATCCCCTGCTTGTATTATGGAACAGAGATCCTGATGAAGGAAACAGACGGGCATGGCAAAATAAGAGAGGATTTTCCTGGAGGATGGTCAGATGATCCGGTAAACAAATTTGATATTCAAAATCTGGATTCTATGGAGAGGAGAGGATTTGATCTGGTTGCTGGGCTTGCGAACTTCAGGAAAGAACATCCTGAGATCTTCAAAGGTAAGATGGTCCAGTTTGGCCCGAAAAACGGTCTCTATGTTTATTCAAGATTTAGCAAGACCGAGGAGATCATGGTCATGGCCAATGCCTCAAATGACTCCACTACCATTGATTTGGACCTGTATAAGGAAAGGTTTCAGGGTTTTGTGGAATACCAGGAACTCCTCTCAGGAGAAAAGAACAGTTTCGGTTCTAATCTCAGGCTTGAGCCCTGGGGAACAAGAGTTTTTTATTTCAGAAGAGAGTATTAGTTCTCTGCTGATTCCCTTACCCTAAAAACAAGGAACCCGGCGATGATCATCATCGCCCCTCCAATCATCACAGCAGTTAATCTGTCGTTGTTGAGTATATGTTCCATGATCCATCCAAATCCAAGCGATGCAATGATCTCTGGAAGGACTATGAAGAAATTGAAGATTCCCATATACACCCCTACCTTCTCTTTTGGAAGATGATTAGCGATCAAAGCGTAGGGCATAGAAAGTATGGAGGCCCATGCAATCCCCACCCCGGTCATTGATACAAACAGAAGGTTTGGTGTGTGTATCCACCCCAAGGAGAGTAATCCAAGTCCCCCCAGGAACAGGCAGAGCATATGGGTCATTTTTTTTGAGATCTTCCCTGCAATAAAGGGGATGCCTAAGGCAAACAGGAAGGTGACAAGGTTATAGTAGCTTAATGTTAGCCCAGCAAATTCGACTCCCTTTGTGTATGCTTCTGATCCGGGTTCAGCCCCAAAAATGTTCACAGCTACGGCCGGAGAATAGTAGAACCACATCAGGAAAAGCCCTGGCCACGTAAAGAACTGCACCAGGGCTACCTTTTTCATTTCATTGGGCATGTTCCTTATGTTCCCGAAGATCTCCCTGAAGATGTTCATCACCCCAGCGCTTTCCTGCTTCATTTTGTTAAAAGCCTCCATATCTGCCGGAGGGTAGGGCTTAGTTGTGAAAATGGTGTAGAGCACGGTACTGATCAGCGCAAAGGCACCAAAATAAAAGGCCCATCTGACGGATGTAGGAATTGTCTCTGCCCCAGGATCATTGACCACCCCAAACCAATTTGTCAAAACCCATGGTAACGCAGATGCGATCACCGATCCGACTCCGATCATAAAGCTCTGCATGGCAAATCCCATCCCATGCTGTTTTTCAGGGAGCATATCCACCACAAAGGCCCTGAAGGGTTCCATGCTGATGTTGATTGAAGCATCCAGGACCCAAAGGAGTCCTGCAGCCATCCATAAAGCGGAGCTGTTCGGCATGAAGATCAAGGCAATCGAACTAAGGATAGCACCTACCAGAAAATAAGGCCTTCGCCTGCCAAGGGAATTCCAAGTCCTGTCGCTCATATAGCCAATAATCGGTTGGACAATGAGACCCGTTAATGGGGCGGCAAGCCAAAGAATAGGGATATCCTCGGGGTTAGCATCCAGGTATTCGTAGATAGGGCTCATGTTGGCCATCTGGAGAGCCCATCCGAATTGGATCCCCATAAAGCCAAAGCTCATGTTCCAAATTTGCCAAAAGCTAAGGTTGGGTTTGTTTTCTGTAGGGAGGTAGGCTTTTTCCTGGTTTTCCATCGCTTTATTTTTCCAGTATCAAATAGGAATGCGCCTCCATTTCCATACTTAGTATGCTTTCGTTCCAAATGACCTCTTTGGTAAATCCATTCCTGAAGGGGCCTTCCAATCCTGAGTCAACATTTAGTTGGACCGGAGTATCTCCTAGGTTAATTGCTACGATAACTGCCTGGCCGGCCCTTTGCCTGGAATAGACTATGAAGTTGCTCAGTGAATCCAAGAACAAGGGTCTGTAGGTTCCTCCATTTGCTCCGTTCCACAGGGCTTTGTTCCTATGATTAAGGTCCAGAAGGGCGCTAAAAAAATCCTGGTATTTAATATCGGCCCAATTGATCTCATCTTTTTCAAAGAATTCGAGTGCTCTGTCAAGTCCAGCTTCCTGACCGCTGTAAACCAAGGGCATTCCGTGTATGGTGCTCGAAAGGACTGCAAATGGAAGGTAATTGTCACCGTACCTTTCAAATACTGTCCCATTCCATGAGTTTTCATCATGATTGGTCGTAAAGTACATCCGATATCCATCTTGCGGAAAACGGTCCATTTCCCTTTGCATGTATCGGCCGATATGATTCACGTTCATTTCTCCTTTTGAGATCTCATTCATGATATGCATGAGTTCCCATCCGTAACTCATATCAAAGGCAAATTCATGGTGATCCTCCTGTTCCGCCTCAGCAAGCATAAAAACAGGTTTGATCTCGTCCAGCCTTCTTCTGGCCTCATTCCAAAAGTCGGTTGGGACCATGCCTGCCACATCGCAGCGATAGCCATCCACATCAAATTCTGATACCCAATAGGCAAGGGCATCATGCATTGCCTCCCTCACCTCCTGATTTTCATAGTTCAATTGAGCGACATCTGACCAATCCGGTACGGGGGCCACTACATTGCCCAAAGAGTCGGTCTTATACCATCCTTCATTTTCCATCCAGGAATGGTCCCATGCGGTATGGTTGGCTACCCAGTCCAGGATGACCTTGAAACCCAAGCTATGAGCTTTGTTTATAAACTCTTTAAAATCTTCCTTGCTTCCAAAGTCGGGATTGACCTCCTTATAGTCCTTTACCGAATAATAAGAGCCGAGAGTCCCCTTTCTGTTCAGTTCCCCAATCGGATGGATAGGCATGATCCAGAGGATATCTATACCCATATTCCTTATCCTTTTAAGATGAGGAAGGATGGCATTGAAAGTACCTTCAGGAGTGTATTGCCTTACGTTCAGCTCATAAATTGTGGCATTCTGACTCCACTCGGGATGGACAACAGGGCTGAAGGTAGGCTCGGTTTGCTGTTGTGTTTCCTCTACTTGTCTTTCCTGGGCACATGAAAAGGCGAATCCAATTGTCAGAAGGTAGATATGTATTTTCATTTTGTAAGGGTTAAGATCTCGAAACTGTTTTGACCAATGGCGATCTCTTCTCCAGCTGAATATTCATTTCCGAAAAAGCTCTCTATTGTCTTTGGATCCTGAATAGGGTTTTTCACAATGATTTCTTCAGAAGATTTATTTAGAATGAGCAAAGTGGTTTGCTCAAAGTAGCTTCGGCTCATAATGAATTGCTGCTCATCCGCCTGATGAACTACGGTTTCCCCATAGATCAAGGAAATATTTTCTTTTCTGAGGGAACATAGCTTTGAAACAGAATTCCAGAGGTCTTTTTGAAGAGGGTCAAGTTGATCGAAGATCATCATTCTCCTGTTGTCAGGATCATTTGCACCTGGAAGACCGATCTCATCACCGTAGTATATCACAGGGATCCCCGGGGAGGTCATATTAAAGGCATGAAGCATGGCTAATTTTCTAAATCCTATCTCTCCCTGATTACTTATCTCTCTGGTCCAACCGGCCAATTTGGAATCCTCTCCCCAGTCCACTGAACCGTCCGCATAGGAAATGAATCTTGGCCTGTCCTGATTCCCGGACATATTTCCCATCAGGTGGTGGCCCCCATAGGCTTGGAGGCTCTTTTCCAATTCTGATTCCAACTTGGAAAATGAGATCTCCTCTCTTCCAATACTGGCTATCGAGGCATCATAAAGGTTGAAATCGAATTGGGCATCTAACAATCCTGAGGAGATATAGGAGCCGATAAGTTCGGGGTTTCCATATGTTTCGCCTATCTGATAGATAGCCCTGTTCTGGGGCATCATCACCCTTGTTTTAAGCTTATAGGTCAACATCCTCCAGAAATCTGTCGGGACATGTTTGGTTGCATCATGCCTGAACCCGTCAATCTGGAAATTTTCAAACCAATAGATCGCGGAATCGCTCATCGCATCAGCGACAACAGGATTTTCCAGGTCCAGGGTAGGAAGGAAGGTGTCGAACCATGTAGTTAGTCTATGTTCATCCCATTTTTCCGTGTTCAGGCTTCCATCAGGGAGGTACAACTCCGTTGCCCATTCAGGGTGAAGCTCATAAACAGGATGGTCCTTGTGAATATGATTGGCCACATAATCTATTAGGATAGAGTAGCCGTTTTGATGAGCCAGATCTGTCAGGTCTATTAGGTCTTGATCTGTTCCAAATCTTGGATCGATAGTTCTGCTTTTCGCTGGCCAGTATCCATGATAGCCTGAAAATTTGCTTTTTACCCCTCCTTTATCCCAGAGGCCCCATGCTCCATCCGGATTTCGTCCAATAGGGCTTAGCCATATGGTATTTACATTAAGGCTGTCAAAGTAACCATCGTTGAGTTTTTTCCAGATCCCCCTAATGTCTCCTCCTAAGTTGTTTGCCAATGGTTTTATCTCAGAATCAGGTGTAGGTCGGTTATTGTCGGGATCAGCATCAAAGAATCGGTCAACCAGGGCGAAATACATGATCATCTTGTGCTTGTCTGCTCTAAGTAATTGACTGGGATCCTGGATCACTCGACCCTTCCTTAGTGGGATAAGAAGATCGTTGGATACTGCCTCACCTGATGAAGCCCAGAAACGAATATCCGAGCGATCAATCTTCTTTGATTCATCGGGGATCTTTACCGAAAAGCCCTGGTCGCTTTTTTTCACATATGAATCAGGAAGGAGATAGTTCTGCCAATACACAAAGTAATCGGCCCCCTTGGCAGTTCCTTTAACAGAAAATCCAGATTCCCAAACTGAGTCAGGGTACATTGAGATCTCCGTATCGTTTCCCACAACCTCAAAAACCGAATTGAATCCTCCCATTCCGTTGTCAACAGAATCAGGGTTATTCGGATCCAGCATTTCTTTCCCATCCAGAAAAAGGTGGTATTGGTACTCTCCTGGATCGAGGATTATTGGTTTGATCCAATAACCGTTGGAAAAGCCCAGGGAATCCTTGGTTGAGACCCAGCCATTCATAGAACCGGCAATGGTAATGCTGCTATATTTCTTTTCACGATCCTCAAAACGAAATAGGTATTGTTTTTTTCTAGACTTTAATACAGGAATGTCATAAGTAGATCCTTTTATGTAAACCCGAAGGTTATCAATGCCATTGATCTGACTTCCAGTCAAAATGATACCTTGTCCCTGGTCCATTTTGATAGCGGCGAGGCCAGATGGAAGGTTAAAAGAATCGACCTTGCTTATCAAAGGAAAATAGTCGTTCCAATACAGTTTGGTTGTATCAAACCCCAACCTAATAGGTGAGGCCAGGCCATAAAGGGTGTCTTCACTCTGGATAGGAAGTCTATCAGGCTTTTGGGTACACCCTATCATTATCAACCATACAAAAACAATCTTTTTCATCTATCAAAAGGGATTTCAATTGGGCTGTCCTTTGTCAAATTTTGATTTGCTCCAGAAACGATAATAGTAATATCAGTCCCTTCTTCAAGCTCTATTCGGACCATTGATCGAGAAATATTCACCCTTACCAGATTCCCCCTAAACTTCAATTTGAACTCAAGCGCTTCCCACCCTTCAGGTAATAGTGGGTCAAAATGTATTTTTCCTTCCGAGACATGATAACCTCCAAACCCTTCAACCACGGAGATCCAAGTTCCTGCCATAGAGGTGATGTGCAATCCCTCATGAACCTCTTTGTTAAAATCATCCAGGTCCAATCTGGCCGTTCTCAGGTACAACTCATAAGCTTTTTCTGATCTTCCCAGTCTGGAAGCCAGGACTGAATGAACACAGGGGGAAAGAGAGGATTCATGAACGGTCATTGGTTCATAGAAATCAAAATTCCTTTCCAATTCTTCCTTCCTGAAATCATCATAGAAGAAATACATACCCTGAAGCACATCTGCCTGCTTGATAAAACAGGATCTGAGTATACGGTCCCAGGACCAATGTTGATTGATCGGCCTTTCATTGGCGGGGATCATTTCAGCGTTCATGATCTCCTTGTCAAGGAAATTATCCTGCTGCAGATTAACCTTTCGCTCCTCGTCCCTTGGCAAGTAGACCTTTTCCATTCTTTCAGCCCAGGAATCTACTTCCTTTCTGTCCAGATTTAGAGCTGCCTCCAATTCCTTATGCCTTTCTCCGTGATGGGTTTTTACATGGTCCCAGCACTTTATGGCAAAGCCCAGGCACCATGTAGCCAGGAAGTTGGTGTACCAGTTATTGTTTACGTTGTTCTCATACTCATTTGGTCCGGTCACTCCAAGGATCACCCATTGCTTTTTATTTTCCGAGTAGTTCATTCTCTGCATCCAGAACCTTGCTATTCCAACCACTACCTCAAGTCCATATTCCGCCAGGTATTCCCTGTCTCCGGTGTATTCCATATACCTATGGATGGCATAAGCAATTGCTCCGTTTCTATGGATCTCTTCGAATGTGATCTCCCATTCATTATGGCATTCTTCTCCATTCATTGTGACCATTGGGTAGAGAGCGGCCCCATCCTTAAATCCTAATTTCTCTGCATTTTCTATTGCCTTTGGAAGGTGTTTGTGTCTGTAGACCAGTAGTTGTCTTGCCACAGCCGGATCGGAATTTCCAAGGTAGAAGGGAATACAATAGGCTTCCGTATCCCAATAGGTCGAGCCACCATATTTCTCCCCTGTAAATCCTTTTGGGCCAATGTTCATCCTTGGATCATCGCCCTTATAGGTTTGGAATAGATGAAAGATGTTGAACCTGATCCCTTGCTGGGCTTCGATATCTCCCTCGATGATGATATCGCTGTCTTTCCAAATATTTGCCCAACTCTGAATGTGATCCTCGAGCAGCTTTTGGAACCCATTTTCTTTGGCTTGTTCGGCCTTATTTATTGCGATCTCAGATATTTCTTTAGGATCGTGGTCAAAGGAGGAGAGAATTGAACAGAACTTGTGGATCCCGACCTCTTTTTCCGGAGATATCTGGAATTCCAGTTTCCATCCGATCTGATAATGGTCATTCAGTTCCATAGAGTCAGTCAATTCACCAATAGGAGTAATAGCCATTCCGGCAGCCACGGTGAATTCTGTTTTCTTGGTCTTAGCGAGATTATAACATTGATCTCCTTTGTGTCCTGATTCATTGCCTTCCCAGAAGTATTCCCCATAATTGGAATCCTCGTTATGGACGTCAAAATCCAAGATCGGTTCAAGCCTGATCCTTCCGGAAAAATTGAGAGGTTGGATCCTGTAATCCAAACATCCCAGCTCGGGATCCTGCATTGAACAAAACCTCAGTGAAGAAAGGGATAGTCTTTTACCATCATCCAGTTCAAGCTCACAGTTTCTTTCAAGAGTACCTCTTTTCATATCCAGGACCCTTTGGAACTCCAGAACAGTTGCTTTGGAAAGATCCAGTTCCTGGTTTTCAATAAAAACCCTGATCCCGATCCAGTTTATACTGTTCAGTACCTTGGCAAAGTACTCAGGGTATCCGTTCTTCCACCACCCAACCCTTGTCTTGTCGGGATAGTAAACCCCGGCAA
>JANQSY010000034.1 GCA_028279065.1 Cytophagales bacterium
AAGATTTAATGATTTCTTAACTCAATAGACTTTAAGGTATATGCTTGGGACATGTGTTCAGCTACAGTTAAAGGCCATCACGATATTTGTAGGGTCATCCTGGTGGATGGTATAGCCAAGGAAGCCATGGACGGTAAGTCCGGCAGTATGGCTCAGTATTCTTCCCAGGGTGACTTTTTCTACCTGGTTGAATTCATTTTCCGGCACCTTCCAACTGCTCAGGTAATCATTTATGGGATTTTCCAATTCGATCTTCCCATCCATCACCGCTTTAAGCGCTCCCATTGCGGCCACGGGTTTTGAGATGGATCCAGCCTGGAAAAGCGTTTCATTGGTCACAGGTTCCATGGTGGTGGAATCCATGACACCATAACTCTGTGCCCATACTATTTCGAAATCATGGATCACAGCTATGCTAACCCCAGGAACTCCATAATGAGCCATCCTTTCGTTGATGTTCAAGAGTTCATCCCCTTTGATCACCACCGGGTAGGTCAGGCCATTCTCAACCTGCTTGATCTTCTCGGCATGCTTGTTTCCAGGTGCCTCCTTTTTCCCTGAACAGGAAAAGACCAGGAAGACACATAGCATAAGGGCAGGAACTCTTTGGATATGGGGGATCTTCATGATAGTTATGGTTTTGCGGATTAAATGTACCCAAAGCCTGTGTAATGGATCGATAAACTTTCCTTAGGTGGTGAATGGAACCGATGAAAGGAGGGAGGAATTATTCTTTTGGTTCGGGCTTTGGGAAATTGATTTCAGGAATTTATCTTTGCACCTCGATTTTCGAAAGTGGCCGATTTAAGGTCCTGAAGATCAAATATTGGTCCGTTCGTCTAGGGGTTAGGACGCCAGGTTTTCATCCTGGTAACAGGGGTTCGATTCCCCTACGGACTGCACTCCAAAAGCCGGGTTTTGCCCGGCTTTTTTCGTTTGTCCTAAGGGGAGCTCCCCTGCCCGTTCAGAATGGTTTTACAAAAACCATCCTTCACTTCCAGGCTCCTCGCTAAATTGATCCACTGGATCAATTTCTTACGCTCGACCCTCCTACGGACTGCGATTTCGCACATAACCTCCTGATTTTCAGGAGGTTTTTTTATGGTGCGGACATAAGTGCAGACGTTAATGGAGATAAATTGGACACATGATCTTCTCCTTCCAGGCTATTGGTTGGAATACGCGAAAACGCTCCAATGGTCCAGTAAAAGCCTTTTGACTGGACTTCTGGAAGCTCAGAAACAATTCCATTCTACAATGCGAAATGGAAGCGAAGAGGAAATGGACAGGAGTAGGCTGAGCTATCTGGGACACCTAAACTCATTCATGCTCATTCGGGGCTTGGCAATTGAAAACTTTCTAAAGGGGCTTTCCATCCAAAAATATCTCGATAATAACCCAGAGGTGGAATTAACCTTTGATATCGTCAAGAAAAGGGTATGGAGGATTAAGCAAAATGAGTATTCCCTTCATGACACATTGCAAATTGTTGAAACAATTTCCCCCAATATTCCTGATGATTGGAGGGAATTTTTTGAACGACATCGTGAATATGTCTATTGGGCTGGAAAGTATCATATTGCCAAAAATCTGGTGATGAGGGACAAGGCCTATGCGGAGGAGAAACAGGCTGCAAGAGCAAAAGACTATCACCTTTGGAAGCATATTTTCGAAACCTTATACAAAGAGGTTTACTGGGAAGATCCTGCTGAGAAACCTCTTGATTTCTGGGGGCTGGTTCCAGCCTAAAAAAGCCACCCCAAGGTGAGGTGGCACTTTATTATCTTAGGGATGTATAAACTAAATTATTGAACGCCTTGCATGGCTGAAGAATGTAATTCTGTATACAATAAACATGCTTCATGAAGATATTGGGGATTATAATGGGATTTCTAATTTCAATTGGATTTGTGGTTTTTTTCATTTTTCAATTCATGATAAAATTTTCCCCGATCGATTTTTCAAAAGAGAATTGTGAATACAGGGAGTATTTAAAAGGAATTTCAATTCAAGGGAAATTTTCAAATGTTTTTGAGGATTCGACCTATCACGAAATGAGGACTTGGATAATTCAATCCAAGGAGGATACATTGCAGGTTTATTTTCAAGGAGATCTTAGTGGAATCAGAAATTTTTTAGTGATCGGGGATTCAATTAGTAAAAACCCAAACTCGCTTTCCTTTCACATTTATAGAAATTCAGGACACAAGGTTTTCAAGTATAGAATTAAGGAGAAATGCCTTGAACTCGAGGAGGGTCAGGATGTTGAATAATTCAAATTATATGACAAGATGAAATTCACAATAGGTTTTTTCTTTTGCATTTGGTTGTTTTCTATGAGTGATGTCTTTTCGCAGAATAGACCAAAAGAGTATATGTATGCGATTATCATTTATGATGAGAATCCATTGGATACAATAAAAAGTAAACTATTCTTTATTTACGGAGCATCACAGCCCCAAGAGGTACAAATAAGCGAATTATACAAGGATTGGCATCCAGATAGGGCCATTGAAGTAAACAATATCCTTGAATTATATTTAGTATTTAACTCCAGTGTTTTGGAATATTCTACAATGGGTTGGGAATTTAAATCATCTGTACAACAAGGAAAGAATATTACGGTTCACACCTTTGAAAGGTGACCCTTATTTCGGATTCATTATCTATGGGCGGAATAGCCCTAATAATATAACAAAGCCCTAGATCCAGCTTCAACCTGATTTGTTCTTGTGATTGATTTATTCAAGCCTTCCGCAAAGGCAAGCCCAAAGCATGTGCTGGTAGGAGGAATTTTGATCTATTCTCTTCTCTCTACAACCCTATTAACAAACCCAAATTGAAGTTGAGATCAAAGATCTGTGTGTTGGGTTCTATTGCATTCGAAAAGGGGATATTGTATCCGATCTTGGTGAAAATAGCCAAGTGCCCGTCAGAAATATATGACCTAGTGCCTATACCCAAATTGAGGGCCGCATAAAAAGATTCCGCGCTGGATGGAAGTGGGACATCCGATGAGATCAGGGTATTGTTATTAACACCGATATCGCCATATAAGGAGGTGTTTATGGTCGGGATAAGGTCTAATTTATAGATCCTTAAACCAACCGGGATCGTAAAATAGGACAGGCTGCCACTGCCGGTCTCAGGGTCACCAACTGTTGTTCCACCAAGGGTAACACTCGACTCATAATCAAAACCTGTTTGGAAAAACTGTAGTCCGTAAAAAAAAGAAAGCCACCCTTTCTTATTGAGGGCCAGGTCTCCCGACAATCCACCGATGAAGGATGATCCCCCGTCGAATTCGATCTTGAGCCGACTTTGTGTATTAGCAATATCGTAAATCGAGGAACCGTCATAAATGGCAGCGCTATACCCTACCATAAGACCCAGATAACTCCGGTGACTTTCCTTTACCGCAAAGTGACTAAGATCATCAATTCTGCCATCGGCATACTCGATCCTGTTTACGTTGGATTTTTTGATGGTATAAAGTGGAAGATCCTCAGAGTCTTTCAGTTTGTATTCTATATACCTGAGCTTAAGCTTGACTACCTTGCATTCAAGGGTGGAACCATTGTTGAGATAGATCTTGTCCTGGGAAAAACCGAGGAAAGGGATCGATAATCCAAGTAGTAAGGCTAATGTTTTCACTTTCATGTTTTCTGGTCTTTGGTTGATGAATTTAAAAGGCTTGCGAAAGGTAGGAAAAAAACCAGATATCTAATTGGGCAATCAACAATTGATTGGTTGGATGAGTCCTTCCCTTTTGATTCGCTTGAAAAGTGCAAGGATCTAAGTTGGTCTGAGAGTTGGATGGATTAGGACCATTCAAGATCAAGGTTTCGGAATCCGAAAGCCATTTCCCTTGTACAACCTCAACGATATTCCATGCAGATTTTTTCTACTGGAGATTTTGTGTGAGGTGGTAATATTTGATATGGGTTAATACCAATACTTTTTTTGCCCGGTTGTCGCTATCTTAGGATTAGATTAACAATGTTAAAACACAATTAACCTTAAAGCATCTTCAATGAAAAAAGCACATTTCTTCATCCTATATTTCATGCCGCTTTTCGGTATTTCGCAGGAGATTCCAAAGAACTCTGAAACAGGCAAGTATGAGTATTATGAGAAGATCCAGATAAGTATCGAGAAAGACACCCTTTACTACCGTGCAAGGGAATGGGCTATCCAGTTTTTCAAAAACGAAGACCTCAAATATGACAGAAATTATGAAATAGTGACGAGCGGTTCATATGATTACTCATATACAGGGTATATGGGTATTCAATCACCGGTTCCCTTGAAATACGAAATAGAAATACTTTCAAAGGACATGGAATATAGTTATCGAATCTCAAATTTCTCAGTCAGCGCTTCTGGGACTGAACTGGCATTTGAGGGCTATTTAGATATGCTTAAAAAGAAAAAGCTTCAGGAAAAAGCTAAAGAGCCGATAGGACCAGAGATGGAAAGGGTCATTAAAAGCTTGAAAAAATTCATGGGAGAAGGAATCTTGATTAGGTAAGATGGCACTTTTTGTCTACGTGGAAATGAATATGATACTATTTAAGTCTCCATTCTTCCCCAAATAGTCCTCGTATCAGCGATGATCCTTGTTGGGATAGATTCGCCAGCTTTTCCCATTGGGATGCCTATGGAAATTGCTGAAAGGAGGACGTTATTCCACATTCGGATTTTTACCTGGGCTGAGTCAACTAAGGGATCCGGCCCCAGATCACGAGGTCTACGAGCTCGTTGTTGTACCTTCTATAGTTGTTCCTCAGGTTTCCTTCCTCAATGAATCCGAGTTTTTTTGCAATTGCTATGCTCGGATAATTATCTGTCGAGGTCCTTAATTCGATCTTTTGATAGCCCAATTGATCAAATAAGTGATCTATCAATGCCCGCAAGCAGGAGGTGATGATCCCTTTTCCTTCCTGCTGCTGGTCAATGAAATAAGCAAGATTGCATTTAGGAATTCTTTTGGACACCCCATAGAGCTCTACCTTCCCGATCAAGGTCCCGGATAAAAAGATTCCAAAGTAATACCCCAGCCCGTTTTTACTGGTTTCAAGCTTTGATCTGATAAAATTGGAAAGCCCTTCATCCTGGTTCATAGCAGAATATTCCGGTTCAAAGTGCAATTCGAATCTGCTTCTATTGGCTTCCAGGAGATCCTTTAAAGCTGGAATATCTCTCTCATCCAAAACCTTGAGAACGATGCTATTTGAGACTTTTCGATCTTTCATATTAAAATTGTACTAAAAAAACCAAACTAGTACAATTATTATTATAATTGCAATTCAACACTTAAAAAGGTGATAATATCTCCTTTGGAGATCAATGAAAACCGGAACACAGGCCAAAAAGGGTGAATGATGGAAGCCATTGCAAAGCAGAAAAAAAGAAATACCGGAATTCGGGAGCTTTCTGAAAAACAGGAAAGAAGAAGAGAAAGGATTCTTGATGTTGCTGAGAGTCATATCTATAAGAATGGGTTTTATAAGCTGTCTTTGGATGACCTGGTTCAAAAACTACGAATTAGCAAAAGCACCATCTATGAAAACTTTGGGTCTAAAGAGGGATTGGTTGAGTCCGTGGTAGAGCGATTCGAGGATAAAATGGAGTCTGAACTGGAGAGCTTGGTTTTCAATGATGATCGATCTGTGGCCGAGCGCCTTCTGAGCGTAGCTCAGTTCCAGGGCAGGATCGTGATCGAGCTGACCAATAAATTCTTGAATGATCTGGAGATCCATACGCCGCACTTATGGGAAATGCACCTAAAAAGAAAAGCTATTCGAAGGGAAGGCTATTATCGAAAGTTGATTCAAGAGGGTTTCGAAACCGGTGTTTTTGACAAGGATCTGGATCAGGAATTTGTGCTACGACTTTACATGGAAATGAGTGGAATTGTCTGTACCTCAGATATCATTGATCATATATCCATGAACAGAACCGAGGCTTATGAACAGATCATTTCCATTTTTCTAATGGGCACCAAACCCCAAGATTAATGTCTTCAACAGAGTATGTAATTCGTTTCGGAACTCGTGAGGATTGCAAGGATATCGCTGAGATCTATGCTCCCTATGTCAACGATACAGTCATAAGTTTTGAAGAACACCCTCCGGATGAGGAAGAGATCTGGAGACGTATGCGATCCGCCTTTGAATTGCATTCATGGCTGGTATGTGAGTATGAGGGTAGGGTGGTAGGGTTTGCCTATGGAGGACCC
>JANQSY010000036.1 GCA_028279065.1 Cytophagales bacterium
CCAGGGGTTATACAGCATGGGATCCCACATCACCGATGTTCATCATTGGCACCACCCTTTGTATCCCGACCATTTTTGTATCCTATACCGGTGAGGCACTGGACTATAAAGCTCCTTTATTGAAGGCCGTCGAAGCTGTGGATAGGGCTGCCACCTCCACATGTAAATTCTTCGACAGAAATGTGAGCAGAGTTACTGCCTATCTGGGGGTTGAACAGGAATATTTTGTTGTCGATAAGGCTCTATTTGCTTCCAGACCTGACCTTGTCATGGGTGGAAGGACCGTTTTTGGTCATAATCCCGCACGGGGCCAACAGCTTGATGATCATTATTTCGGATCCATTGCTCCTAGGGTTTATGATTTTATGAGGGATTTCGAGATCGAAGCTTTAAAACTTGGTATTCCGGTTTCTACCAGGCATAATGAAGTAGCTCCAAGCCAGTTTGAGGTAGCGCCAACATTCGAAGAACTTAACCTCGCAACGGACCATAATCAATTGCTCAAGGATGTGATGGGAAAGGTGGCTGAAAAGCATTCCCTAAAGGTGCTTTTTCATGAAAAACCTTTTGCAGGCATGAATGGGAACGGTAAGCATAACAATTGGTCCCTGATAACAAATACAGGAGTGAACCTCTTTCAACCAAGTTCCAGCGCGAGGGAAAACCTTCAGTTCCTGGTCTTCCTGGTCAATACCTTAAAGGCTGTCCATGAAAATGCAGACCTTCTAAGAGCCTCAATAGCAAGTGCTGGAAATGATTTCAGACTTGGTGCTAATGAGGCTCCTCCAGCAATCATTTCAACCTTTATCGGCCAACAGCTTTCATCCGTTCTGGATGAGCTTGAGAGCAAGGGAAATGTAGGGATAGAAAAGGGGGATAATATGTACATGAAGCTGGGTATTGATAAGATCCCTGAGATACTCATTGACAATACAGACAGGAACAGGACCTCTCCGTTTGCATTTACAGGAAACAAATTTGAGTTCCGTGCGGTGGGTTCGGATTCGAATGTAGCCCAGCCAATGACAGCGTTGAACCTTGCCATGGCCGACCAGCTGACCGATTTTAATAAGGAACTTCAAAAGAAGATCGATAAGGGAGAGGATAAAAGACTGGCCATAGTCAAGATCCTCAGAAAGTATATCAAGGAATCCAAACCAAGAAGGTTTGAAGGAGATGGATATTCTGACCAATGGGTGAAAGAGGCTAAAAAAAGAGGCCTGAGTAACATAACAGATACTCCCAGAGCTTTGGACGTATATGTATCAAAAGAAACCAAGGCTCTGTTTGCTCGACACGGAGTTTGCAACGAGACAGAACTTGAAGCCAGGCATGATATCCTTTTGGAGAACTATGTCAGAAAGGTTCAGATCGAATCGAGGGTCATGGGAGACCTTGCCCTCAACCATATAATTCCGACTGCCATAGCCTATCAAAACAAATTGATCTCAAATGCAAAAGGGCTGAAGGAATTAGGATTGGACAACAAGCCAGTTCTTAAGGCGATCGAAGAGATCTCTGGCCATATCAACTCCCTAAAAGTCGGGGTCCGAGAAATGATCAACGAGAGGAGGAAAGTGAACAAGATCGACAATATGAGAGATCTTGCCATTGCTTATTGTGACAAGGTTAAGGGACAGTACTTTGATAAGATCCGGTACGCGGCGGATAAGTTGGAGCTTCTGGTTGACGATGAGGACTGGCCATTGATCAAGTACAGAGAGCTTCTTTTCATCAGGTAAGACTACCCGATTAAGCCTCCCGGATTTTTGCTGAAAGCCAAATTGTTGGCAATTTGGATATCTTTAGTGCAAAATTCCTGGGTATGGAAAGTTATGATGTTGTCGTTATAGGCGGGGGTCCCTCCGGCTTTGCTGCGGCCATGCGTGCCGTGGATTTCAAAAAGAAAGTTCTGTTGATAGAGAAGAAGGATCTGGGAGGGGCGGGCATTTTTAACGGGGCACTATCATCCAAAACCTGGTGGGAGTTAAGTCGTCAATCCAAGGTTTATCAGGACAAACTAAGGAGATATGGAATGACACCTCCCCAAAAGGCCCAGTGGTCTGATTTCCTTGCGGATGTGAACGATGCTACAGCTGAAAGAGCCTCTTTGCTGAGCCAACAAGTGGATTGGCTAAGGGATCATGCAGCTCCGGGATTGTTCTTTTTCAAAGCTGGTAGTGCCAGGTTATTGGATCCAAACAATGTGGAAATTGAAAATGACCAGGGAGATAAAGAAACCGTTAGGACCGAAAACGTAGTCCTCGCAACTGGGAGCCGTCCTAGGTATATCGAGGGTATACCAATAGATGAAAAAATTGTGGTCACCAGTGATGGAATCCATAATTTCGATTCCTTTCCAGAGAGCCTTGTCATCGTTGGAGCAGGTGTTATTGGTTGCGAGTTCGGTACCATATTTTCGAATTTCGAAAGGACTCAGGTAAATATTATTGCACGGGACGACAGGATTCTCCCATTCGAAGATCCAGACCTTACCGAGATCATTGAATTCAATCTAAAACAAAATGGAGTCCAGATCCATCACAATACCGACCTGCATAAGCTCGAGATCCGTGATGGAATGGTTTATTACGAAACCAAAAACAACCAGGACGGATCTATAGAGTCCTATGAGGTTGAAAAAGCTCTGATCTCGATCGGTCGTGTCCCTAACATCGAAGGATTAGGGCTTGAAGAGATAGGCGCGGAGATGTCAAAAAGAGGCCACCTGCTTGATGACAATACCCAGACCAGCATTAAGAACATCTATGCAGTAGGCGACCTAACAGCGGATATCGCCCTTGTTAATGTTGGCGAATTGGAAGGAAGGTATGCTATTGAGAAGATGTATGGCAAGCCCGAAAAGCCAATGATCTATGATAATATATCAACAATTATGTTCTTGAGCCCGGAAACTGCAGGCGTGGGATTGAACGAACAACAGGCCCAGGAGCAAGGCTTATCATATAAGGTTGTCAGCCTTGCCTTCGATATTATTCCCAGGGCCATTGCTATGAGGAGAACCCAGGGGTTCTTCAAGATACTTGTTACCGATGACGATGATATGAAGATCCTGGGGATGAGGGCTATTGGAGAGCATGCTTCTTCAGCGATCCAAACGGTGGCTCTTCTGATCTCCACAAACAATGGAATAGAAGAACTTGCTGAGTTGATTCATCCTCATCCTTCAATAATTGAGGGTATTCAGGAATGCGTAAGGATGTTCCTGGGCAAATCGATCATTAAACCCGGACTTATTGAGAACAAGGTTGTTTGCAGGAGATTTCATGAGGGTCGTTATGAAGACCTCGGAGTAGAGGCTTGATCTTCCAATAAGGCGAAGACGAAACCAGCAATAGTTTTTGGATAGAAGTAAGTACTTTTTTGAGGCATGGTATATCCGCTTTTGCATACTTCAAGGACCTCGTGCATAGTTACTTCGTTTGTTATGACTGCCATCTGGGCCTTTCCGGTATGAACACTTTCGAGGCATGATGCAAAGCTCCTTTCAAAAAATACATGCTCATCGGTTCTTTGTTTCCTTCCGGGGATCCCAAGAGCCTTTTCTATCACGAAATAATGTAGAATGGTCAAGTCCAACTCTTTGATACTTTCAGGAAATTTCCATGGAATACTGTTCTTATGGTCTTCTTTCATTCGGATCTTGTAGCATCGGTCTTTGAAGATCAACCCAAAAGCGTGCTTCTTTCCTGCGATGATGGATGGCAGGTCATATACCTCTTCGATCTCCCGAATAAAAAAATCCTCCTTTAACTGCTTTAAAATAAGTTCTTCGTTAAGGTTTTCAATTCCTCGAATAAGCCTATGCGTTGGAAGAATGCGCAGATCGCTTGATGCACCGTTGGTGAGATACATCATGTGATAGTTATAAAGTTCTTTTCCTGTGTGAGAAGGATTGTTCTCTTCACATTCTTTCTGGTACTGAACAGAGCTTTGAAATCTGTGATGACCATCGGCCAGGATGATTGGCTGTTTTTCAATGAGATCCAGGATCTTTTGTATGCTTGGCCGGTCCTGGATCACGGAAAGAATCTCTTTTACTCCCTGATAATCTTCGGTTTCTGCAAGTGGGAATTCAATGGCTTCATCCAAAAGCCCTTCAAGCTCAAAATCCCGATCATGATATAAGCCATGAGTGGCGCTAACATTCATATGGGTCTCCTTTAAGAGCTGAATTCGGTCGTTTACAGCGTTGGGGATGGTATTCTCATGAACAAGTATGGAGTCACGACCTTCTTTATCCACTTTGATCAAGCAGATGAATCCTTTCCTTACGTATTCCCTTTCTTCACCCTGCAAAGAGAAAACCTGGTAGTAGGGGTAAAAACCTTCAAGACTGTCCTGCTTCAGGATCTGTTTAGAGATCCAATGGTCAAACCTTTTTCTTGCCTCTTGGAAAGGCTTTTCTCCCTTTGGCACAGAGAGATGGATGCTATTCAATGGGTTCTGGTAAAGCTTTTCCCTTTGTTTTTCCGAAACCACATCGAAAAGAGGCGAGGTTAAGGATTCTATGTTACCGCTGATCCGTTGATCATACCTCCATGCCCGAAAGGGTCTGATTATTGCCATAAAGGACTTCTAAGAATACCTCCTTCTCCAAGGAGATGGTTTATCGCTGTCGGTCCCCATCTTCGTAGAATGAGTCTTTTTTTGATGAAGCCAAGATGCCAAAACAACCGATGCTTCCAATTGATCCCTTTCAGGTTTCTCTATTTCTTTTAGAGAGGGGTAAAAGTATCGATCCACAAACTTTGTGTCGAAATCACCATCAATGAAAGCTCTATGCTCGAAAACATATTTCCCAAATGGTAGTGTAGTGGCCAGACCTTCGATCCTGTATTCTTCGATCGCCCTCAACATTTTAGATATGGCCTCCTCTCTCGTTTCTCCATAAGAGATCAATTTTGATATCAATGGATCATAATGAATGGAGATCTCTTGCCCTTGTGTAAATCCATCATCAACCCTAATTCCATTTCCATCAGGGGCTCTGTAGGTTTTCAGGACCCCGGAATCAGGAAGGAACTGATTCATGGGATCTTCAGCATACACCCTGAGTTCAAAGGCATGGCCTGAGATCTTCATATCTTCTTGGGAAAAGGGGATATCTTCACCTTCGGCAATATGGATCTGAAGCTTAACAAGGTCCAACCCTGTAATAAGTTCGGTCACAGGATGCTCCACTTGTAATCTTGTATTCATTTCCAGAAAGTAGAAATCCAGGTTTTCGTCTAGCATGAATTCCACGGTCCCGGCACCATAGTAATCGCAGCTCCTGGCTACATCTATAGCTGCTTTCCCCATTCTATCTCTGAGTTCTTCCGTCAATACCGCGCTTGGAGCCTCTTCAACTACCTTTTGATGTCTTCGTTGAATAGAACATTCCCTTTCAAAAAGGTGAACATAATTTCCTTTCTTATCTCCGAAGATCTGAAATTCAATATGCCTTGGTTTAGTGATATACCGTTCAATAAAAACACTTCCATCCCCAAAAGCTGATTTTGCTTCACTAATCGCTCGGTCCAGTTGCTCTTCAATAGTATCGATCGAATCCACAACCCTCATTCCCTTTCCACCTCCTCCAGCTGCTGCCTTTATTAGTATGGGAAAACCAAGTTCTTCAGCTATCTTCTTTGCTTCTGCCTTATCTGCCACTGGGTGATCAACCCCTGGAACCATGGGAATATCGAAGTTTGAAACGGCCTTCTTTGCCGCAAGCTTGTTACCCATAATATCAATCGAATGGGGAGATGGCCCAATAAAGATCAATCCCACTTTCTCGACGGCTTTGGAAAACCGGGCATTTTCAGAAAGGAAACCATATCCAGGATGGATAGCATCTGCGTCGGATTTTTGAGCAACCTCGATGATCTTTTCAATATTCAGATATGAACTTGAAGAATCTGCCGGGCCAATATTATAAGCCTCATCAGCAAACCTTACATGATTGCATTCCCTGTCCGGATCTGAATAAACGGCTACAGTCTTTATCCCCATCTCCCTACAGGTTCTGAGGACTCTCATGGCAATTTCACCCCTGTTTGCGACTAAAACTTTTGATATTTTTCCCATAATTCTTGCAATGCTATGAAGAATTCCTGTTTCTTGACAATCACCATGCACAAGTCGATTTGAGAAGCCCTTATTTCAGCTTATTTTTGCCACCGTTAAATAAAATTGTTCCCTGTGGATTTATTTGATAAAATATTGGTAGACCGCGGGCCTTTGGGAAAACACTCAAAATTGGCCCATGGATATTTCGCCTTTCCCAAGTTGGAAGGGGAGATAGCCCCAAGAATGAAGTTTCGAGGTAAAGAAGTCCTGACCTGGAGTTTAAATAACTACCTGGGTCTTGCCAACCACCCTGAGATAAGAAGGGTCGATGCAGCGGCTACCGCTGAATACGGACTTGCTTATCCCATGGGAGCAAGAATGATGTCGGGCAACTCCAATCTTCACGAGGAGCTTGAAGCAAAACTTGCAGCATTTGAAGGGAAAGAGGATTCGATCCTTTTGAACTACGGGTATCAGGGAATCATGTCAATCATCGATGCAATTCTGGATAGGAGGGATGTGGTGGTTTATGATGCGGAATGCCACGCCTGTATAGTTGATGGCTTGAGAATGCACCCGGGAAAGAGGTTTGTTTATGCTCACAACGATATTGAGAGCTGTGAAAAACAACTTCAAAGAGCCACCAAGGTTAGTCAGGAAACAGGTGGAGCTATCCTGGTTATCACTGAAGGCGTTTTTGGAATGTCAGGTAACCAGGGAAAACTAAAGGAGATCGTAGATCTCAAATCAAAGTTTAACTTCAGACTGCTTGTAGACGATGCTCATGGTTTCGGCGTATTGGGGGAAACAGGCGCAGGTGCAGGTGAAGCCCAAGGTTGCCAGGATGGAATTGATATCTATTTCTCCACATTCGCCAAATCTATGGCAAGCATTGGAGCTTTTGCAGCTTCAAATGAGGATGTTATAGACTACCTGCGCTACAATACCAGGTCCCAGATCTTTGCAAAGTCCCTTCCTATGCCCTTAGTGATCGGAAACCTCAAGAGGCTTGAGATGCTTAGGACAATGCCTGAGCTAAGAGAAAACCTGAAGACCGTTGTAAATGCTCTTCAATCGGGCCTTAGGGATAAAGGATTCAATATTGGAACTACTTCCTCCCCCGTAACCCCTGTGATCCTCTCAGGAGGGACGAATGAGGCAGCTCATTTGATAATAGACCTGAGGGAAAATCTCAATATCTTCTGTTCCGTTGTGATCTATCCAGTGGTACCAAAGGATATGATTATGCTTAGACTCATACCTACAGCTGTGCATACCCTGGAAGATGTCAAGGAAACGATTGATGCCTTCGAAAGCATTTCAGGAAAATTGAAGGAAGGGGTCTATGCGGAAATGAAGCTTCAAGCTGAGATCAATTGACGTAATTAATTTTTCCGTTTTTTTGTTCAAATGCGTTTAATTTCTATTTTTAGACCACTTTTTACAAATAAAAAAATCCGTTTGATATGAAAAGATTTGAACAATTAAGAGATTTGGTGATGTCTTTGGAGAGTGACTTTGAGAAATTCTACGATAAGAATAACCAAGCTGCTGGTACCCGTGTGAGGAAGGGAATGCAAGAGATGAAGAACCTAGCTCAAGATATTCGGAAAGAGGTTCAAAATATTAAGAACTCGAATTAATTAAGAAAGCAGCCTAAAAGGCTGCTTTTTTTATCTCCTCTTTGATCTTTGCCCTTAGGCCTTCGCTCGCATTTGCGAGTGGAAGTCTAACTTGGGCGCTGCAAATCCCCTTTTCCTCCAACACAGTCTTTATCCCTACGGGATTTCCCTCCTGGTACATTAAGGGGTTTATTCCTATAAACCTTCTTGTGATCTTTTCAGCCTGATCAAATTTGCCCTCCAGGGCAAAATGGATCATTTGGCAAAATTCATGTGGAAAGCCATTTGCTAGAACTGAGATCACCCCCACACAACCAATACTGATCATCGGAACCGTCAAAAGGTCCTCCCCTGAGATCAAAAGAAAATCATCCTGCGCTTCTTTTCGTATTTGGATTGCCTGTTCCAGACTGCCAGATGCTTCCTTTATTCCAATAATATTAGGATGCTTTGATAAGGCCACAGTGGTATTGGCATCGATATTTGACCCTGTTCTTGAAGGCACATTATAAAGAATGATCGGTACCTGCGAAGCATCAGCCACTTTCTTGAAATGAAGTTCAATTCCTCTTTGTGATGGCTTATTGTAGTAAGGGCTAACGGAAAGGATGGCATCAATATGGTCAGTTTCCAATTCCTTCAGTGCATTTGAGACCGCCTCTGTGCTGTTCCCACCAACACCGAATACAATTGGTAGACGACCGTTATTCTCTTCAGACACAGCCTCAAGGATCTGTTTCTTTTCATCAGGTTTTACAGTAGGAGATTCTCCTGTAGTTCCCTGTACCACTAGGTAGTCAGCCCCCCCTTCGATCAGAAAATAGGTTAGTTTTTTTAAGGATGGAATATCCAGTTCACCATTTTCCAGGTAAGGGGTAACCATTGCCGGTCCAACTCCATGAAACTTTTCCATTATTTGATCTTTTTTAGGCTATTAAGAGCTAATTCGGGCATTCCTGCCAGGTTACCGTTGTCGACCTTTATGCCCAGGTCAAGGTAATCCATGGGTATTTTATCAGGATCTCCAACTATCAACCTGGCCTTAGAAAACTTGAGGAATGGTAAGATCTCAAGGTTCCAATCGTCGACCAGAAATATCAGGAAATCATATCTCTTCCTCTGAAATTCCTTAAGGAAAGAGTCTTTTGGGACCCCCCAAACATTCACATTCTTTTTGGTATGGACATGGAAAGAAAACTCGTATTTCGAATTAACGATCTTATCAAAGAAACAGACGATCTCCAGCTTTTTTTCAAGGCCTTCAAGGTCCTTGATGAACTTTTGGATGAAGGGGTTTGCACCTGGATCATTGTTCTTAATAAAAATTCCAACTGATCTCGCCTCCTTAAAGCTCAGTCCTTTGCTCGTTGATCTCCTAGGTTTTTTTGTGAATAATGTTCTCAGATTAAAAAGCCAGGAAACCGTCATATTCCTTCAATCATTTTTTGGTATTCGGATTCTCCGATCATTTTAATTCCCAGTTTTTCTGCCTTTTCCTTTTTTGCCGGCCCCATGTTTTCCCCGGCTATGACCAAGTCGGTTTTTGAAGAAATAGAGCTAACAAGTTTACCTCCATTTTCTCTGACCGAATCTTTTATCCCTTCCCGACTGAAATTATTGAAAACACCTGAAACCACTACCTTTTTTCCAAATAAAGGACCTTCACGGTCTGAAATTCTAACTTCTGATTCAAAATTTAACTCTGCTTTCCGAAGCCTTTCTATGATGGAAAGATTCTGCTCTTCAAGAAAATACCCATGAACGCTTTCTGCGATCCTTTTCCCAATTGTATGGATCTCTTCCAGTTCTTCGGGGTTTGCCTTCATCAAATTCTCCAGTGTAATGAAATGAGAAGCCAGGACCTCTGCTGTGGTTTGACCCACAAAGCGAATTCCCAGGGCAAACAGAACTTTTTCAAAGGGCCTTGATTTTGATTCCTCGATACCTTTTAAAATATTTTGAACCGACTTTTCCAGCAACCTGCGTTTTACGGATTGATCCTTGTCTGTTGAAACTTCAAGTTCAAGATTGATCAGTCTATCATGATCCAGGGCATATAGGTCAGCCATATCAGACAGAAGCCCTTTATTGATCAATCCCTCTATGGTTTCAGATCCAAGTGAATCGATATCCATAGCATTCTTCGAAACAAAATGCTCGATCCTTCCCTTAACCTGTGGTAGGCAGCCCGCCCAGTTTGGGCAATAATGGTTGGCTTCACCTTCATTGATAACCAGTCCTGATCCACATGCAGGGCAATTCTTCGGATATACAATCGGGGAAGCATTTTTTGGCCTTTTTTCAAGAACAACTTCGGTTACCTTAGGTATGATCTCACCTCCTTTTTCAACCAGCACTGTATCCCCAATATGCAGGTCCAATCGTTTAATCTCATTGGCATTATGAAGAGATGCTCTTTTTACAATAGTGCCTGCAATAGTAGTAGGAACCAGATTGGCTACGGGTGTAATGGCCCCGGTCCTGCCAACCTGGTATTGCACATCCTTCAGTATGGTGTTTTGGGATTCTGAGGGATACTTATACGCTATCGCCCATCGAGGACTTTTTGCAGTGGCCCCCAAAAGGGTTTGGTTTTTGATCTCATTGACTTTGATCACAATCCCATCGGTTTCCATGGGCAGGTCGAACCTTTTTGTCCTCCAGGTTTCAATGAACTCAATCACCTGATCGATAGAGGAACATATCTTATAGCTTGGATTGACCTTGAAGCCCCAGGAAATCAGGGTCTCAAGGCCTTGAAGTTGACTTTCGATGGATATTTCTTCTCCCAGAAGGAAATATGGATTACAGTCTAGGTTTCGGGATGCTACGATGGATGAATCCTGCATCTTCAATGTTCCAGAGGCCGTGTTTCGAGGATTAGCAAACGGAGCTTCACCGATATCCTCCCTTTCGGCATTGAGTTTTTCAAATTCCTTTAGGGGAAAATAGATCTCCCCTCGAACCTCAAATTTTTTTGGAACATTCTTTCCTTCCACCTTTAAGGGAATGGTTTTTATGGTCTTTACATTGTTCGTAATGAGATCTCCTTTTGTTCCATCCCCACGGGTAACAGCTTTATTGAGGATCCCATTTTCATATTTGATGCTAATGGCTACTCCATCAAATTTCAACTCGCACAAGTAAGTATAAGAATGACCTTCGATCTCCTTTCTTACTCTGTTGTCAAACTCTATGAGCTCGTCTTTGGAGTAGGTATTCCCCAGAGAAAGCATTGGTGTTGCATGCTCAACAACCTGGAATTTTTTGGTTATTCCTCCTCCTACACGCTGAGATGGCGATTCAGGTTTTTTTAGTTCGGGGTGTTTTTCTTCAAGAGCTATGAGTTCTTCCAATAGTTGATCAAACTCAAAGTCAGTTATTTCCGAAATATCATTGATATAGTATTGGGTGTTATAGTGATTGATCTTGTCGGTTAATTCTTCAATCCTATTTTTTGGCTCCATATGTTATTAGGCAAAAAAAAAGCCCCTGAGGGCTTTTGATTATTGAACCATATCAGATCGAATTCTTTCAACCATCTCAGTGACCTCCTGCAATTGTTCAGGGGTCATTGAAAGTTCTGATGATCCCTCACCGGGTTGATTCACGTCCTCTTCACCACCGTCTGCCGCCTCTGCTTCTATTCTGGAATAAACCTCCGCAAGACCTGTCAATTGAGTGTTCAGATCCGTTATTTGAGGATTGTCAGGGAACTTGTTCAGGATGGTTTGAAGTTGTTTCAGGGTTTCTCCCTGGTTTGCAATCTCATTGATTATTGGATTCAAGATCTGCAATACAAATTCCTCTGGGATATCTCTGGGGTAGTTTTTTACTATTTAGCCACTGTACCTTTACATTAATTTTCAATTCTACATTAAAATGATAAATTCTTTACAGCATAATCTAGTCAAATATTTCTCATTCCATTAAAGTGTATTCCAATCAACCTTAAATTCTGTAAGGAAAACTCC
>JANQSY010000040.1 GCA_028279065.1 Cytophagales bacterium
TTATTATTAGTGAAGAGATCTATCATCCAATCTGGTTCAGATACAATGTTTTTCTAAGACATGAATGCGAAAGCCTTGGAGCTGTGGAAAAGGATCAGGGCCGGAAATATTACTACCAAAGTGTTCTTGCAGGTACCATTAACAATTATGGCTACTACCACTCAAACAGGGGAAGACCAGACCTGGCCATGAAGTATTATAAGCAAAGCTTAAGGATCCTTCAGGAGATCGGGAACAGGGAGGCTTCCGGGCAATCACTTGGGAATATCGGTTTTCAGTATAACGAGATCGGTGAGGTGGACTCCGCCCTCAGTTATTATTTCCGATCGCTAAAGGTCCAAAAGGAATTCAATGATCTTTCCGGAATGGGTACAGCCTACAACAATATTGCTTCCGTTCAAATGGACCGGTCAGATATCCAATCCGCCCTTTCCTATTATGACTCGGCCATGAAGATATATCAGGAGATCGATGACCAAAGCGGCCTGGCATTGATCATGAATAATATGGCGATAAGTTATATCGACCAAGGAGAGGATTCCATGGCAAGGGTGTACCTTATGCGAAGCCTGGATTTCAGGGAGGAATTGGGAGATAAGCGGGGATTAGCAGGAGTCCTGAACAATATGGGTTCTCTTTTTAACAAACCCGAAACCCGAAATGACGCAATGGATTACTTCCAGCGAAGCCTGGAGATCTCTACGGAATTGGAAGACCTTGATGGCATGGCGACCTCTTTAAGTCACCTGGGCGGGGTCTATTACGACTTTGGGGATCTGGACAAGGCAAGGGAATACCATGAAAAGGCATACAAGATCCGCCAGACGACAAAGGAAAAAGAAGGTATCACCTTTTCTCTTGCTGCCTTGTCAAGGATCTATTTTGACCTGGGAATGAACCAAAAAGCACTTGAAACCGGGTTAAAAAGCTTGCAATTCGCTCAGGAGCTTGGATTTCCGGAAAACATTGAAACAGCGGCTTTTGTCCTTCACAATGTTTATCACGATCTGGGCAAATGGGAAGATGCCCTGGATATGCATAAGCTCTACATTCAAATGAAGGACAGCATCTCCAACCAGAGTACCAGAAAAGCTGCATTAAAACAGCAGATGAAGCATGAATTTGAAAAAAGGGAGGCGATCAAAAACGCTGAGAATGCCAAGCAGCTTGAGATCATGGCTGAGAGAGAAGAGAAACAGAAGACCATAAGCCTGTTGGCAGGAATGGGCCTTGTGATCGTCATATTCTTTTCGATGTTCGTTTATAACAGACTCAAGGAAACCCAACGTCAGAGAGCCGTAATAGAAAGCCAGAAACAACAGGTTGAGGAAGCCCACCAATTATTGGAATCACAAAACCAGCAGATCATAGATAGTATACAGTACGCAAAAAGGATACAACAAGCCTTGCTGAAAAGCGAGGAGCACGAAACCAAGCACCTTCCCGACCACTTCATTCTCTTCATACCAAAAGACATCGTGTCCGGTGATTTTTATTGGGCTATGGAAAAGGAGGATTACTTTTATCTGGCAGCAGCGGATTGTACCGGGCATGGTGTTCCAGGAGCATTCCTCACTATGCTGGGGACTAGTTTTCTCAATGAATTGAATGCCGGAGAGGAGGTCCATACACCAGCCCATCTCCTTGACGACCTCAGGGAAAAGATCATAAAGGAACTATCACAAACCGGGGGAGAAGAAGCTACCAAGGACGGAATGGATATCTCCATGATCCGTTTGAATCTCAAAAACCTTGAACTCCATTGGTCTGGTGCCCATAATCCCCTATATCATATCGGTAAGGATGGACTGGAAATCATCAAGCCGGACAAGCAACCCATTGGTTATCACGAGTACATGACCAGATTTACCGACCATAGCCTCCAATTGGAAAAAGGGGATCTGATCTACCTTTTCACCGATGGCTATGCGGATCAATTTGGAGGACCCAACGGGAAAAAATTCATGTACAAGCGATTCAAGGAAAAGATCATGGAAATTCATAATAGGCCGCTGGAAGAACAAAAAGATGAACTTATGCAGGTTTTTAACACCTGGAAAGGAGAAGAAGACCAGGTCGACGATGTCTGCATAATCGGATTAAGGGTCTGAAAATCAAATTCCTGGCACGTCCATTGCCGTTTTACAATTACTAAACGATTTTTTTACATTTTTGAAATCGCATTTGATTTTTTATCAGGCTTTGCTTTTCTACCAACAGCTATATCTCACTATAGGCATAATTCTTTTTCCTTTGGTATCGCCTGTTCTGGCCCAGGAAGAACATGATTATGCTTTCGCACTTATCGGAACGGGGAATGGAGCCTATTGGGTATATACCAAGGAGGAGAATTCATTCTATTTCCACATTGATTCAGATTCGATCTTTTCAACTGGGGCGGAAACCCTTTTCCTTGTAAAGGATAGAGTGTTTGAATCCACAGTCGTTCTTGCAGAAGAAGGCATGCCGGAGAAAATGCCTACGACAGAAAAAACCGAAGAGATCCTTCTGGACTATATGTTCCATGAGCTGAAATTCCTGAAAAACAAGCAGCAACTGGAAATACCGGATGTCCAGTACAAGTTTGTCGACCTGGGCAGATATCATTTTATGGAATGGTGGTACCAAATCAAGAATAGCGAAAACGAGATCTGGTCAAAAACCAATCTCAGCGTTCTATGCTTTGATGGGATCCTGAACATTAATGTTGCTGTCAAAAAACACCAAACGATGGAGGAGGAAAAAGAATTCCTAAGAGGGGCCGGATCCAACCTGGTCAAGGTCCTTGGGTCCGTAGATATAGATGCGATGGCGGAAAAACTCCAGAAAAAATAATGGGAACAAGTCGGGCGATTCTTTTTCTTTTGCCCCTCTTCATTTTTGCCTGCAAATCAGCAAAGCATTATGACAATCCTGAAAGGATCTACTCCTTCGATGAGTTTATCATGGGATGGGGCGGTGGATTCACCGGGGAGTATGAGGAGTATCTTATCCGAAGGGATGGTATTGTCCTACAAAAGAACTTCGGAGATGATAAGTTCTACCCCTTTGGCCGCTTTTACGAATCTTCAGTCTCAGTGATTTTCGGAGAACTTGATGACCTTAAACCCTGGGACATTAACTGGGATAAACCCTCCAACCTTACTCAGTACGTAGAGGTGCGCAAGGATGCATCAAAGAACAGGATCATCTGGGGAGGGCATGACTCGGATCATCCACCTGGGATCCAGGAATTCTTCGTGAATACGCGAAGAAAGATCCGGGACCTGAAATAGGATTTTTTACAACAACTCTTTTGGAATTGTTGGTTCCAATTTTCCTTTCCCTTGTAAGTTAAAAAATTGGACACCTGATTAGGCTTAACTAAGATCCCGAGGGATTCCAACAAGAATAATCCAGAATACCATCGTATGGGAGGTCTCCCCTTGTCGGATCCACACATTGACGACGGACTATATCGTTTTGTGATTCATAAAAATGTTCAAATGGAGCCAGCCCTCACATAATCCAATCCAAGAGGCAGGGAAGAAAGTTATTTTTGTAAGTCCTTGGTTTTCTTGGACTATGCGTTGTCGGCTTCTTGATAAAAATCAGACCAAAAAGGATACGGCATCATAATTTGCAAGAGTAAAGGCCAATTGATTTGAAGAAAAAAGATCATGCCTCAATTTTTGATTGATCTCAGAGATCTGATCGCCCAACCCTGGCCATGGTACGTGGCTGGTCCGATGATCTCTTTGATCGTTTTTACCCTCCTGTTCCTGGGTAAGGAGTTTGGAATATCAGGGAACCTGAGGGCGATGTGTGCCGCTGACGGAGCTGGCCGTTTTTCTGACTTTTTCAACTATGATTGGCAAAAGGAAGGATGGAACCTGATGGTGGTCCTTGGAGCTCTTTTTGGTGGATATATAGCCTCGCACTACTTTGTTGGAGAGGATGGAAATACCGCTCATATCTCCCAGCAGACCGTACAATCCCTGAACGATTTGGGAATTGAAGGCCTTGCCTATAATGCAGTCCCATTGGTTCCTGAGTTCTACGCCTGGGAGTCCCTTTTCACGCTGAAAGGCATTTTCATTATAGTTGGCGGGGGCTTCATGATCGGTTTTGGTGCCAGATATGCTGGTGGTTGCACCTCGGGACATGCAATAAGCGGATTATCGGAACTGCAGCTTCCCAGCCTTGTCGCCGTTATCGGCTTTTTCATTGGTGGTCTTATAATGACTTACCTGATCTTCCCATTAATCTTTTAAAGCCATGAAATACTTTAGATACATACTGGTCGGAATGGTTTTCGGGATCACCCTTTACAAAGCTGAAGCTGTTTCCTGGTTCAGGATATTTGAGATGTTCCATTTTCAATCATTTCACATGTTTGGTATCATCTTCTCTGCAGTTGGAATCGGGATCATAGGAATGCAGATCATCAAACGCTTTCATTGGAAGAACCTTGAAGGTCAGGAACTGGATATCCGGATGAAGCAGCCCACCTACCGCAGATACATCATAGGTGGAACCATCTTTGGATTGGGCTGGGCCCTGGCTGGGGTATGCCCTGGTCCCATGTTCGTACTGATGGGAAGTGGGTACACCGTCTTCATTGTCTTTCTTGCTAGCGCAATGCTGGGGACCTTTGTCTATGGGCTTTTGAGGGAGAAGCTCCCCCATTAAAGAGGAAGAACTTCCGCTTACTCAATATGAAACGGATTTTGGCGTTAGGAATGAAAACCGAATGTCATGATGAAGCCCCTATTAATTCTATCTGTCTCTTTTTTGATCGTCTCCTGTTCTGATGACAATTCACCAGAACCCAGAGATATTTCCGATTATTCTAAGCTGGAGATTGGGAATTATTGGATCTATGAGGCCAAAATGATGGATACCGCTGGAATTGGAGATACCACCATTAACATTGATAGTGTCTATATCCCTAAGGATACTTTAATTGGAAATAAAAAGCTATTCATTATGGAAGGAACACGATTCACAGCTGAATTCAGAGAATTGGTGTTTGACTCCGCCAGATCTACTTATTTTTTTCCTAGTAGAGATATCATTTTTTCTGTTGACCCCAATGTAAAATTTCATCAGGTAATTGGAGACCCAGGGAGTCCCCATGCAGTCGCTGATTTTCAAAACACAAATCAATTGGAGAGGATTGAAGTCCCAGCAGGGAAGTTTGCTTGTGAAAACTTCAGAGGAACTATCAGCGTCCCACAAGGGATTCAGGATCCTTTTGATATTTACTATTCAGCGGGAACAGGATTGATATTGGAGAGAGGTCCTATGATCCCCAACAATTTTAAAATCTATCGAGCCCTTATCAGGCGGGGGAAGGTGATTCCTTAAGACCAATAGAATCATCCGCAAGAATAAAAGTGGTTTTAACAAACCCGCATTATTACTAGTTTGCAGGTTGATAAAATCAAGAACCCATGAAAAAGCTTCTAATTCTATCCCTTTCAGTTCTCTTTTTTGCCTGCAATATGGCCCCCAAGGTAGACTATGTGGTCTTCTCCGGGAAGGTCGAGAATCCCTCAGGAGACAAGGTGACCATCTCAAAGGGAACTCAGGAATTTGACTTCGAATTGGCCGAGGACGGGACCTGGTCGGATACCATCAAAGTTGAATCGGGATACTTCCGTTTTGACGATACCAATGAGTCCAGCGAAATGTATCTGGAACCAGGATACAACCTGTATTTGACCCTGAACACAGAACAATTCGATGAGACCATCAAGTATGAGGGAGCAGGCTCAGGACCTAACAACTTCCTGGCAGCCAAATATCTCCTGGATGAGAGCCTTGACCAGGGCGATGAATTCTATAAAATGGATGAAGGTGCTGCACAGGCATATCTGGATGACATCAAAGCACAAATGATGGACCTAATGGAAAAGCAACAGGATCTTCCCAGCGATTTTGTGGAAATGGAAAAAAGAAATATTTCCTACTCTGTTGAAGGGAAGAAAATATACTATGCCTATTACCACCCAAAGGTGACAGGAGAGGAATACGAGGCCTCAGAGGAATTCATGGCGGAAATCAATGGCCTGGATGTAAACCTGGATGTTGATTATGAGCTGGGAAGCTATAGGTTCCTGGTTGGAGAATACCATGAAAACAAAATGGATGAAATGGCCTCGGTTTCAGAAAAACTGGAATATATCGGCACCCTTCAAAACCCAAAGGTTAAGTCTTCTTTGGTTGGGAATTTTAATTATGAATTGATACCCGGAGGAGAATATAATGAGGCCATAGTCGCGGCCATCAATGAATATTCAGATAATGAAAAACTGAAGGAAATAGTGGCCGAAAAAGCTGCTGCCCTTGACAAACTGATCGCAGGAAATGCTTCTCCCCAATTCAGCTATGAGGACGTGGAAGGGAATATGGTCAGCCTCGAAGATTTCAAGGGGCAGTACGTTTACCTTGACGTTTGGGCTACATGGTGTGGGCCATGTAGAAGGGAGATCCCATACCTGAAAGAGCTTGAAGAAGAATACTCTGACCGGAATATTGCCTTTGTCGGAGTCTCGATCGACAAGAATGATGACAAGCAGAAATGGTTGGATTTTGTTGCCGAAAAAGAGCTGGTGGGCACACAGGTTTTCAGCGATTCCGACTGGAGTTCAGAATGGGTAAAGGCCTACGCTATCTATAGTATTCCCAGATTCATTCTGGTGGATCCGGATGGAAACATTGTGGATGCCATGGCTCCAAGACCATCAGATAAATCGGGTATAAAAGCGCTCCTGGACGAGCAAAGCATTTAAAGTTTGGGCCCCGGGTTACTCCGGGGCCTTTTCTTTTATAAATGATTAAACCTTAAATGAAACAGTTCTTCTTAGCTCTTATTTTTGGTCAATTGGTCCTTTCGTCATGCCAGGATGAATCCCCTTTTGGGCCGGATGACCCTATTCCCAGCACCCCTATGACGGGCACCATCAATAATCAGGCATGGCAAATGCAAAGTGTTGGAGGAAGGTACGATTTTTCGAATGGGGGTCAGGGTGACAAAGTAGAGACCATCTCGCTTTACTTCTTTGAGGTCCCCGATTTCCAGTTCTGTTATGGAATATTGGATACTTCACTTGGACCGTTTTTGAATCTGACCCTGGAGCCGAAGATCGGCAGACAAACAGTTGGCGTGAACACCTTTGTTACAGGCTTCTTCCTTCAAAATGTATCCTATCAATACACCATTTCCGGTGACGTGGTGGTCGACGAATTGGATACCAGCGGTATTGGATACATAAAGGGAAGGATCTCCTACCGAAATTCATCCCAGGGAAGCCCATCAGATAAAGTAGAGGGAAGTTTCGAGACCACCCTTTGCAGAGACCGAAGAAAACTGGAATTCCTTGACCAGGAAGCCCAGGGGATAATGAACGGCCGAGCATGGACGGTGAGCGATGGGGTAGGTTATGGCCGGGTCCTGGATCTTTTCGATTTTGCGGTCCCCTCAGATATCTGCCAGACTCAGGAGAATTATTATCCAAGCATTAGGATCTTCGTCCCCAGAACAATAGAGCTGGGTTACTTCACAACGGAGGACCAACCCTCAGGCCCGGGAAGTATATTGAGTCCCTATGCAAGGTGGGATCCGATCATTAATCCACCTTTCTTAAGTGGAGCTCTGGAGATTGTCGAAATAGATACTGCAAACGAGCTGGTATCCGGTAGGATCGATCTCTTTTCAAATACCGACAGTGGTTATGCATTTAATGGGAATTTCAGTGTGCGCTACTGCAATTACTGATCCCTAGCGGACAATGAGTTTGGCCCTGGCTGAACTCATCACCCCATCAAGCTGAAGGAAATAAACGCCAGGTCCGATCTCAATACCATCAGAGTTTAGCTGGATTTGGATCTGATGATCCCCGGTCTCAAGTTCTCCTGAAAAGACCCTCTTGATCATATTTCCATTGCTGGAAAACAGTTTAAGGTCAAAATATTCGGGACTTTCCAGAGAGAACTCGATGTTGGCATAATCAGAAACCGGATTAGGGAAAATAAATACACCAATCTTGTGTAAATCCTTTCCCTCCAAACCAACCGTAGGGTTTAACACACCCGTGATCATCCTTAGACGACGAGGGTTGTATTCAGAAATATAAATTGTATCCCCAGTGGGCGTCGAGGTGATACCATTTGGACCTGTAAATCTTGCTGCCGAAACATGTCCGTCAGTGCTGCCAGCCGCCCCACCCGCAAAAACCACCTGGCCACTTCCATCTGTAGGGATCCTGTAGATCCTGTTGTTTGTAAAGGCGGTGGCATAAATATCATCTCCGACCAGGGTCATGAAGCCCAGGTTACCCGGCAGATCCCCGATCTGTGTTACCGAATCATCAGGGGTCCTTTTGAAGATCTTTCCATCCGTGAAATTTCCTACGTAGAAGTTATCCTGGTCATCGAAGAGTAGACCTATCGGGCCATTCAATCCCCCATGGGTCCAGTAAATGGAAGTGTGTCCCGCCGAGTCCATGATCCTGATATCATTTACGTTGTACCTGGCGATGATCAGGTATCCATTGGGGTCCAAAACAAGGGCACCGGGATCATTGATGATCAAAATGGTATCAAAGTTTCCTGCCGTATCGATCAGGTTGATCATGCCACCCTGAGCCTGTGGAACAAGTAGGTTTCCCAGTGTGTCAAAAATCAAACCGTTAGGTGAACTCATCCCATCTGCAAATATGCTGGTCTGCCCATCGGGGGTGATCTTGGTAACTGTGGAACCTAGGTAACGGGAAGCAAAAATGTTCCCATACTTATCAACGGCAAGTCCATCGTTGAAAGTTGAGGGCCCAGGTACCAGAGTGGACACGGTTTGCGAATAGGCCAGGGATAAAGTAAAAAGAAAGGTAGCGGAAAGTATAGTTTTTAGCATTGGCCGGAAAAATGATTGGCCCCACCAAATTGAAAACCCATCCAGTTCCATAAAAGAATTTGTTTTTCAGGGTTTTCGGCGGGCAAAGGCACCTAAATGAAGGAAAGAAATATTAACTAACTGATAATGTGAGCTATACACAGATTTTTTAATAATTCCATACTATGATATTTGCAGGGTTTTAGGTCCATTTGGTACAACTGAAATCCGCCAAAGGCCTGTTTCTCTATTTTTGCCCGATTGACCAAGAGCTACGATGAAACAGCTTTTCCCCTTCCTGATGATCATCCCAATTATTTTTTCCTGCAAAAAAGATGAGGAACCTCAAACAGGAATTCCTGATTCTCCAGTTGCCGGTATCCTGGATGGAGAGGAATTCATTCCAACAGCCATCAAAGCCAACTATCTTATTCCCCCTGGTTCCCTGAAAAAGGAACTTCTACAATTAGTCTTTCAAAGCGAAGTCGACAGCACTTTTAACATTTGCTCCACTTCCCATGCCCACCTCAGATCTCCGTATATCCACGTTGTATTCAGGCCAAGATTAGGTCAGCAAAGAGCTGGGGGGGTTATTAGAAATACCGGCGCCTTTGTTGGAAATACGGGCCAGGCGAGCACCACTTTGGTAGATATTTACATCGAGGAAATGGATACCATAGGAATAGGATGGATCAAGGGCAGGATCAGGTATGTCAATGATGACCGGGGGTCAAGGGGAGATAGCATAACCGGGGCATTCAGTATTCCATTTTGTCGGCATTGGAGCGAAATCCAATTCGTGAATAAGCCCATAGAAGCCAACGTAATGGGAACTACTTTTGGGATCGTCGATGGTGTGGCGATCGGTGAATGTGGGAACGTCAACGATAACACCATCAATTTCTTTTTTACTCAAAAGAATGTCACCGATTGCAATGAGGATTTTTATGGCATTACCCGCTTCACTGTGTTTTTCTCTGATACCATCAAACGCGGCTATTATCACACTGTCGACTTTCCCTGGCTGGATATTGATATTGCTTATAGAGATACTGCTGCAAACACCTATTTCCCAACAATTCAGGGTGGATTGGAGGTCCTGCGAATAGATCGTTCAACAAAAAGCCTGAAAGGCCGCATAGATGCCTTTGCCGTTGGTGGCAATTATCTTGACCTTTCAGGCGATTTTGAGATCAAGTACATTGAATAAATCTGTATTTGGAATATCTTGGCCTTAATGAGAATAAGGCTTTTTTATTTGTGCATTGGGATAGGTTTTGCATTTGAAAGCTATTCTCAGGACTCTTCCATACGTCCGGCCTTCGATATGGAGTACGATCCAAATGTTGTGGAATTCAATCAGGGAGCGGCATGGTTATGGAATAACCCTGAACGCTGCTTCTACTTTACAGTGTACTCCGACAATGTAGGCGGCACCTCCAATCCCCATGTTTTCTTGGTGGACAACAAGATCTTCAGGGCCTTCCTATATAATCCTGAAGAAGCCATTCCCATGGGCGAGATCGATTCTGCCAGGACTGACAATATATTTCGGGAGTACATCAAGGGAAGGATGGAAGTATTTGGTGCCAACCAGGAAGTAGGCTCTCCAAAACTCCGAATGCGAAAGCTGATGGGAAATCGCTGGACCATGGAATGGTCATTCCCAACCCCCAACAACGAGTTCACCATTGGTCATGCCTTCTTAAGTACCATTTGCTTTAACCGTATCCTCACCCTTAATCGTCCTTTGCGCCAGGGGGAAGATCTGGGCGCTGCCAGGATCTGGCTCCGGAAAACCGCCAATACGCTGGAGCAAAAAGATGAATCAATAGGACCCAAAGCCCTGAAGGACAGACTGGAGGGAAATGATATGAGGAGGAAGAAGAATTAAAAAAGATCCTACTTCGAAAAAACCATTGACGGTTAAGACCTTTCATTAACGAACAGGACTCAATGCCAACCAAAAGGTCTCATCTGAGATTGAATAGATCTAGATTGCCTTTGCCAGCCCCAAATAAGTAAGGTTACTTTATGACCTCAATAAATCCGGTATAGGGCTGACTGAATAGTTCGGATTTAAGTTTGTAGAAATAGATCCCCTTTGGCAAGGATCTTCCATTTGTCTCTTGGCCATTCCAGGAATTATCATAGAAGTCCTTTGAGTAAACCAGTTTTCCGGACCTGTTGAAGATCTCCAATTTACTGCGGTCCGGAAGGCCCCGTATTTCAAAATGATCATTGGCGCCATCCCCGTTTGGGGTTAT
The DNA here is from genome assembly GCA_028279065.1 of Cytophagales bacterium. Classification (GTDB taxonomy): domain Bacteria; phylum Bacteroidota; class Bacteroidia; order Cytophagales; family CCMP332; genus JANQHS01. Next base: position 11,143 of record JANQSY010000040.1, read on the forward strand.
CAGATTTGGAACGAAAAGAAGTTCCGGATCATACCTGATCTCGACCATGAACTCCTCAAAGAAATTGCAACCATAAGCGTCTTCAATTTCAACCACATAAGAACCAGATCCCTTTACAACAAGCAGCTGTTCCCTGCAATCTGAACAGGATAATTGGTTTTCAGATGACCATTTATACGCATCCCCTGAAGATGCACTTAAATGAAGAGTATCACCAAAATCCACTATGGTATCCATAGCTATTGTGTAAATGACCTTTTCAGTATAAGTCTGAATATTGTCTATCAGGATATTCCCGTAATAGGAAAAAGCATTATGATAATCAGCGGCCAGACGTATATATTTTATGCTTTCCTCAGTGGGTCTGAGCGTAAAAAATAAGGTCTCCCAATTTGAATTCGAGATAGGATCTGAAAGCCAAAGGAGTTCCGCCTCCTCACAATTTATATTTCCGCCATAGATCTTTAATACAGCTGGAGTATCATAATTGATCCACCCAATGGAGGATGTATGGCCAAACTTTGTAGACATTGAGAGGTCTATAGAAAAAGAATAGCAATGCCCTGCTAGAAGATCTCGATTTAGTTTGATATTAATATCCTCCGGAGTATTTGAAGCAGGACCATGGGTCCCCCGAGCAATTATACTGATATAAGAGTTTCCATCCGTGGGCAACTTGGTCACTTCCCATGCCCCTGGTTGGGTATCAGGAGTACTATTTCGTTCGCATGGTTTCCAAGGTGGTGGGCTTAGATGCGATCCTCGAGGACCCTCGAATGAGGGGTTTGGAAAAAACTGTCCGAAAAGCCAATTAGGGAATAAAATGGCAAGGAGAAAAATCAACAAAAAGGACAGGCTCAGATCATGCATAAGGATTACCAAGATACTTAATAGATCTCGATTGCCTTCATCCGCTCAGGAAGCAGGCAATGAATGTTGTAAAAAGCCACAGAAATACTCAATTTTGGTGAAAACATTGACATGCGCCATCTAATCCTACCCCTCATTCTTGTCTTTTTTTGCTGGAGTTGCTCAGATAATAACCCTGGACCTCAACCTGATCCGATCCCCACTCCGGATATCGATGTTGGCGATACGGAATCAGTGGAGGGTGCCTTCCTGGAAGCCAATCCGGGATGGGAAAAAAAAGACGGGGACCTGCCTGCAAGTTCCGGGAGCAGATATATTTCTATTGCCCAATACGGGCCCCTAAACTGTTTTAACGGTAGAGAGACGAGCATAGGGTTTAACGATTATGACAGTGATCCTGCTACGGGATTTTATGTAAAAATTGTCGGATCTGACTCCTACTTTGTAGTTCAATCCGATGAGAACCTGCGAGTAGGTAGGGACACGGAAAGAGCTCAACGATTGATCAAAGGAAATCCCCTTGTCATTGAGCCAAGAGATCCGGCAGAAGCCAACAATCAACATTTTCAGGAATTGTATTTCTTTAAGGCGATAGTTCCAGCCAGCATAAAACCTGGGATGATGGAACTGGAGATCAAGGCCTTTTTCTCGAATGGCGATGTGAGCGATAGCAGACCAGGGCAGTTGGAGATCTTCCAACTGGGCGGTGGTTCAAATTCCAATGGATATTTAATTACCCGTAACTGGAATATTAAAAAACTGGAATATAGTGAGCGATACTTTGGACCCCGGGAGATCATCTTTGGCAGCGAACAAAGCCTGCTAAGCTTGCTGCCTGCCCAATGTAAGGATGGTAGCATTGAAAATATCCTGGTCGACATTGTGTACACTTACGTGGGAGGGAGCAATATCTCAGCCAAGGGTTCTTATAGATCCGTCTTAACCCTCAAGGCAAGGACAGCTGATTTCAATGCCCCGAACTGGGACTGCGGGGATCCGATCATCTATACGGACATTGAGGAGATCATAGAGGACAATGGTGGCTGGGGGATGAGTGAAGATGGTACTCAAATAATCACCATTTTGGATCCATATTTTGATGAGAATGGATATTACTATTCTCAAAGAACGGTCTATTCAAAGATCATGGATAGTTCCCCAGGCCGTTTGGTCCTCAGGGAATATGAAGTGTATGATCCTGCTTATTATGTGGACATAACCATGGAGCATTAAAGAAATTTTTTATCAGTAAGAATTGCTCTTTTGGATCTCACAAGAACCCTGGTATGTTCTGATTGCTAACCGAAAAGCAAGAATTTCCTCCCCTAGCCTACCTACCGTATATTTTATCCCAGGCATCCTTGGTCATGGTGAATACTTCACTGGACTTACAATTCCAAACGGTAACATATTCATCGGACATAATAATATGTTGCTCCCAATTGGCAGATTCCTGATAAAGAAGGAGAGTCATAATATCGGTGACTGTGGCCAGGTTACTTGTAGGTGATTTATGTTGATGAATGGTAAGCAGCACCTGGGTCGAATCTTCCAGATTTGAATAGTTTACCGGTATTAGATTGTTGTGAAGTTTGATCTTTTCTTTCAGTTTGAGGCTCTTGGAAAATCTATATTCATAGTCATTCCCAAAAAGGACCGCACCTGTAATGGTAGGGGCAGTAACTACATATACCTTGAATTCCCCTTCATACCTTATCGGAATAAGATTTACGTTGGTATTGTTATAAAGGGTGAAGTTTTCATCCGAATTTAGGTCTTCCAAAACAACCTTCCTGATCTGATAGAGCTCCGACTCCTCTTTTGTCAATTCCCTGGGCGAAATATCGATGCTGGGATCGTTATCAAAATCATCCCCTAAAAAGGTAGCGGAAACAACCACCTTCATTGACTCCTGATCATTAAAAAAAACCAAGGTGTAGGATCCGTTATTTTCAATAGAAAAATATCCGGTGATAGGTCCATTTTGATCCTGATACCTTTCAAGGACGTAATCGGTACCAACCCATGAACATCTTTCAAGCTTGTAAAGGGCCATAGCTTCCTTCTTTATTTTGGCATTTTCCTTACTCAGGTCAAGCCTGAAAACGCTTGTACTAAGTGCTAAGGGAATAAGAAATAAAAAGCTTAGGAATAAAGGCTGTCTCATGAAGGTTAGAATTCAGGTCAAATATCAAAAACAAGAAGCATAACTACCATCTTCATAAGTCCTCTAAAATTGCCTACATTAATCTTAGTGTATTATTTTCTCAATCAGATTTCCATTTACATCAAAGCATTTCCAGCTACCTGTTTTATAGTAATCAATTTCAATATCCACTCCATACAGGACCATTCCACTTTTAGGTATCCACTGGAGTAGAAAAACTGAATATAGGAAGTAAATTTTGGAATCATTTCTACGCCTGAGGAATTGGTCAATTACAATATCAATCTAGGCCTTGAGAAAGATGGAGGACAGGATGCCTTCAGAAAGAAAACCAATCAACTTAAGAAAAGAGGGATTAATTCCACAGCCTTTATGAGGACGGTTAGCCAAGCGGTTGAAGCTGCTCCTCAATGTGAAACCATACTAGAGGACCCACCGGAACTTAGGGAAATAGAATCTACGCTCGAGAAGAAAGTTAAGCTTGGGAAACAGGACAAATTGAACTATTTGAGCTATCCCCATTTATAGGGATTTTTCACAATTTTTGGCTCTTTTTTGCTCGTATTTGCCCTTGTTAAAAAGATAACCTCATGATTGGTAGGATGTTGCCTTGAAAGTTTAGATTTTGGGTAAGAATCTATTCTTAGTACAAACTGTTTCCAGATCCCCATAAATGAGGATTTTTTGGAAATAAATCCATGTAGATTTTCTAACTCCGAAAAAGAGTAGTAATTTTTTTGGGAGCTTGAATAAAATTCCCAAAGAATCATAAATCATGAATAAAACAAGAGGAGTAATATCCAGTACACAGGTAGATTCCCAGGGGGAAAGCCTTGCGTTAGAGGCTCTAGAAATGATTGCTGAAACAATAAATGGCCCAATAAAGCCAAGGCTAGGTTTGGAACACGATATGTCTCTTCCTCCTTTGGGGATAATAAATGACGCTGAAATAATCGAAGGCGATAACGGAATTCATGAGTTGGTAGCTAGCCAAGAATACTTTACAGATTCTGAGGAAACATTAATCGGGGGAGAAAAATTTATTATTGAATTTTTTAAGGATAAAAAATTTTCGTTTGTCGAAAGTTCACAGGATACCCTTGAAAAAATGGAAATAGCAGCTGATCGACATAATTTTCAAAGTGTGGGAGATTCTGTAAGGTTTTTCAATGAATTGAAGGGCCAAACTAAAATTGAATTCGAGGATAAAGCAATCTCAAGGAAGGCTCAATTAAGTGATCCTGAATTCGTCTACAGATTATCAGAGACCTACATTTATGCTTATTGGGGTTCGAAATTGGCAAAATATATTCTTAAAAAAACCGGCAAAAAGGTTGCTAAGAAGATCTCCGATGATCTGTCAGAGTTCTATGATCTAATAAAGAGGTCTGCTAAAAATGCTATTCAGTATTCGACCCCGAAGAATAGACCTATTACGCACATTGTTGAGTTTCCAGCAAAGATTAGTGTCTCCCTAATAATGGTAGGCAAAAGTCCAGAAGAAATCGCATCTGCTTTAGAAAAAAGGAGAATTGGAAATCTTAGAAATCAAATAGAAGATATTATCGAAAGATTTGGTGCTGAAAAAATTCAGTTTATCCTTAATGATGGCAACAGGTGGGAGTTGAACTATTTTCTTACAAGTGATGGGAAAAGTATTGGTGCTGAGAGGGCCCATAAAAGGAGGGATGTTGTTTTAGAAAATATGATTGAAAAAGCAAAAAAGAAGAAAAAGAGAAAGTAGTCAAATTGCCTATGGACAGACTTTTTCATCGCCCGCTGTTTCTAAAAGGCTCTTTAATACTACAAAGTTTCTTTCCCAAAATAAGTGGCAAGGAGATGTAAGCTTTCCAAATAACAACATTCGGTGACAGTGTTTAAAGGAATTGAAAAGTGAGCTTGGTTTTTGGGAGGTTATTGTCAAATAATTTGGATATGAGGATTAGCAAAGAAGAACAAGAAAAACTAAGAAATTATTGTTCAGCGACATGGAGATTGAATAGCCTTGAGGCAGCAGAAAGAATGTTTAAACATGTCTTACAATTTCATTTTTATATACTGCTACAAACGAAGGGCAAAAACTATCCAAATAGAGCATATATGGATGCAAGTATGCTGCAGCAAATGATTTTTGCAAAAACTTTACATATAAGAAAGATGTTTGAGGGAATTGATTATGATGGAGGAAAGTTGGGAAAGCTAAACACCATCATTGATCCTACAAACATTGGTATTCTTATTCGAAACGTTTATGAGACCATTTCAACATTCCATTTGATATATGTCAAACCTAATAGTGATGAGGAAAGAGAGCTGCTTTACAATTTGTGGGTGATTGCTGGATTGAAATATAGGCAAAGATTTTCCTATACAACAGAAGAGAATGAGGCAAAAAAACGTGAGGAAGGACAAGAAATTGAGACAAAGAAGCAATGGATATTGAATTCTTCAATCTTTAAAAATCTTGATGAACAAAATCAGAAAAAAATTTTGAATGTAATTAGGCAAAAGGATTACAAAATCATATTCGAAGATGCGGAAGTAAAGGTTTATAACTGGTCCAATATACACGAAGTCCTACAATTAAATCAGGTACTATATGAGAATATGTATACATATTTTTCCCTATTCTCCCATCCTTCAAATGTTTCAGTCTTTCAATTTAATGCACTATTTAGCCCTAAGTCCGAAGATTATAAAATCGTTGCACTAACAGGCATGGAATATCTGTTCTCATTTCTTTCAATCTTCCTTGCAGACTTTATTCGAGTTTTTCCTGATATTGGAGAGCTATACAATAAAATTCCTGAAGTCGATCAAATCCTTTTAAATTTTCATAATACCCAGGCCAGAGGGCGTCAATATAGTATTAATGACACTTGGAAAATTTTGGATTAAATCACAATTATGCCCCTGCCAATGCCCGCAACTTTTCATCTCATTCCCTAAATTGCTTCAATGCCAACGAGTTGCGCTTATACCTTATATTCGAGAGAAGAATGTATGCTGGAATTAAAGGGAAAACTTCTATAGACCCCCTATTCTATGAGAGTGTATCAGGAAGACTGAATGATACGAATAGAATGTTACCATACTAAACCAGGGACAACATCGTCAATCTCCTTTTTACAAAAACTAACGCTTAAGTATATCTCCATTCTTTGATATTCTGAAAATAGATATTGAACCAGAAAAATCAACAATCTCGAAATCTTCACACTCTCTAAAGACATTTTCTACAACCACAGAATTCTACGAAGCATAATTCCTTCTTTAGACACCAGATTTTTACTTAAGATTGAAACTTACAACATGACAAATTGAAATTTTTTCAAAATTTCCAGGTGTTTGCAAATTCATATTACAAAAAATAGAACTAGAGTAAATCAGAAATTCTCCTTCGTAAAATCTTATAGAGCCATCAAGCAGTGAATCTGGAAGGTCTAAAGGCTTGAGTTTCGTTTTTGGCCTTCCTGGTTGTAATTCTGCATAAATAATTGGCCCACAGCCACCAGTATCTGGATCCCCCTTAATATCAATAAAAAACTTTTCTACAAAAATCCTTCTGGATTCAAAAATTGGTTCTGGCGTTTCTTCAGAACAACTACAACTGAAAATTAGTACGAGTATTAGCCAAGAATGCTTCCTCAATTATTGAGATTCTTTCCAATTAATTATTTCAATTAACCTTGGAAACAATCGGGGTATCGGTTGACCAGGCACCGGATCTCCAAGGTGGTCTTCACATTCGTACGTGTCCGGGAAAATGACAATAGTTGCATCATAACTTACCGGTCCAATAGCCTGCATACCGTCTGGAATTTCAATTGGCTTATATCTGTAAAGTGTATCTCTGATGACATAAACAATCAAATGACCACACCCTCCATCCTGTGTATTGCCATAATTAGAAAATTGAAACCTTTCAAGTTGAATAGTATCATTCTCCAAGGGTTTTGATACTGGCTTTATTACACCTTCCTCTCCATGAGAGCAAGAAAACAAAAAGTATATCGAAAGCAAACACAAAACCACTCTCATAACAATATAATTTTTTCCAATCCCTTTAGTTTTGAATCTGAAAATATCTTTAGATAGTAAGTACCAGCATTTAGCCCCTGGGGCAGGATAAGGCTTTTTTCCCGCCGGTCAATACTCTTCTTCAACACCCTCTTTCCATAGCCATCATAAAGCATCAAATCAATTCTATTTCCTTCGTAGGATTCCAAATTTAGCGAAAATATCCTTTGATGGTTTGGATTCGGAAACAGCTCTCGAGAGTCTGAAATATCAACACCGATATTAAAATTACCAAATTTGTTTGGAGCTGCTCTGCATGTCTCATTGTCTGGAACTCCACAAACAGTTTCATCGTTATATGCCCTAAATTCTGCACCCTGATGGACTTCAAAGCCAGGGTTTAGGTAAATATCTTTGCCACTAACAATGGTCCAAGGCTCAGATAGTGGCACCCAAACAGAACCAACGGTCTCAATTTTATCTTGATTATAAATTAGGGGGAGTTGAATACTTGGAAACAACCAAACCATATCGGCTTGGACCACTTGCCTTGTCACTCCGTCCTCCCTAAAAGACATAATGTTTTGAAAGTAGTTATTCCAAAGGAAAGCAACATTACTTACCCCACTGACTCCTGTTGGGCTGCTCCATGGATCTCCATTGGATAACAATCCCCCAATTGTAACATTTGGATTAGACCAATAATTAAGTCTTGGGACCCCTTGAACGTTTGTTCCCATTATAGTTCTAAAAAGGTCATCCTCATGTCGGAATCCCTGAGCCCAAGGATAATAATCTATCACGCCATCGTGATGAGCACCCAACAAATGGCCAATTTCATGCCCAAAGGTTGATTGGGAGATTGCGCATGTTGCATTGACAACCGCGAAGGCATTATCGGCGCAAACTTTTGTGTTTGATGCCTTTCCGCAAAGATCCATATTGGTAATTAACAAGACAACCACGTCAGCCTGATGTTTAGATCTGAGTGAGTGCACAATATCCAAATGCCCATCATTTGGGTTTCTCAATCTTGCTACATCTAAATCATATCCCCCAGAGAGGTATTGCACCTTTTCTGCGTGCACAATATCAACCCATGCGTTTATAGCACTAAAAACAAACGATTGATTAAGAGTAAATGCCATATTCGCCAAGTAAGCATCCATATTATTATTGCTATGAGCTTCAGTAGCACCATTATATACAACAAGGGTCCTAAGAATGCATGAAAAAACAGGAGGATCCAAAGGAGATGAGGCACTATTATCAACTTTGAACGCTATTTCCTCTCTTTCCGGATAAGAATCAAAATGAACAGCGGGAGTTAATTCATCACTCCTTTTCTCTAATGCACAGCTTTCTGGAGGAAATTTTGATTGATCTAACTTGGAAATTGAATATTTTCCATTTTTTCCTTCTAAAATGTACTTTTCAAATGAATGAACAATAACACCGTAAAGGTTTGATCCGACGACAGATATTGCCGCTGAACTCAAGCCCTGTGCTCCAGACCAGTTTATTTGGTCTTCCCCGACTGTCTCAATATAATTTCTTTCTAGCAACAAAGAATTTCCAAAGAAATTGAATTCAAGCTTTTCACTTTCGATCTGCGACAAATCAACTTGTGCAGGCCGTAATTCTTTGTAGGCAAAACGACCGCTCTTCAAAGCTTCTTTCTCCACATTATCTTTTAATCCATGGTCAGTTAAAAATGATTGCCCTGAACAAACTCCGATAACAAAAAATAGGCTAATAAATAATGTTGTTCTGATCCTAATCATTTTCTTGAATTTGACCAGAAATCTTCTTATCTAATTCAATCAATTGTAAGGTTAGAACTTCAATCCTTTCCAACAAAATCCTGTTCATTTCGTGGACATTATATCCATTCTCATTTACCTCTTTTTCTGAGGGCACATTCGGTAAGTGACCATTCTCCTTTATAAATCTTTCAGTTGACTCTAGGCTCGGCACATCAAATTCTTCATTAAATACGTAATCCGACCAATTTTGTGCTGCAGTTACAATTACTTCCCTGGCGGCTATTTTACCATCAACAGCAAGCAAAAAATCGTTGTGATTGGACGAGGCATTTGGAGACTCTTGTCCAATTTGTACTGGACCAGGCATAGATAGCAAATCATTCCCCTTTAAGTCACCATTTATTATCACGTCATTATTAAACTCGCTTTCTGAATCCACCCTAAGAGCTTTGTCCGATCCCGTAGGAGCTGAGCCTGTTCCTATTCCTATTTTCGCTCCTGATTTTATCCACAAGGCATCTTCAATATGAGTTAGCTGGTTAAATTGTGATTCTAAATTAACAGTGAAATCAAATTCTTGAACGATTGGAATTGACCCAAAGCCAACCTTATTCCCATTTCTAACCCATAAATCAGTAGATAAATCTGCCATTCCTCCGGAAACTGCGAGGCCATCAAGTCCTTCAATTCCAAAATTGAATTTTACTGATCCGTTCTTTGAAAACTCCGCTATTGTTTTGGTGTAATTATTTTCTTCCTCTGCCCAAATAAAATCTAATGTTTCATGACTATTTCGGATGCCAAAAATGGATGTTTCATCTTCTCCTGAGGCCGGTTGGCTTTCCGGTTCACCACCTCCTCCACCACTACCAGATTCTTCCGGGGCAGTGTACTCCAGTTCAATAATTGGTGTATTTTGTTCTCTTTCCCCAGTATTTTGGTTTACTTGATCAATTTTTGTGGTTACTTCATTATTGTCTACAACCCAAACCTTATTTGTCTGCCCCAATGCAGAAAACCAAAAAAATAGTAGAACTAAAAATGGAATGTGATTTTTCATAACTTAAGATTAATTTGATTAAACTACCAATAATAATATTTTGCCATTTGTCCTCGGTTTTGTGATTGATCTCAATTATATATCCTAAAAAAAACAGGAAAAAAATTGTTCATATAATCATGTCAAACCGAGAAAGTACAAAAAAAAAGTGCTATATCCTAATTTTCATTTTGATAATAGTAAATGTGGGTTTACTGATTCTTCGGTCGAGGATTATACATGAAGGATGGATACCAGGACACGACCTCCGTTCTAGGTGTGATCACCTTGGCCAATTCCTCCCTGATCGGATTCCCTAAATCAAACCAGGAAAACGCCTTACAAGGCATCAGTCGGTACCTTTTTACTACAATTGAATCAGTGCAGTTCCTAAAGGGCTTTCCCATTGGAAAAACAGAATCACGGGAAACGCATACTGTATCAAGAACTAAGATGGTGTCCCTGTCCAAGCAATCCTTATACCTTGAATCAAGCCGATTATTCGATGCTGCCCAAAGTTTCTTTTGCATATAATCAAAGACATAAGTTGTTCCATCATCCAATTTGACCGTCCAAACGGTTCCCTGAAGCTGTGCTTCTAAGTACTTTTCAAACTTTTCCGGTATGAATACCGCCTTGTTTCCCACTATTTCCTTTAGTATCAACCTCCCTGAAAAATGTCCGGGAAGCTCAAGAAAGGGAGCATAATAGAAGACCTCCCCTTCATCTGAGAGAGAATCATTGGAGAAATTTTTTCTCTTCACTCCCCATCCATACTCCCTATAGGGCAAAGAATATCGCCTTGATACGGTTTGGACAGTTATTCTTGGGATCGAAACATTCCAGCCTTCTCCATAGGGAATACCGTCGAGATGCGGAAGATTGTTTCCGGTGTGATTCTTGGAATTGTAATTCAGATCAACGCTGTATGAAAGCCCTCCCGGAGTAGAGACGGTTCCGAGGTTAACCGAAGACTGAAAATCTCCTGTGAAGAGGTTTACATTCCCATTTACAGAGCCGATGCTCAACTCATTGGGCTTGACCTCACCCGGGGTCGCTTTAAAGGGCTCAGTACCTCCAAGGATCTGGGAATATAGTGGGATTGAAAAAAGAAAGGGAAGAAGAAAAAAGACGCTGAAATGCCTCATCGCTAATACATTTAAGTAGGATTGCGATAAAGCTATTCTTTGGATTCTCTTAACCTGATATTATATCCGAATAATTTCGTTAATAGATTTTCAATTCAAACATTGTATTTTTATACTAATAAATTGAATGCAAGGTTTTATCTTTAAATTCTTTATTATCAATACGATAAGTCCTTTTTTCGATTCCACTAGTTCTGATATATTGCGTTTTTGTTTATCAATAAATACAATATTTCTATTAGGTTTATTGCATCTATAATCAATTAATTCAAGAACCTTCCCGATTGGCTGGTATTATCAAGCGAATTCTGATGTTCAGGCTTATGCTGATGACCAAAGTGGCTGATTCATAACAAGTTGAAATCAAAAAGCTCCGGACTATCAGAACTTGAGAAGCATGAATAGATTCTTTTTCTTTGAGCCTATGAAGCTTTCAAGCACGCTAAGAGGGGATATCAGCAAGGTAGGGGTCATCACCGCAGCCTTCATGATGATCTCCATGTTCTTTACCTTCTACAACGAGGCCCTCTTCCTGAGCGATTATAGCCTGGGCACCACAGAGCTCTATGATTTTTCATTTGCATTGTGGATGAACGCTTTTTCAGGCTTAGTAGCCGGCATCCTCGGGGGTTCTACCCTTGTGGTCGTCAACCGTCGGATCTTCAGGAGAAAGTCCTATGGCTACGCTCTCAGGGCCACATTTGTGGCGTACTCCCTTGCTTATTTGGGTGTTACAGTAGTCATGTCCATTACCGCCGCCCTGGCTTATGTGGGTCTGGACTCCGGCATTAAGGAGTTTTGGGAGCATGCCATCATGTACATCACCAGCGAGATGGCATTGGTCTATTATGTTTTTTGGGGAAGCATCAGTTTTGCAACCCTTTTCTTCCTGCAAATGGTCGATAAATTCGGACCGAGCATGTTTGGCAAGTTCCTGGCGGGCAAATACAACCAACCCAGAGAGGAGGATCGCATTTTCATGTTCCTGGACCTGAAATCCTCAACCACGATCGCCGAGCGCATAGGGAATACCGATTACTTTCTGCTTCTTCAGGAGATCTTCACCGACCTGACCGATCCTATACTGGCCTATGAAGGAGAGATCTATCAATATGTGGGAGATGAGATCGTGATCTCATGGGACCTGCGAAAGGGGATCAGGAACGCCAATTGCTTCCGCTGCTTCCTGGGGATCCAGAAAAAACTGGAAGGGGTGGCTGATCGTTACCTGGAAAAGTACGGGGTCAAGCCCCAATTCAAGGCAGGTCTGCATTACGGTAAGGTGACCGCGGGAGAGATCGGGACCATCAAAAGGGATATCGTTTATTCCGGAGATGTGCTCAACACCACTTCACGTATACAAGAGCAATGCAATCAATACGATGTAAATCTGATCGTTTCTTCTGAGACCCTGGAGCTTCTGAAAGACCCACTCCCCTATGAAGTGGTCCCCCTGGGAAACATAGAACTACGTGGTAAGACCAGGGGGGTGGATCTGAACACCCTCAAACTTGAGGAAAACTAGTTGTGCGTCAGGAACTTCGCGATCTTGTGTGAATCATGCTCTACATTCTTTTTCATGATCTCAAAAAGCGGATCAAGGGTCTTTGCAAGCTCCTCCATGGTCACATCAGCATCGGGCGGGGCCATCAATATGGCATCCTGAGAATCTGAAGGGATCTCTACAAAGGTGGTGAAATAGAGTTTTTTATGGGCTTGGTTAGAGGTCCTCCTGAACTCAAGGATCAATACCGGAGAAATGCTGGGATCGGAATCGATGATATAGGAGAAGCCCAGCTCAGCCGTAACGAAAATATCCACTTCGGGAAAGAGTTCCTTTACGGCGGGGAAATCATCGTAGCCATCGGTTAGAGGGGTCTTATAGGTCCATGGCACATAGCCATTTGCCCAGTTATAGGCACCGGTAAGGGCATTGTTTCTATGTTGTCCGGAAGCATCTGTACCCGAGTTCCTTTCCTTGAAATAAGGGCTTTTGAACTCCTGGAAACCCTTGTTTTCGAGCAACTGGCTTTTTGACAACAGCTTTAAAGCATAATTGGGAAGATATTCCTCCCGGAGAAATTGATCCAGGCTTTCAGCCTGCGGCGTCAGATTGAAGCCCGGGAAGAAGGCCAGGTTGGCCATATCCTTGGGTGTGCCGGCCTCTCCACTGATCCCGATCTGTTTGCCCACCTCTACGTTGACCAATTGTGCGGTATGGGTCTGGGAAAAGGAAAGAAGGGGTAAAAAGAAAAGCAGACTAAGGAATTTCATTGTGGAAGGCTTGGCCGCTTTAAAGTAAGAAACCTTTTCCAAGGTTATAATTCTAAACAGATCTTGTTTAAAATTTGTGAAGATCAATCTTAAAACCAAAAAAATCTTTCCGGTATCCAGACATTAACTTAAAGACTACTGAATGACAAGTTTCTTGGTGACTTTCTCATGCCCAAAATCAACAGTCACGAAATACAGTCCTGGAACAAGATTGAAGATATCAATGCTAAACCTGCCATTGTCCAGATCCGCTTGCCTGATGTAAACGGTTCTTTGGTTTTCACCCAAATGATTCAAAATCTGCACCTGCCTTGGGAACATCTCACCAATTGTTCTAACGGTGACCTTTGAAGTTGCAGGATTTGGATACAGATCAAAACTCGTTGAATTTTTCTCTTCGGTCACTTCATTCTTGAATATCCCATGCCTTAAATGGCTTGGTGTAGGATCATACACCCTGAAAACAACATGACTTCCTTTATGTGCATGTAAATTCTCCTGAATGCTAAAGTCTATCGCATAATGCTCTACATCCGCTCCACTCCAATAATCAACATCACAGTTGGGACCAGCAATGGTCATGTTTGAGCCAAAGATATCCCTTATTGAAGTGGAAACTGAAGCATTACATAGATTTCCATATGGAACATTAAAATAACTGAATTGAAATAATTTTCCTTCGGCCTTATTCAATTCAATTAGGTGCGAATCGTCAAAGTCATAAACCTCTTTGTCAAGAATATCCACAATTCCATAATCATTGTTAAAGTTGACTTGAATTTCTTTACTGTCATGTAGGCTTTTATTAAATAACCAGAAATAATGATCACCCTTACTATCCTCCATCAAGGATATAACTATATGATCCAGTGATCCAGTTACTTGGTCGATTGGAGCACTCAAATCAAAATATTTATTTGTAATGTAATTATCAAAAAAATCATCTTGATTCGTATCAGGGCTTGAAACCAACATATCATTAAACAATGGTTCCTCAAAATCCAATCCATTTTCATCCATTCTTCCCGACCATTCCGAAAAATGGTATGCACCTTTGTATTTTAGATCAAATAAAACACTACCCACTTCAAGGAGCTTCTTATGAAGATCAGAAATTTCTTCTTTAGTATTTGAAGTTAATTTGGTGTCCCACCTATTATCTCCTAGATCAACAGCCGAATTGCAATTTTGGTAGTAATGAAGTTTGCAACCAGAATTTTGCCTTTCCCTAGCCCAATAAAACAAACCCTTGGACCCATATACTAAGCTAGAAAAGATCTGGTAGGAGGCTTCTTCAAAATTTAATGGAAGAATAGTTCCCCCATTTGAGCCATAAGCTGTAAACACATGAAAGTAATCTATCCCCTTTTGGTTAGATATTTTTGATAATGCATGCAATTCCTGAAAGTATCTTGTATAAAAACTATCATTTCTTTCAATATTTCGAAAAGGATAAGCATCCGTGGACACCAAATTAATTGCTGCATTATCAATCAATTGATTTAGTCCATTGGAGAGTCGATCAATGGCTGCAGTTGTATATTTTGGTAAGTTATCGTCAGGTTCATGAAAAATTCCGTAATTATTTACATATCTGATTTTTTGCGGATAGTACTTTGAGATTGTATCAGCATAATCACTTATTAACCAAATATCAACTAAATCTGGTTCATCAGTAATACTCCAACCCAGTACCGCAGGATGATTTGAGTAATAATTTAATGCACCAACAACATTGGAATGAACTCCACTTGGCAAAGGATTTTTTGAATCAAACCCCACCTCAGGACAAACCAAGATTACATCAATTCCAAGACCATGAGCTCTGTCTAAAAAACCTAAACTAGGAGGATGAGAATTGGCAACCCATTGAGTGCCATTTTGAGTCAGATGATTATATGGAATAATCAAATTAAAATTAAGGTCCGCAAGGCTTTGTAGATAAAGTGCATCTAATCCCACAGCAGGGTCATTATAAGCTTGATCCGCCTGGGAAACAAAATTAGGGTTTGCAAAATCCATTACTCCAATACCAACAAAAAACTTATCTAGTTGTCCATAAGAAGCTGAAAACAAAAACAAAAATGCAACTACAAAAAGAATCTTATTCAACCCTTTCATAATAAATGAAATTAAATTAGCAAGAAATAATAGAACCTATTTTAATGCTTTAAATTGTTCTTCAAGTTGAATTATATAAAGCGTTAATTCTTCAATTTTCTCCAACAACATTCTATCCATCTCAGAGACATTGTATCCATTTTTAGAGAAATGGGAGGCAGACGGAACTCCGGGCAAATGCTTGTTATTTTTTATATAATCATTTATTTCAGAGATGCTCATCATTTCATAAGATTCCTCAAAGACATAATCAGGCATTGGAACCGGATCAACAACTTCAATTTCGTTCACTGTTGCTTTCCCCGAAAGGAACAGCTCACCATGGACCTGCACAGATGATGGATCTAACAGTTCCGAACCAAAGATGAACTCCCCCTCGTCATTTTGGTAAAATGATCCCATTGAAGAGCCAGACCCTGTCTTTATGAAATATTCAGTAGTTCCGTTGAAGCCAAAACTCCTGTTTCCATTTGGAGAAACAATTGGGGTATGAATAACTATTTCGGGAGGGGTTTCTGCCCCGGTAAGTGGCTGGACCAATTCTAAGACAGGGTTCAAAGTTCCTTGAATATCATAGGAAAAAATCAAAGACTCTTTTCCAATAATATCCCAAAAATATACCCCATCAGACCCGACTTGGTCGCTATCGTCAAACTCAAATCTGAGTATGCCAATATCATTTACCGCGGTATTTCTTCTTCCAAAAATATGAAGCGGGTGTGTGATAACGGATGATCCCCAGGCATTAATGCCAATATTGTAATCGCGGTGGTGCTTTAAATCCGAAGTGACATGCGAACCTCCACTTCCCGTGGATTCAAAAAACTCCTGAGCTGTTACCGAATTAATAATAAAAAGGAGAAGGAAAAAAAAGGATAGTTTCATCATCAATAGATTTTCTTATACCATAAAAAATAGACGAGCAAGAAGTATATTACCCGTATAAAACCAGATCATAGTTTGTGAACAGCGGCCTTCTCGGCATGAGCAAGGGGTTTTGGTTTATGAGCAAGCTCAGATTTGAACGAGCCCTAGGCAATTATGAATTTGAACATCATCCTTTTGTGATTCAAGCAGGAAACAAAAAACCCAACGCCATCCTGAAACAGGATGGGTTGGGCGACCATGCATGTAAGGGGCTTTCAAATCAACTAAGAAACATAGCCCCTAATGCTTTATGAATCGATATACCATTGGGTCTCCAACAGGACCCCAAGCCTTGGCAACATAGATACCCGGTCTGAGACCGGACACTTCAATTTCATGACTGCCTACGCCCATCATCCTGCCGACTTCAATTCTGCCCTCTTCATTATAGATCTCGAAGGCGATGGCGAATCTCTCATCAGTGCTGTGGTGGAGTTCCACATTCAATATTTTATAAGTAGGGCTGGGATCGACCACAAACCTCCACTCTTTCTCAACAGGCTTCTCCGGTTGAGCCAAGGATTCGAACAGTTGTTGGCCTATTTGGCGTAGCATAAAGCAGAACTTCCTTAAAAAAGGTGATTCGAGGCGGTTTTTGCCAAATCCTTTTTGTGAACAGGGGTTCTGGGTTTATAAAGCCTCCAATATTTGGAACAGAACAAAAAAAATCCCGTCATTCTCAATGATCTGGAACGACGGGAATTATCTACAAAAAGGCTTTTAGACTACTTTTTTGCCGCTTCGGGCTTTTTCTTAGCTGTCTTTGAAGTAGTTTTTGTCGATTTTGTGGTTTTTGCGGCTTTTTTTGCCGTTGAGGGTTTTTTTCCAGCAAGGATCTCCAAAGATCTATTGATAAAACCGGTTAATCCTTCCCCTTTTAATAATCCAACCCCCAGCAAGGCCAGATCAAATGCCTGTTTGCCTAATTCCTTGCCTGTTTTTGCATTATTCAACACCTCAGAATTCAAAGGGTGATTGGAATTTACGACCACATTGAAGCTCTCTGGCATATCACCGAAGGCCATCATGCCTCCTCCACCCATCTTCTGCATTTCCTTCATCCTCCTCATGAACTCGTTCTGGGTGATGCTCACCGGTAATTCATCAGGACTCAGACTTTCCACCTGGACGGTATAAAGCTTGTTGTAGATGATCCCCTCATAAACCTCCTTCAGCTTATTGGAATCATCTTCATTCAATGCGCTTTCCAGCTTCTCCTCCTTCTCAATAAGCTTATCCATGGGATCGCTATCTACCCTCTTGACCCTGGTCTTTTCCAGCTTGGCTTCGATATGCTGAACAAAATGATTGTCCAGAACCCCGTCGAGGATCAACACATCATATCCTTTTCTTTTTGCGCTTTCGATGTATGAATGCTGTGCTTCGGCATCGGTTGAATAAAGCCAAACCACCTCCTTGTTCTTGTCCGTCTGGGAGGGGCCTACCAATTCACCATACTCCTTCAAGGTGAACCACTTATCCTCCAGGTTCTTGACCATAGTGATATCCCTTACCTTTTCATCAAATTTTTCCTCAGACACCAACCCATATTTCACAAAGAGCTCAATGTCAGCAAATTTTTCCTCAAAGTTTTTGCGGTCTTCCTTGAACATCTCATTTAACCTGTCCGCCACCTTTTTGGTGATGTAGGAGTTGATCTTTTTGACATTGGCGTCGCTTTGCAAATAGCTACGGCTGACATTCAATGGGATATCAGGGCTGTCGATCACACCGTGCAATAGCAAAAGGAACTCAGGAACCACATCCTTGACCTCATCGGTGATGAAGACCTGACGGCTATAAAGCTGGATCTTATTCCTTTGAAGCTCCAGTTCATTTTTCACCTTTGGGAAATACAAAACCCCGGTCAGATTGAATGGATAATCCACATTCAAATGGATCCAGAACAATGGATCCGGCGAAAATGGGTAGAGCTCCTTATAGAACTTCAGGTAGTCTTCATCCTTAAGCTCGTTTGGAGACCTTGTCCAGATCGGGCTGGTATCATTGATGATATTATCGACCTTGATGCTCTTGTACTCGGGATTCCCATCCTTATCCTTGCCGTCTTCCTTGCTCTCCTCCCGGGTTCCGAACTTGATCGGAATTGGGAGGAACTTACCATACTTGTCTAGGATGGTCTGGATACGATTGTCTTCCAGGAATTCCTCACTGTCCTTGTTCAAATGCAGGATTACGGTCGTACCCCTTTCCTTGCGTTTACCGTCTTTGATCTCAAATTCGGTCTCTCCCTTGCAGATCCAATGAGCAGGCTCTGAACCTTCCTGATAGCTCAAGGAGTCGATCTCAACCTTGTCGGCAACCATGAAAGCGGAATAAAACCCAAGACCGAACTTTCCGATGATCTCCTGGGCATCCTTGGCATCCTTGAATTTCTCTATGAACTCCTCCGCGCCTGAAAAGGCTATCTGGTTTATGTATTTCTTGATCTCTTCCGCGGTCATCCCGATACCACGGTCTGAAACGGTGATGGTCTTTTTCTTCTTATCCACACTGACCTCGACCAAAAGTTCCCCAAGTTCATCCTTGTACTCCCCAAGGGAGGCGAGTCTTTTGATCTTCTGGCTTGCATCCTGTGCGTTGCTGACCAGCTCTCTCAAAAAGATCTCATGATCCGAATAGAGAAACTTTTTGATGATCGGAAAGATGTTTTCCGTATGTATGCTGATCGTTCCTTTCTCCTGCATTTTTCTGATAGTTTTTTCAAGCCCCTCTCAAACCCTGTTCCATTTGAATTTTTAACAGTTGAATCTGACAGCCTGTCAGTGTAGTGGAAAAACCAGTAAATATTTACAGGCCTATGATTATTAAAGCCGAATGAATAATTTGCCTTTTTATAGAAAATGGAGGAATTCAAAAGGATAATCGTCGGGCTGGATCTCAGTGACCTTGACAAGGAGTTGATCCCCTACGCAGCTTATCTGGACAAGGTGATCGGCTTTGAGCACATCACCTTTATCCATGTGGCAAGAAACCTTCAATTGCCCGGACAGCTGGTTAAGGATTATCCCGATCTGATGTCCCCCCTTGATGAGACCTTTGAAAAGGAGATGATCGATGAGATCAATGGGCATTTTTTGGACAGCAAGGCCGAAATTGAATTCAAGGTGGAGGAAGGGCACCCCGAGACCGAACTTTTGAAATGGGTGAGGATTAAGGAAGCAGACCTGCTGATACTAGGGAAAAAAAGGAATGAAAATGGAGCCGGTGTGGTCCCCAGCAAGGTTGGAAGGGCAGCCAGATCTTCGGTTCTGATAGTCACTGAGGGTGCGAGGTTGCCCATCAAGAAAATCCTTGTTCCCGTTGATTTCTCCGTTGATTCAGAACATTGCCTAAAAACGGTCCTGGGCTTCTCCGGTCCTCTCGATGCCGAATTGATGCTGGAAAATGTCTATTCTGTACCCACCGGATACACAAAGACCGGAAAGTCCTTTGAAGAGTTTGCTGAGATCATGCTTAGAAATGCGACAGGGGAAATGAATGAGTTCCTGAAAAATTCCGAACTCGAAACCCTCTCCGATAAGGTGATCTACCGGCTGGACAAGGGTCATGATGCCTCTGATGAGATCATGGAATCCGCTGAGGAAAAGGATGCAGACCTGATCGCCATTGGCTCTAAGGGAAGAAGTGATCCGGCAGCTTTCTTTCTGGGCTCCCTTGCCGAAAAGCTGATCCAAAGGAATTATTCCATCCCCGTGTTGGTGAACAAGAACAAGGGCAAGGTGATGAAATTCCTTGAGGCCCTAATGAACATTTAGTCAAAGAGGTCTCCGGGATAAAATTTTAGTACTTTTGCCCTCCCAATTTTTGTGGGTCAATTTCTGAACAAGTGACCAATCGTTTTCTTATAGCCTTTTTTGCAGTCTTGCTCTTTGGCATCTCCTCGGCTAATACCCTTGCTCCAGACATGGAGCTGAGAGAAGAGTTGAAGGGTCCAATTGAGCAAGGTGAAACCGAAGATGCAGGAGATGAAAAGGAAGAGTTAAATGTCTCCCTGAGCTATGAGGCGGTTTTTCAGGTCTTTCATTTTTTTCCAAAGACCTGGCAATCAGGGATCCTGACCTTTGTTACCCTCGAAAACTTTCAGAGTGTCAGCCATGAATTCAGGATCCGGGATTTTCTTGTTCCAAGGAATCTGACCCTTTTTCGACAGATCATTTCGAGAAACGCCCCCTAGGCAAAGCATTTTCTCTGGGCTGGAGGATCTTAAATCCAGCCATTCCGGGAAAGCCCGGATCATTCCAATTAACAGCTTCTTAGAAAAAATAATAAAATGAAAAATAAAGGTTTTGTAGTAGCCTTGACCCTGGTGGTCACACTACTTTGTATCTATTATCTGTCCTTCACATTTGTTTCCAGAAATGTTGCCAAGGACGCCACAGCATATTCAACAGATGTCCAGGGGAACCAGGACTTCACCAAAAAACAACGCTACCTGGATTCGCTTTGGGCGGAACCGGTCTATAATCTTGCGGGGATCGAATTCAGCCTGAAGGAAGTTAAGCAAACAGAGCTAGCCTTTGGACTTGACCTTCAGGGTGGGATGCATGTTGTCCTTGAGGTCTCTCCTATAGAGATCCTGAAGGCGATGGCCGGAAACAATCTGGAACCCGAATTCCTGCAGGCCATAAACGAGGCCCGGGCAGAGCAAAGAAACAGCCAGGAGGAATTCCTTGACCTGTTCTACGCAGCCTATCAAAGGATCAAACCAGATGGAAGATTGTCTGAGATCTTTTCGAATACCGCCAATAAGGATAGGATCAGCTTCCAAAGTACGGATGAAGAGGTGCTGAAAGTTCTTCGTTCCGAGATCAATGACGCGGTTGACCGGACTTATACCATCTTGAGGACTCGTATCGATAAATTCGGTGTGACCCAGCCAAATATTCAGAAGCTGGAAGGAACCGGAAGAATACAGGTGGAATTGCCTGGGGTTGAGAACCCGAGCAGGGTAAGGAATTACCTCCAGAGTGTTGCAAAACTCGAGTTCTACGAGGTATTCGAACCCAATGAGTTCCTGGACTTCCTGGTTCAGGCAAATGATTACATCATCGAAAAGGAAAAAGCAGAAAAGGCTCTGGCCGCTGGAGAAGATACCAGCGATATTGGAGGCGGCTTGGATGCTCTATCACTGGAACCGGTTGAGTCTTTGGACCCAGTGGATGAAAGTTCCGATGACCTGAGCCTTGAACCGGAACCGCTGGTTGACGACCTGTCACCGGTAGATGACCTGAGTCCCCAAGGGGATACTGGCTCCTCAGCCGATGATCTGGCTCTTATTGATGATACTTCGACCGCATCCAGCGATTCGGCTGCTGCACCCACAGAATACTCCATTTTGCTCACCGGAGTCACCCAACAGGGTCAACTGATCTTCGCTGGTTCTGATACCATGAAGGTGAACAAGTATCTGAGTGATCCAAAGGTCAGATCGTTCTTCCCCAAAGACCTTACCTTCCTGTGGTCGGTCAAAGCACTTGGAACGGAAGAGCAGGTTACCGACTATTTCGAACTGTTCCCTATAAGAATAGGTAGAAAAGGAAAGGCACCTTTGGAGGGAGATGTGATCACGGATGCCAGGCATGATATCGCCCAGGATGGAAGGGGCTATGAGATCGCAATGGCAATGAACGCCCAAGGCGCAAAAAAATGGAAAAGACTTACCGGGGAGAACGTGGACAGGAAGATCGCTATAGTCCTTGACAACCGGGTCTATTCGGCACCAACGGTCCAGGGAGAGATCCCCGGCGGAAGGTCTTCGATCACCGGGAACTTCACCTTTGAGGAAGCAAAGGACCTTGCAAATGTCCTTAAGGCTGGAGCACTTCCTGCTCCCGCAAGGATAGTTGAAGAGGCAGTTGTGGGATCTACACTAGGAGACAAGTCGATACGTCAGGGAGTGTTCTCTATTCTGGCAGGATTGGTCCTTGTCATCCTATTCATGATGATGTATTACAACAAGGGTGGTGGGGTTGCAGACCTTGCTCTTTTGATCAATATCTTTTTTATCCTGGGGATCCTTGCCCAGCTAAATGCTGCATTGACTCTTCCAGGTATTGCGGGTATCGTTCTAACCATCGGTATGTCGATTGATGCAAACGTGCTGATCTTCGAGAGGATCAGGGAAGAATTGAGGGGCGGAAGAGGTCTTCTCAATGCCATAAAAATGGGGTATGATAAGGCATTCAGCTCTATCATTGACTCCAATGTAACCACCTTCTTGACAGGTGTGATCCTTTATTCCTTCGGTTCAGGTCCGGTTAAAGGATTTGCAGTGACCCTTATGATAGGTATCGCATGTTCCTTTTTCTCCGCGGTATTCATTACCAGGGTTATCGTAGAGCGGATGACCAAGAAGAACAAGGAAAGCGGGATCAGCTTCGTAACGGGGATCTCCAGGGGATTCCTCGCAAACTCGAATCTCAATATTATAGGAAGAAGAAAAATGGCCTATATCCTTTCCGGGATTGTGATCGTGATAGGAATGAGTTTGATCTATGCCCAGGGTGGCCTGAACCTTGGTGTGGATTTCACGGGTGGACGATCATATGTGGTCCAGTTCAACCAACCTGTGGTTGCTTCTGACATTCGTTCTTCTTTGTCCGATGACTTCGAGGACAAGGCGGTTGAGGTCAAGACATATGGTTCAAACAATACTGTCAAGATCACAACCGGATATCTTGTCAATGATGAATCAGAGGAAGCAGATGCAACGGTTCTTGGAGCCCTGAATTCGGGATTATCCAGTTTTCAGGACCTGGAGCCTGAGATCCTTAGCTCAACTAAGGTCGGAGCAACCATAGCTGATGATATCAAAAGCACAGCATTAGAATCCATAGTGTTCTCTCTGGCGGTCATCTTCCTTTACATTCTTGTTCGATTCCGGAGATGGCAATTCGGATTGGGTGCGGTGGTCGCACTGTTCCATGATGTGCTGATCGTTTTTTCAGCCATTGCAATCGCGAGAGCCTTTGGGGTGGCCTTCGAGATCGACCAGGTATTCATCGCGGCCCTGCTAACCATAATCGGTTATTCCATCAATGATACCGTGGTTGTATTTGACCGGGTGAGGGAATACCTCAGGGAACATTACCATCCCGAAGTGGCGGTTACTCTGAACAACTCGATCAACTCAACTCTGAACAGAACAGTGATCACCTCTTTGACCACATTGCTGGTGATCCTGGTGCTTCTGGTATTTGGTGGAGAAGCTCTGAGAGGGTTTTCTTTTGCGCTTTTCATCGGAGTAATGATAGGAACCTACTCGTCGATTTTCATCGCAACTCCGGTTGTATTGGAAACCAGTAGAAAGGACCTTGCCAAGGAAGCTTCCGCTGCCAAGACCCAGCCTAAGCCGGTGCCAGCAGGGGCCTGATCCCAAAAAGCTGTAGATCAGAATCCCCCGGGAGGATCTTTCCTTTCGGGGGATCTTTTTTTAGAAATGGATAGGGTTGAGCAACTGAGAATAGATCTTATGCAGCTCGAGGATATCCTGGACATAGAGATAAGGCTCTATCCCCCTGCAATAACCGAATTGGACCACGGGATCCGTATAATATTTCCGGTAGGATTTCTTCTTTATCCATTCAGCTACATTTCCATCCCAAACCTCCGGATCATCCCCATATTTTGAGGCAAGCCTACGGGCATCCAATACATGGCCCTGGCCAACATTATAGGATGCAAGAACAAACTTTAACCTTTCAAGGCTGTCGGGGACCTTTTCAGCCCAAATGTCCGCTAAGAATTCGATGTGCTTGGTCCCGGCCAACAGGTTCTTTTCAGGATCGAAAAGATTGGCTGCACTAACCCCATATTGTTCGCCTGTTGCCGGCATCACCTGCAGAAGTCCTAGGGCTCCCCGGTTGGATCTGGCTTTTGGGTGGAACCTGGACTCCCGATAGATCTGTGCTGTGAGCAGCTTCCAGTCCCATTCCACTTTTCCTGCATATTCCTTTATCAAACCGTCGTAGGGAGAGATCACCTTGATCGAATCTTTGAAATGCTCTTCCTTGTATCTCTGAATATTTCCCGGACTGAAGTATTTCTTATAGAGAACATTGAAGATCGGTCCTGTTTTCAGAATCCTTAGATTGCTGTTCAGTTCTCTGAGGAGGTTTTCGGCATTGGGTCTTACCGCCCAGGCGATCTGTTGGTCCGTGGTCAGCTCGGTTTTCACATCGATCTCCCTGTAAATTCCGGAACTCATACTGGCTACATTCTTATCGGCAATGGTGAGATCGATCATTCCAGTCGCAACCCTTTCGATCAGTTCTTCAGTCTCGACGCCGGGTTCGGATTCAACGATCTGAATCTCTCCTCCAACTTCATCAGAGAGGTTGACCAAGCGGTTGTAAAAGGATGATCTACGCCTGACCACAACCTCTTTTCCGATCAGGTCCACAGCATTTCTGATCAATCCCTTCTCGATCTCATGGGCTTTCATGGTCTTCCATCCTCCGGGTTTGCGTTGAATAAGTACCTGCCTTGTATAAATGAAGGGGTCGGTGAAGTCTATGAATTTTTTTCTATCCCTTGTGACAGTAAGATTGTGGGCGATGACATCCCCTTCTCCATTCAAAAGCCTTTCAAAAAGTCTATTCAGATCCTTTTCCACTATGATCTCAAGCTTGACCCCGAGTCGATTTGCCATGGTAGCCAGGAGCTCATATTCGAATCCCATGGGCTTCCCCTTATACAGGAAATAGCTGAAGGAATTGTTATCGATCAAGGCGATTATGCTTCCCCTTTCCTTGATCCTATCAAGGTCAAAATCCACCGGATCGGGCAGGATCTCAGATAGGTCTTCTGAGGAATCGGCATTCGAAACATCCTCGCTCTCCCCGCAGCTGCCCAATGAAAGGAAAAGCATCAATAAAATAATTTTGGCTAGATTGGTTTGGCAGGATAATTCCATGTGCACTCAAGTCCAATTTAACCATTCGATGGAATTCCATGCAAGAATACCTGGAAAGTAGTGTTTTCAACCCGATTGAGAAATACAGGATTTGCTCTCGCTCTGATTCTTTCATTTACTGCCCAGGCACAGCCAACACAAAGCATTCGGGGCACGGTAACAGAAAAGGGGACCCAACAACCCCTACCTGGTGCTGCGATAACGGTCCTAAAGGGAGATAGTCTGATCAAAGGAGGAATATCTGACATGAATGGGAAATTCCTTATCGAGGGGCTTTCTCCAGGCAGGTATGACCTGGAATGCAGGTTCATCGGATTCAAGGAATGGAGGATAGACTTTCAGGAACTGACCTCCGCAAAGGAGTTGGTTATCCTCATCCAAATGTCGGAGGAGGCTCTTCAGGGAGAAGAGGTGGTTATCCAGGGCCATAGGCCGGACTACTTTGCGGATAATGAATTCACCACCTTGAGCGCAAGATCCTTTGCCGTGGAGGAAACCCAGAGGTACGCCGGCTCCATCAATGATCCGGGTAGAATGGCAATGAGCCTTCCCGGGGTACAAATGGGAGCCCAGGATAATGAAAATACAATGATCATCAGAGGGAATTCGGCCATTGGGATGAGTTGGAAACTTGAAGGTGCAGAGATCCCAAATCCCAATCATTTTGCTGATCGTGCATCCAGTGGTGGAGGCTTAAGTTCCCTTAGCATCTATGTCCTTGGGCACTCGGATTTCATTACCTCTGCCTTCCCGGGCGAATATGGCAATGCCTTCAGCGGGATCATGGACCTGCGCTTTCGAAAGGGAAACAGCGAAAACAGGGAGTACAGGATTCAGGCCGGAATGCTGGGATTAGATTTTGCAACCGAAGGCCCTTTTTCAAGGAAGAAAAAAGGGAGTTCCTATGTATTCAATTACAGGTATTCAACCTTGGGTATTTTGAATGCTCTGGGAGTAAGGGTGGTGGGGCCTAATGTCGAAAATGTTTTTCAGGACCTGTCCTTCAATTTATCCTTCCCCATTTCCGATAAGCATAAGCTCACTGTTTTCGGACTTGCAGGGTTGAGCCGGGAACAAAAAACGTCTGTGGAGGACCCGAACGAATGGGAGAGTTTCAATGATACCCGAGCCTATGATTACCCGACCAAGTTGGGAAACATCGGTATGACCCATACCTGGTTGATCAATAAAAGATCCTTCCTCTATTCCACCATTATGATTGGGGCCAATGAGGTGAAGTGGACAGAGGACACCCTAAGCTCTGATGGGAATATCTATCGAATGAAGGACGAGAGTTTCCTGAATGGAAGGGCCAACCTTATGACCTCATTGAACTACAAGGCCAATCCTAGGCTCAGCATCAAGACCGGTGTTCAGCTATCCATCCATTTCTATGATGTGTATTCGAAGCTTGGGATGGAATCCCTGGGGACTGATTATGTAAGGATCAATGGAAGTGGTACTCCTTTATCGGTTCAACCCTACATCCAGGCGAACCAAAAAGTTGGAACAAGGACCATATTCAATTATGGTGTGCATTGGCTGTATTTCTCGAAGACCAATGAGTTCGTTTCCGAACCCAGAGTGGGTGTCAAGTATTTGCTGAATGAAAAGAACCAGATCGGTTTTGCAACCGGATTACATAGTATGATCTTGCCATTCACATCCTATGAAAGTATTGCCAGAACCGTAAACGGAGGGGTGACAAGCTATCAAAAACAGAATGAGGATCTGGGATTGTTCAAATCCCTACACTTTGCCCTGGCCTATGATCTCTTTCCAAGCAATACCTTTCATGTGAGAATTGAACCTTATTTCCAACAGCTTTTCAATGTGCCGGTGGCGGCAGATTCATTCAGCAGCTACAGCCTGATCAACCAGGGGGACGATTTCTATACCCAAAAAATGAACAACGACGGTACAGGTCAGAATTACGGGGTTGAGATCACCATTGAGAAAAGCTTTTCCAACCGATTCTTTTTCATCCTTTCATCCTCCCTTTATCAAAGTGAATACAGCACAGAATACCTGGGACAAGAGGTGACCTTCAATACCGCTTTTGCCAGCAATTATAATATCAACCTGACTACAGGAAAGGAATGGGCTCTCTCAAGGGAAAGGGCAATAGAAGTGGGAGCTAGATTCCTGTGGGGAGGCGGGCTCAGGTATACCCCCATCGATGACAGCCTCTCTCGAGCCACAGGTTGGGAGGTTCTGGATCAAAGCAGCCAGTTCACAGAGCAAAACCCGGATTATTTCAGGATCGACCTGAGAGCTGCATTCAGGAAGAACCGGGAGAAATATTCCTGGAGGCTCTCACTGGATATCCAAAACCTGACCAACAGGACAAATCCAAAAAGGCCATTCTATGACCCCTGGCAGAATAGTATTGTTTTTGACCCTATGTCGGGGCTTGTGCCGGTATTGAGTTATATACTGGATTTCTGATCAGACCTTTTTGAGGGCAGATATCAGGTTGATCTCTTGTTTGGAATCTTTTACGATCAATACTGGTATGTCATTGGAGTAGTTGAGGATCTTTTCAGTGACGCTTCCCAACAGCATGGTGGCAGGTCCGGTCTTTCCTTTTGAACCGATTATGATGAGATCCGCCCCTTCTTTGCGGGCATCATCAACGATGGTCTTGGCAATATTATGGCCGGGATCCATCACCACATCCGATTTATAGTTCAATTCTCCAAGGTCGATTTGAGAAAGGAAGCTGTCAACCTCCTCTTTGGCAGACTTTCCTGCGATCTTGGCAAAATCATCGAAGTTCATTCCGCTTTCATAAAAAGCACTGGGCCTTGGAAAAACATGAAGGAACTGAACCTGGGAATCCTTTCTTCGGGGCGATGCAAGAAGAACCTTGTTCAATATGAACTGGCTATGGTGGGAGCAATCGATAGGAACCAGAATGCGAGAGAACTTCAAGGACCTTACCCTATTGAGCATCAATACCGAACAGGGGCTATGCCGAACAAACTGGGGGTTGTTCAATCCACCCTCATTGTCATCATGGGTGGAGAGTATCACAAGGTCGATCTCCTCCTTGATCACTATTTTGACAAGGTCATTTACAGGGTGCCCTTCGGAGACCATTAGGTCAAAATCAAAATCCTCGCCAAGACTGCTTCTTATCTTTTTCGAAAGGGAGTTTTCCAAAGCAGTCAGGACTTTTTTCTCTGAAAACCCAACAGCATTGAATCGGATATGGGGGAGGTTCAGGTCTTCAGGCACATGGGCAAACAACACTTTTTCATGGTCCGGATCCTCCTTCAGAAAATCCTTGAGTCCATGAAGGACAGCCTGGTCGTCACTATGGTTATTTAGGACGACTAAAATATTCTTAAAAATCGGTTCCAAATCGCTCCAAATTACGTTTTATGTGGAACTTTCCAAGTTGATTATTATCATTGAACAAAAGAATTTTCATCAGATATTTTTCCCAAGAAAAAGGGGATTTTTAGGGAGATAAAAATGTACAAACTAGAAGAAATCCTTGTGCCCATCGACTTCTCGCCGAGGTCGTTGAGAGCCCTTGAGCAGGCAGGGCAGATTGCCCTCAAACTCGGGGCTAAGGTATTTGCATTCCATTCATACAAAAGGCCTCATGCAGGTAAGAAATCAACCGCTGTCCACAACAAGGGTTTATTCGAACATAAGACGAAGGAGCTAAAGAAAAAGTATTCTAGAATCGTTTCCGGATTCAAGGAATTCAAAAAGATCGAAAACGAGATATTCCTTTTTGCTGGCATTTCGGATGAAAAGATCATCGACCTGATCCAAAAAAAGAAGATCGACCTGATAATAAGTGCCACGCATGGCACAAGCGGGATAGATCTGGTACTCGGAAGCAAGACACAAAACCTGATCCATGCCCTGAAAGGGCCCATTCTGGTTTTACCCGATGGGGCCGATGTAACCAAGTCAAAAAAACTTGCCTTAGCGATGAAGTTCCATGCTAAGTTTCCAATCGAAGCTGTCGAACCAATGCTGGTGTTTGCAAAGATGCTCAATGCCAAGCTTTATATTTTCGAAGTACTAGCCCATAATGAGCCGCCCGACAAGGCAAGAAAGAAACTTGAAAAGAAGATCCTTGATTTATCAGGAGGGGAGGTGAACATTACTTTTGATACTCAGGTTGATAGAAGTGTGGAAAATGGAATGAAAAAGTTTTGCAAAACCTTCGACATAGACCTGATTGGATTGATTCCATTGCATAGAAATCCTATTGTGGACATCTTCCATGAAAGCCTAACGGAAAAAATGGCCGGAATAGCGAAAATCCCTGTTCTGAGCCTCGCCGAAAATTATGAATCAAGAAAGCTTTAAGGGCCTAAAAAGCCTGATAATTATAGTAAATTCGCCATCTATTTTTTAGTCTGATTTATGGAAAATATCAATGTTCTGGCCGAAAAAATCTATCAGGAGGGCATACAGAAAGCCCAGATAGAAGCCGAAGAACTGATCAGTAAAACCCAGAAGGAAGCCGAGGAGATAATAACCAAGGCCAAGAAGGAGGCAGAAGAGATCGTGGAGAAAGGAAAAGCCCACGCAGATAACCAGGGAAAGATCATACAATCCGAGCTGAGGTTGACCGCTCAGCATAGCATAGAAGAAGTTCGAAATAAGGTCCGTGAGCTGGTGATCTTCCAGGCGCTTCACAAGCCAACAGCCGAGCTATTCTCAGACCCAAAGTTCTTATCAGGGTTATTCATGGAAATGGCCAAGAACCTTGATGCTGAAAAAGGCTTTGTGGTCAAGATCTCTGCTGAGCTTGATAAGGAAGTCGAAAAAAGACTCAAGGAAGAGGTTTCCAAAACTCTCAAGGACGTAGCATTTGAGATCGACACGAGGTTGGGAGCAAAAAGCTTCAGGATAGGGGAAAAGGGAAAGAACTTTGAGATCTCATTCTCGGAAGAGCAATTCGTTGAATTCTTCCAATCCCAATTAAAAGAAAAGACCAGGAAACTCTTATTCGAATAGATCCC
>JANQSY010000048.1 GCA_028279065.1 Cytophagales bacterium
CGACTTCTGCCGGTCTGGGTGCGGATGTAACTATCCTTGACTTAAGCCTGGATAGGCTTAGGTATCTGGATGATGTGATGCCGGCAAACGTAAAGACCCTGAAATCAAGTGAATATTCCATTCGGGAGCTTAGCCTGGATCATGATCTTGTCATCGGTGCTGTCCTGATCCATGGAGCCAAGGCCCCGAAGCTTATAACCAGGGATATGCTTAAGGAGATGAGACCCGGAACAGTGATCTGCGACGTGGCTATTGACCAGGGAGGGTGCTTCGAAACATCCAAACCTACCACGCACCAGGATCCTGTTTACATAGTTGATGGGGTTACCCATTATTGTGTCGCGAATATGCCCGGTGCAGTACCCTACACCTCTACCCTGGCGTTGACCAACGCCACACTTCCTTATGCGATCGATCTGGCTAATAAGGGGTGGAAAAAAGCCTGTTCAGAGAGTGAAGAGCTCAAATTAGGCCTGAATATCATTGATGGGAAAGTGGTATATAAAGGGGTAGCCGATGCATTCGGACTTGATTACCATCCTGTAGATGATTTCCTGAACTAACAATACTTTGAAGAATAAGGGGGGATATCGGCGAGCTGTTGGTATTCCCCTTTTTTATTTATCCCCCAGCAATACAGATCCACACCATTGAAAAGGATCAAAACCGGTGCTTTGATCTTACTGTTGTAATTGCTTAGCTGAAGTAGTGCTTCCTGACCAAGTTTGACCGATTCTGATTTACATTCCGCAAGTAGCCAGGGATTTCCATCTGAGTTGAAGACCACGAGATCATAACGTTTCTGCATATCACGAACATTGATCCCGGACTCCAGAGAAAATAGCGATAATGGATAGTCATACTTCGTTGAAAGCAACTCGATCAATCTTTGTCTTTGGAATTCTTCGGGTTGGTAGCTGAGTTCCTTCTTTCGAACCTGATCCCAGATGAATTTCTTTCCTTCTCTTTCAATTACCTTTACCACGACTGCAATAATAAAGCTGTTGAAAAAATGAATCTAATTTCAAGAATCCTTCTTGTGATCTTTGCGGGAATTATTTCAAATTGTCAACCTGTGGAAAAAATTGATCTTCTTATTTATAATGGAAAAATCTACTCAGTTGATGAGGCAAACCCAAATCCGGAATCAATCGGGATCAAGGACGGAAGGATCGTATTCGTTGGTAAGCTTGAGGATCTGAGAGAAAGGTATTCAGCAGAGGAGGAAATTGATCTCGCTGGAAAGATCGTATATCCTGGATTTATGGATGCCCATTCCCATTTCCTGGGTTATTCTCAGAATCTGCTACGGGTGGATCTCAGGGGGGCTGAAAGTGTCGAAGAATGTATTGAAAGAATAAAAGCTTACCGTCAGAAATATCCCGATCTGCCCTGGATCCTCGGCCGCGGGTGGGATCAGACTCTTTGGGGAGGAGAAATGCCAAATAAAAACGACCTGGACTTGGTTTTTCCAGATGTTCCGATCTTCCTCAGGAGGGTCGATGGCCATGCAGCATGGGCAAATTCAAAAGCGATTGAGCTCGCAGGCATCAGCAATTCCAGTTCAGTTGAAGGAGGAGAATTACTACTATCAGATGGGGAATTACAAGGAGTCCTGATCGACAATGCAATGAAACTGATTTCTGATAGTATCCCTGAGGATTCTGAGGAGGTCCTTAGGCTTGCAATGGATGAAGGTCAGAAAAACTGTTTTGAAGTTGGATTGACAAATGTGGCAGATTGTGGGCTTGAGAAAAAATATCTGCTCCTGATGAAAGACTTATCAAGGTCAGGAGATCTGAAGATCAGGATCTACGCGATGTCAGATCCGGGAGAAAAGGAATTCCAATTTTTGAAAAGCAATGGGCCTGTTATCACGCCCGGCTTTACGGTTAGATCCATTAAAGTTTATGCAGACGGAGCACTTGGCTCAAGGGGAGCTTGTTTGAAAGAGGATTATTACGACAGAAAGGGCTGGAGAGGTCTCTTGTTGACAGATCTGGATTCGGTTTCAAGATTAGCAGGAATGATCAGGGATCTGGGACTTCAAATGAATACTCATGCAATTGGTGATTCCGCCAATTTTAACATTCTGAATATCTATGAAGAGACCCTTGCAGATCAGGAAGACCCGAGATGGAGGATCGAGCATGCTCAGGTGGTAAGTCCTGACGATCAAAGGAGGTTT
>JANQSY010000060.1 GCA_028279065.1 Cytophagales bacterium
TCATTCTCATGATCGGAAATGAACTCTTCAATGGTCTCCCGGTCCAGTTTGAAGTGACGGTCCCAGGCAGCACATTCCTCTGCTGAGATCGTTGGATTATCCTCATAAAGAGGTCCGGTCCACATAGAGTAATGACTCTGACGATAGGTGTTGGCCAGTACAAGAAGGTTACCGGTGATCTGATCCCTACCACCGATCCAAATGGATCCGGCAAACAGGGAGTGCTTCTTAGGAGCATCGGGATCGTCGTTCTTAGGTATCTCATAAAATGCATTACCCGCACCAAGGACAGTCCACCACATGTCTCCTCCGGCCATTACTATGGTCCGAACGTTGTTGATCTCAATCGTCTCTGATGACTGAGAACGCTCACAATTGACCTGGACAGAAGACACATTGGATGTACTCGTGCCTGTAACTCCAGTATTTCTCTCAGCAAAAAGCGGAGTGCTGTATACTGTTAAAAAGGCTAAAGAAGTTGCTAAAAATCTCTTCATTATAGTTTCTATTAAAAGTTAAAGGCAGCTCCGAGTCTAATCCTTCTAGGAAGACCCAGGTTGTTAGGATTACGAACTGCAATGTTGTACATATCGGAGTAGGAGGCAGGATATCTTGAGTTAGATAAGAAAGTCTGACCTGATTGACTTTGCAGATATCCATCATTCAAAGGATCACCTGACCAAGCATAAACATTTTGGATATTATCCAGATTAAGTAGGTTTTGAACGTATAGGTAAACATTCAAGGACTTGCGGCTTCCTACCTCAGGATTACCGAAGAACCAGGACTTATCGATCCTTAACGAGGTCCTCAGGTTCCATGGCTTCCGTGAACTGTTAACGGAACCATCTATGGGCTCATTCCTTGTATCGGTAATTGAATAAAGTTTTGGACCTCCTCTAGGAGTATATGGTCTTCCTGAAACGCCCACGACCTGAAGGTTGAATCCCATGTTCTCGAATACCTTGCCTCCGTCTTTATCCCTGAAACGGTAATCTACATTCACTTTGATCTGGTGTCTCTCATCCCAGTTCAATGGGATTGGAGTTCTAAGGTTTGCATCAACACCAAGGTTCAAAAGGTTTGTATTGGCTGTCTCACCCGATGAAGTACCATCTGCAAAAGCAAGTTGGTAGTTAGCATTGATAGACAACCTATTGGTCCTTCTAAGATCGTATTCAATGGTAATACCTTTGGAAGTGGCGTAATCAATGTTTTCAAATGTATTGAACTGCTCAATTGGATAACCTCCTTCAAGCTGTACAATACCGATCTGATCTTTAAATTCCCTGTAGAAAGCACCCAACCTCAAGGAAGAAGACCTTGTAAGCACTTGTTGGAATCCAACCTGATAATCGATATTCCTTTGAGGTTTCAAATTTGCATTGTTAATAGTTCCGCCCCCTCTGTTGAACCAGTAGAAGTACTGATCTGTCCTTACGTTGTTCCTGCTTGGCCTTTGAACCAATACATCGTAGTGGGCATAGAAAAGTGCTTGCTCTGAAATTGGGAATGAGAAGGAGATCCTAGGCATAACCTGTATTTGCGGACTATAATCCTCAAATGCATCCTCAGTGATCTTGTATCTATCAAAAATCGCCTTTTCAACATCAGAATATGTGCTGATGTCAAACCATGGATAAATTGGATTACCACCTGAGATATTCCGTGCGGATCTTACTTCAGATCCAAACTCATCATACCAGGTATCACCACTTCTATATCCAATTACATTATAGCGGCTTTTGTTACCACCGTTTGCAGGATCCTGGTCTACATAAAGTACCCAGTCATCCTCTACAGTACCCGGCCTTGCGTAATTTCCTCCGTTAAAGTCATTGATATCCTGTACTTCGTTCACAAGTTGCAGACCAACCTGAGAGTATTTGTCTTTCAGTACGGGGGCATTAACATCATACCTGTCGATCCTTAATCCAAGACGGAAGATCAGGTCCCTGATCTCAAACTTATCTTCAACGAAGAAGGCAGCATAGTTTGGTTGCCATGCTCCGATTGGCCTGTTCAATGTATCAGCAAAGAAACTGCCAAAACCAGGGTTTTCCCTGCTGTAATCCCCGTCATATGTGAATCCTTGGTAAGCAACAGCTTGATTTCCAACCCCACCATAGTTCTGAAGCTCCTCAGCATTGAAATCGCTCATGGACATGGAAGAAGGATCCAAGCCATCAACATTTAGTTTTTCATATGGATCCAGACCTAATCTTTGCTTCCATGCAGAGGCAAAACTTGTTCCTCCCTGATCGATAAATCTTACACCAAAATTCCATGCTCCATTGTAAAATTCTCCCCAGTTAGCGGCATTGGCTACCCAGTTCCCAGCGGTATCTTGAGTAGTGATTCCACCAAATCCTCCTTGATTGGGTCCCATGGTGTAAATGGCACCTTCAATCTGAGGATTGGCATTTTCAGCAGAGGCCCTTGCAGCATTCCAAATTCCTGGAGTTGAGACCTGGTATGAACGAATGATCCTTTGTTCGTACTCAAAACCAAACTTGAGTGAGTGGCTTTTGATATCCATAACACCCAATGCAGAAACCCTCCATTGCTCATTGATCTGATGCAAGTAATCACGATGAGGAGTACCAACACTATTGTATAATCCCTGATGCTGTCTTAGTGGAATTGACCCATTAATAAGGAATCCCAGGGTTGGGTTATTGTCGAAAACGTCTCCAGGAAGTGTATCAGCACCGTAAGGGCTTGGGGTATTCGTGAAGTTCCTATAGAAATCCGGAACATTTTCCATTGCCCAACCGGTGTAGTTGGCAGTTACAGGATTATAAGGGCTGGAATTGAATGTATAGTAGTTAGTGGTAGTATTAGCAAAAAACGGAGTTCCCGCAGCAACGGTATCAACATTTCCATTTTCATCAACCCAAAGAACATCTACTGGGTAACTCCCATCTGCGTTTTGTCCTGCTCCAAAATCATTGACCAAAAAAGGTTGTGCATCAACCAAACCATTATTGGGAACAGCAAATGATCCATTGCCATCGAATTGATCAAAGATCCCAACATGGTTGTATTTGAAGAAATCTTCGTCCAGATCTCTATTGTACCTTTTGTTGGTGTTCCTTGAGTAGTCAAGTTGCACCTGATAATAGGCATTCTTAATAGTAGAAC
This sequence comes from Cytophagales bacterium, assembly GCA_028279065.1. Taxonomy (GTDB): domain Bacteria; phylum Bacteroidota; class Bacteroidia; order Cytophagales; family CCMP332; genus JANQHS01. The sequence goes on from JANQSY010000060.1 coordinate 3,145, forward strand.
CATCATCTTCCTGGGCGTTTCCAAAACGCTGAGTGAACCTACCGAAGATATTGTATTGCTGTCTCCACCTTCTTCCGTTGTTGTCGTAATTCATAAGGCGGTTCAAACGGGCATTATCAACCCCCCTGGTATAAAATGAGTTGTTGGTGATCAACCTGTAATTACCTCCAAATGAAACTGTGATGTTTTCAGAAGCTTGATAATCCAGAGTAGCATTAATGTTAATGTCCTGGAATTGGTTGTTGAGGTTGTGGTTATAGGTTTCAGTTTGCACAGATCTTAGCGTATCATGCACATATGTAGGCGTCCCAAATTGATCCACAAACATTGGGTTTTGCTCGACGGCACTTTGAGTGGCATCATTAAGAGCATAAAGATCAATGGCAGGAATGTCGGGATCTCTCATAGAGTTATACTGGACGGAAACAAAATATCCGAGTTTGGTCATACCGGTTCTTTCCCCATTTTCATCTTTGGCTTTGAGGATGGGACCGGAAAGTGTTACGGATCCCAAGAGGTATTGCTGAGGATCAAGTCCATAAGAGGACTCAAGAGCAGCAGAACCAAAGATCCTACTGGAAGGTCCCTTCGTAGTCAAACTAATAACCCCGCCGACAGCGTCTCCCCATTGCGCCGGGATTCCACCGGTAAGGATCGAAACTTCCGAAATCGCTTCAATGGGAACGGTTGGTGTTTGTCCGGGAAGAAGTTTTACTCCATTGATCCAGTACTGTGTTGCATCCGAACGGGCACCCCTTAGGTTTAGTGCCCCTCCGTCATCCGAAGTTTGAACCCCCGCCTGTGTTTGAGCCAGTGAGTTGATGTTCCTAGTGGGGATTTTTTCAATCTCTTTGGAGTTTAGTTTGGCACCGGTAGATGTATTATCGGGGTCAATCAGAGGTTCGGCATATACGATCACATCTTGCTCTAATACTTTGGACTCAGAAGCAAGTGGGACATCCAAACGGGTGGTTGTTTCAAATTTTACAACAACCCCCTTGACTCTATAAGGAGCGTAGCCAACGTAGGAAACCTCAAGATCATATTCCCCCGGAACCAAGGGAGAAATGGTGAAGTTTCCATCGAAATCACTGACTGTGCCCCCCTTATTGACACCCTCTTTGGTCACAACGACATTGGCAAAAGGTATAGATTCCTTGGTTTCGGCATCGATGATCTTACCAGCAATCTTACCTGTTTGTGCAAGCGCCGCTCCCAGGGTAAATAGGAATAAGGCCTGTAGCAGGAGTAGTTTTCTTAACATAAACATCAACTTTAGTTAAACTGGACTAAACAAAATTTTGGAGGCTAAAAATGGAAAAGGTAATTTACTTATACAATAGTGAACCCGGAAATTTGGTTCGTACTGCAAAATTTAATGAAAGAAAATCACCCATTTTGTAGTATATAATTTCGAATTTTAGTGAAAAGGATCTCACTGATCTTCCGATAGGACCTTTTGCTCCATCCAGCAATATGGGGGGTAACAATGGCCATAGGATGCTCAAAAAGGCTTTTGTACAACTCTTTTTGAGATTGATCCAACTTCTCCATGTTCTCGATCGGAAGCACATCAAGTCCTACACCTTTCAATTCCTCTCTTCTGAGAAGATCATAGATATCCGTTAAATTCATAACCCTGCCACGAGAGGTATTGACTAAAAAATCAATTTGATCAAACCCTTTTAAGTAAGCCTTGTCGATGATCTGGAAGTTTTCATCCGTTAAATGAATATGGATGGAGAGAATTTGGACTTCCCTGCAAAACTCTTCGAAACCTACCATCTCTACCCCGTCAACTGCTTCAATGGAACTATCAATATCAAAGGCCATTGTTCTTTTTGCCAGGGGTTGGACAACCTTTCCGAAGGCCTTGCCCATATTTCCATAGCCCAAGATCCCGACCACCATCTGAGACAATTCCCTTCCTCTGTTCTCTTCCCTGATCCATAAAAAATCCTTGACCTCTCGATTGGATTTATATAATCTGTGTAATAATCCCAAAGTCATTCCAAGGGTGTGTTCGGCAACCGCATTTGAATTGGCTTCAGGAGCGTTGACTACTTCAACTCCCCTCTTTGCAGCTTCACCCAGATCAATTCCATCCAGGCCGGCTCCTCCCCTGGCAATGAACTTAAGGTTCTTTGCCTTATCAAAAAGGTCCTTTCCAAAGAGGAATTTACTCCTCAAAATCACCCCATGATAATCGTGTACTATTTCTCCTAGTCCATGACTATCCATATCTTCCATGACATCGCATTGAACCTTAATCTCTTTTGCCAGATCAAGGATGCACGGATGAAGTTTGTCGGCTATCAGGATACGCCAGGTCATATGGTATTATAAACCCAAGAGAAAATGGGCAACTAAAAAATAAACTCCCAAACCCAAAAGGTCATTTGTAGTAGTGATGAAGGGACCGGAGGCAAGCGCCGGATTAAAACCAAACCTATCCAGAACCAGCGGGGTGAAGGTTCCCATTATGGATGATAATAGTATCACAGAAAAAAGGGCAATGGAAACAACAGATGAGATCATCAGCGATTGACCCAGGACCAGATTGAAAAGCATGACAATTAAGGAAAGGATCACCCCATTTACTAAAGCTACGAGGATCACTTTTCCCAACCGTGAGAGGTATCCAGTATTCAGGATGTTCTGATTGGCTAAACTTTGAACGATAATTGAGCTTGATTGAATGCCAACGTTTCCCCCCGTTGCCGTGATCAATGGTATAAAAAAAGCCATGGCCGGAATAAGCATGAGATCCCCTTCAAACAAGCCTATAAATTGTGCACCTAACAAGCCACCGAACATCCCAATCATCAACCAGGGTAGCCTCGCCCTTGAAAGTATCCAAATATTGTCATCTTCCTCGATGTTAGAAGAGATACCTGCCATGATCTGTCTTTCCAACTCGGCCTGCTCCTTGATCAGGTCTACCACATCATCAATGGTCACCCTTCCAAGCAATTGGCCCTGAACATTTACCACCGGCAAGGCTTCAAGGTCATATTTCCTCATTGTGTTAGCTACCTCCTTATCATCTGTATAGGTTTCAACCGAAATGATCTCCGGGTCATAAAGATCTTTTATAAGGGTGTTGTCATTGGCAAGTAGGATGTTTTTCAATCCTACCCTTCCGACCAGCTTTCCGAGATCATCAACCACATAAACAGCATAGATCTTTTCCACCCTTTCGCCCTGTTTCCTCAGTTCCTCAATAGATTGCTTAACCGTCCAGTTTATATTGGCCTTTACAAGTTCCTTTGCCATCAACCCCCCCGCACTATCTTCCTCATAGTGGAGTAGATCTAATATATGCGATACCTTTTCCTTGTCTTGAAGGGCAAAGAGGGTTTCTTCTCTTTTTCTAATTGGAAGTTCCTGGAGGATATCCGCAGCGTCATCCGATTCCAGTTCGTTCACAAATGAGGCAACCCTGGATACAGGAAGAACCTTCAGAAATTTTCTCAGGTGATCATCATCAAGGTCGGCTAAAGCTTCCGAACCGAGTTCTGGAGAAATGTTATCCAGGATAAATTTGACTCCTTCTTCCCCAAGGTCTTTAAGGATCTCGGAGATATCAGCTGGATGCAGTTCGGCAATTTTGGTTGCCACAAATTGCTTGTCATCCCTTTGGGCAGCCTCGTTTACCTCTTGAATGAATTCATTTGTGATCTCAACCTGCATAATCCTAATTCCGGGAGTATTCCTTTGCCATGCAAAGAAAATCATCCGGCCTTAATTCTTCCGCCCTTTTGGAAACGAATTCCGTTGGAAGAAAAAAGAGATCATTAAACTGTGATGTTAACGCATTCTTGATCTTCTTTCGCCTTTGCCCAAAAGAGGCCTTGACTATCTTAAGTAGATTACGAAAAACCTTATCAGAGACGACTAAATCATTCCTTCTCAATCCAATGATTATAGAGTCAACCTTTGGAGGTGGATTAAAATTACCCGGACCCACCTTTCTTATTTTAACCGTATCAAAGAAAAGCTGAATCAGAACAGACAAGATCCCATAGACCTTACTTCCCGGAGGAGATAAGATCCTTTCCCCGACTTCAAGCTGGATCATAAAAACGCATTCCTTAATCGTTTCCCTGTTTTCGAGGACCTTGAAAAAAATTTGGCTGGATATGTTATAAGGTAGGTTTCCTACCATACTGTACATGTCACCGGAAAAGAAATCCCAGGATTCAGTTAGAACATCGCTTTGAATGAGATCCAGGTCCTTGAAATTCCTTCTCAAGAATTGACAGGATTCCTCGTCCTTCTCTACCAACCTTAGAAATGGAAATTCCCTCTTGATCAATTCTTTCGTGAGGACACCCGTTCCTGGTCCGATCTCAACAACCGGATAATCCCGAGAGACCGCATTGGCAATGGTTGAAGCCAGGTCCTGGTTGTTCAAAAAGTGTTGCCCTAGGTGCTTTTTTGCTTTGACCATCTTTATAAGAGAAGGTTTTTTTTCATACAATTGGAGGCATAAAGCTAAAGAGAACCAGCATTGGACAAAGGAGAAGGAATCAACGGTGAAACGCGAATGCCGATAATCGGTATCACTATTGGAGATTGCAACGGGATAGGTCCTGAGGTGATCCTGAAAACCCTTGCTTCCAAAAGGAACTCCAGGGATTCGACAATACTGATCTATGGTCAGGGAAAAGTTCTGATCCATTATATCAAATCCCTGGGTATCCGGGATGTTAGATTTCAAATCATAAAGGACCCGGGTGAATTGAAGCCGAATGGGATCCACCTATACAATTGCTCACCTGAAGAAGGAAGAGTGGATCCAGGCTCTCCCTCTGATTTTTCAGCGGATCTTGCAAAGTCCGCACTTGAAAAAGCTGGCAAACATCTAAAAAAGGGCTTGATCGACGCGGTTGTAACAGCACCGGTTTCTAAATCCGCATTACAATCCCGTGGCTTTGACTATCCCGGGCAAACAGAATTCTTTTCAAGCCTTGATCCTGATTCTGAATCAATGATGTTATTGGTATCTGAGAATTTAAGGGTTGGATTGACCACAGGTCATATTCCTCTGGCCGATATAGGTAGAGAGCTAAGTGAAAAGAAAGTCAGGCAAAAACTGAATATCCTTCTTAGATCCCTAAGAAGAGATTTCGGCATTCCAAAACCCAAGGTCGGAGTCTTAGGGATTAATCCGCATGCCGGAGAACAGGGCAAGATCGGAAAGGAGGAGGTGGAATGGCTCGGCCCATTAATAAATGAGTTCAAGGAAAATGGGCATTATGTTTTTGGTCC
>JANQSY010000070.1 GCA_028279065.1 Cytophagales bacterium
AATCAGATCTTTTTCTATGATTTCAATGGAAAGCTGAATTTCAAACTGAACAACAATAACCGGGTCTTTGTATCGGCCTATTGGGGAAGAGATGTCTTCAGGTTCTCTCAGGATTTTCAATTCGATTGGGGAAACAGGACTGCCTCGGTCCGTTGGAACCACCTTTTCAATGAGAAGCTATTCCTGAATACCACCCTGGTCGGGAGTATTTTTGATTATGGATTGGAGTTGATAGATCCGATCCAGGGATTTCGTTGGGATTCCAACGTTAAGGAAGCAGCGCTCAAACTGGATTTTGGATACTTTCTTAGCCCCCAGATCGGAATAGATTTTGGCTATCACCTGATCTACCGGAACATCCTTCCGGCCAAGCTTAAACCCACTGTCTCAAGCTCCATATTCCAGGAAACCGAATTGGAGAACCAAAGAGCTCTCGACCATAGCACCTATATCTCTGTCAATCATAAGGTATCGGAAAGGGTAAGAATGGAGTACGGCGTCCGATTGAGCATATTCCAGGCCATCGGGAGTTATCAGGAATATGTCTATAAGGACCCTAAGGATAACATTTCCGAGCCGGCCCTAAATATCCTTGATACCATCAACTATGGGGCAGGGGAAACGATCAAGACCTTTGTCAATCCGGAGCCGAGATTTTCCATTCGCTATCTGCTGAACGAAAGGCAATCGGTGAAGCTTTCCTATAACCGCATGGTCCAGAATGTCCACCTTGTGTCCAACGGAACCGTACCTCTTCCATTTAACACCTGGACCATGAGCAGCACTTATCTGAATCCACAGAAGGCTGATCAGGTGGCGATAGGTTATTTCCAAAACTTTAAACAGAACCAATATGAATTCTCTGTTGAGGCTTATTACAAGGATATCAGGGATATCACCGATTATGCTGATAACGCAGAGCTCTTCTTCAATGAGCACTTGGCTAATGAATTCAGGCAGGGGACAGCTACCTCGTACGGGCTCGAATTTTACCTTGTAAAAAAGACCGGGAAATTGACCGGCTCTGCAAGTTATACCCTTAGCAAAACGGAATTACAGATCCCTGATGCCAATCAAGGTAATCCCTACAGAGCAAATTACGATCGCCGACACAACCTTTATTTACAGGCGGTTTATGATCTTAATAAAAGATTCAGTTTTGGTGCCTATTTCACATATACCACAGGCAGACCCATCACTCTGGGTACCGGTTTCTATGGATATGCTCCAAACCACATTCCACCACTAGTTACGGAAAGGAATGGATACCTGTTGAGGTCCTTCAACCGATTGGATGCTTCGGTCACCTACTATCCAAAAAGCAATGAAAGAACAAGGTGGCAACACAATCTGGTCCTGTCTGTCTACAACCTTTACAATCGTCTGAATCCTTTCACTGTATTTATCAGGCCGGTGGAGGATGAGGACGGGAATGTTGTGGAGGGTGCGGGTCTTGAAGCTGTTCAGATATCCTTGTTCCGCCTTTTACCATCGATCACCTACAACTTTGAGTTTTAAGATGAAGAAGCTATTGATATTCATATTGCCCTTAATGTTTGCATGCACCGACGTGATCGAGCTGGATGTGGACCAGGTTCCCGATGACAGGACAGTGATACAGGCAATGGTCACTGATTCCCTGATGAATCATGTTGTGATCATTTCCAGGAGCCTTGGTCTTTATGATACTCCGGAGTTCAGAGGGATCACAGGAGCAACTGTTTACATAGAGGAATGGGATTCTGCAGGAGAAAGCATGATCCGCTCTTTTGATTATGTCGAACTCACCAATGGGGATGAGGGAGGGTTGTATATTTCCACCAATCCATTTGCGGGTGTCCATGGGCGTCTTTACAAGCTCTTTATCAACGCTGAAGGGAAGGATTACCTTGCTGAAGACCAACTAAGGCCGGTTGCTCCAATGGACAGCCTTGTCATTCGGATCGATCAGGAGAGAAAGGAAGACCTTGAGAAGCAAAACCTGGATTCAACGGATGAGGATTTTGAGAGGTGGTATGAGTTATTGCTTTATGCAACCGAACCACCAAATACCATCGACTACTATAAATGGAATTTCTACAGAAACGATACCCTGGAAAACAACGAGGGAAGATCCCTTTATTACTCCGACGACAAGCTGATCCAGGAAAATATTGATGGATTTCCGGCACCACTTTATTATTCCAAAGGCGACACTTTTTACGTGGAACAGATGAGCCTGACCAGGGCTGGCTATATTTTCACCGCCGATCTTGATGGAGCTATGAATAATGATGGAGGCATGTTCAGTCCTCCCCCTGCCAACCCGAGGACCAATATTTCAAACGGGGCTTTTGGTTTCTTTCAGGTTTCTTCAGTGGATACCAAGTGGGGAATAATCCTCGATCCCTAGGTTAACATTCCGCCATCCACCTGCAATACCTGACCGGTGATGTAAGCAGAGTCTTCTGAGGCAAGGAATACACAAGCTTTAGCAACATCTTCCGGGGTCCCACCTCTTTTTAATGGAATTGCGGACTTCCAGCTATCCACCATAGCCTGGTCCAGCTTTTCAGTCATTTCTGTTTCGATAAACCCAGGGGCAACAGCATTACAACGGATATTTCTCGATCCCAATTCAAGCGCTACGGATTTGGTGAACCCTATGATCCCGGCTTTGGAGGCCGCATAGTTGGATTGCCCAGCATTTCCCTTGATGCCCACAACGGAGGTGATATTTATGATACTACCCGCCCTTTGTTTCATCATTTGCCTGTTGCTTGCCTTTACAGTGTTGAAGCAGGATTTTAGGTTGGTCTCGAGGACATTATCCCACATTTCCTCATTCATCCTCATCAAAAGATTGTCCTGGGTGATCCCGGCATTGTTGATAAGAACATCAAGGCTTCCGAATTCTTCGATCACAGATGCAACCAGTTTTTCGGCCTCCTCAAAGTTTGCCGCGTTTGATCTGTACGCTTTGGCCTTGACCCCTCTGGACTGAAGGTCGGATTCTATTCCTTTGGCAAGATCCTCGCTTGACATATATGTAAAGGCGATGTTTGCCCCCTCATCCGCCAGGCTTTCTACTATACCTTTACCTATTCCCCTTGTCGCTCCGGTTACCAGGACTGTTTTCCCATCGAGTTTTCCCATGAGTTTTTTTTCGCTAAAATAGGTAAGAATATTGTCCTGAAAACCCGGAAGTTTGGATTAAAAAAGTGGAAAATTCGGACTGATTTCTACCTTTGCGACCCAGAAAATCATCAATACTATGGCCACGAAATACGATCTTTTAGTGCTGGGCAGCGGACCCGGAGGATATGTAGCTGCAATCAGGGCATCACAACTTGGAATGAAGGTAGGGGTTATCGAAAAAGAGAGCCTCGGAGGTGTATGTCTCAACTGGGGTTGTATCCCAACCAAAGCCCTTTTAAAAAGCGCTCAGGTTTTCGATTACATCAATCACGCTCAGGATTATGGGATCAGTGTTTCCGGAGGCAAGGCGGACATCAAAGGCATGGTCAAACGTAGCCGTGATGTAGCGGATAGTATGAGCAAGGGAGTTCAGTTCCTGCTTAAAAAGAATAAGATCGATGCAATTATGGGATTTGGCAAGCTGCAAAAGGGCAACAAGATCGAGGTGACCGATGATAAGGGAAAGAAAGCCCAATACGAAGCGACCAATATCATCATCGCCACAGGTGCACGTTCCAGGGAATTGCCAAACCTTCCGATAGACGGCAAAAAAATTATCGGGTATCGCGAGGCAATGATCCTGGACAAGATACCCAAGTCTATGGTAGTGGTTGGCTCAGGAGCAATTGGGGTTGAGTTTGCCTATTTCTACAACGCGATCGGCGTTGAGGTAACGGTCGTGGAATTCCTTCCAAGCCTTGTCCCTGTAGAAGATGCTGACGTTTCAAAGGAACTTGAAAGAACCTTCAGAAAGATCGGAATCAAGTCTAAGGTCTCCTCTGAAGTGACCAAGGTCGATACCAAGGGTAAGGGCTGCAAGGTTACTGTCAAGGGAAAGAAAGGCGAAGAGGTGATTGATTGCGATGTAGTTCTTTCTGCGGTTGGAGTTTCAACGAACCTTGAGGGAATTGGCCTGGAAGACATCGGTGTAAAAACCGAAAAAGGAAAGGTTCTGGTTGACGATTATTATCAGACCAATCAAAAGGGTGTTTATGCGATTGGGGATATCGTCCATGGACCAGCTCTTGCCCATGTGGCTTCAGCTGAAGGGATAACTTGTGTAGAGAAGATCGCAGGTCATAGCCCTGAGCCTATTGATTACAACAATATTCCGGGTTGTACTTATTGTCAGCCAGAGATCGCTTCTGTTGGATATACGGAGCAGGCTGCGAAGGATGCAGGCTATGATGTATTGGTTGGAAAATTCCCATTTACCGCCTCAGGAAAAGCCAAAGCTGCCGGAGCGAGTGGTGGATTTGTCAAGGTGATCTACGACAAGAAGTATGGCGAATGGCTGGGTGCTCATATGATTGGGGCCAATGTCACCGAAATGATCGCTGAGGTGGTAGCTGCACGAAAGCTAGAGACCACGGGTCATGAGATCATCAAATCGGTGCACCCTCACCCAACCATGTCAGAGGCGGTAATGGAAGCAACTGCTGCTGCTTTTGGCGAGGTAATCCACCTTTAGGGAGTATCACCGGTAGAGAAATCGCCTTTACACTTTTTAAAGGCCTTTTCACCGATCATCTCCTCGATCTGATCTTCCAGGTTGACCAATTTTTTCTTCCGCATCCTGTGGTAGGAGATCAGCACGATATGACTCATCTGATGAGGTGTTTGTACACACATATCGGTGAAGTAAGTGTAAAGAGGTAATTCCTCGTCATAAAGCCATTCGTTCCGGATGTAATTGCCCAGACTCATGTCGTAGGCAAGGATCAGGTTTTTCTCATCATACTTCAAAAGGGCTTCTTCCTCTTCATCTGATAAGAATTCATGCAGTGCAGCGGTGCTTTCCTTTAGATTTGTAGGCAGTTTAGCCTGGGCATTATAGGAGAGAAAGAATAGAATGAAAATGAAAAAGGAAATTTTCATAACGTGAAGAGCGTTTTTAAGGACATCGAGCAAAAGAACTGCCAAATTATAAAATTGGGCCTATAAGAGATGGAGGAAAGGTCAAGGAAAAGTGCTATTCCCTTTGGAGTGTCTATGATGGATGTTTACCGCAACAAGGCGGTTTACAAGCTAATTATACTCTTTACGGCTCTCCTGATCGGTGCGATATCCCTGGTTTATACCAATTTCCTGGTCGAAAAACTGAAGGAGAGAGAGAAGACCCTGATTGACCTTTACGCTAAGTCCTTAGAATATCTGGCCAATGCCTCCCTGGATGAAAATGTGAATTTCATCAGCTCTGAGATCATCGAAGTCAATACATCAATACCTGTAATACTCACCGGAGAGGATCAGGTGCCTCTGGGACCGGGTAATTCCAGGAATATCTTTTTTCCAAAAAACGCTTCGGAAGAAAAGAAAATGGAGATCCTTCTGGATGAGCTGGAATTGATGAAATCTGAAAATGAACCCATCCCGGTTGTGGCCTTTGGGATCACGCAATACATATTCTATCGGAATTCCGATCTCCTTTATCAGCTTCGCTGGTATCCATATATCCAGTTATCTGTTATCGCCGTCATAGCTTTTGGGGCCTATTACCTTTTCAGCGTTTCGCGAAGGGCTGAGCAGAACCGGGTTTGGGTAGGATTGGCCAAGGAAACGGCCCACCAGTTGGGTACCCCGCTTTCATCCCTTATCGCCTGGTTGGAGTATTTCAAGGAAAAAGATAAGTACAAGGGTGACCCGGTATTTGTGGAATTGGAGAAGGATGTAAACCGTTTAAATGTGGTTACCCAACGGTTTTCCAATATCGGATCTGTTCCGGCTATCCAGAAGGAAGACATTCTGGAAGCGACGGAGAAGATGGTTGCCTATCTTGAGAAAAGGGTTTCAAACAAGATCGATTTTGAGGTGCTGAGCTCCCTTCCTGCAAATACCGTGATAGACCTTAACCGATCGCTTTTCCAATGGGTGATAGAAAATATTTGTAAGAACTCGGTTGATGCTATTGAGGGTGCCGGGAAGATCTCCCTCCATTTAAGCGCAATAGATAAAGATTCGATCGCTGTTGACATAACAGATACCGGCAAAGGGATCCCAAAGTCGCAAATACCCCAGTTGTTCAGGCCGGGATATTCCTCTAAGAAAAGAGGCTGGGGGCTGGGCCTGACTCTTGCGAAGAGAATTATTGAAGAATATCATGGCGGAAAGATCATCGTCAAATCCTCTCAAATAGGAAAAGGAACAACCTTCAGGATCATCCTCCCATCCTGACCGGATTTGCCCTTAAATACCTGACTGATTTTGTGATAAATCGGTATAAAAAATTACCTTTGCAGCCGATTTTTCAAAGCAGGTCATTTTTCCCAAAATCATATGGCAAAATCAGGTAAAATTGTTCAGATAATCGGCCCAGTTGTCGATGTAGCCTTTGATACCGAAGGCAGCCTTCCAAACATTCTTGATGCACTTGAGATCAAGAAACCCAACGGAGAAAATCTTGTATTAGAGGTACAGAACCACCTCGGTGAAGATACGGTCAGGACCGTTGCCATGGATGGTACTGAGGGGCTGAGTCGTGGCATGGAAGTGATCAACACCGGCATGCCTATCGCAATGCCAACGGGTGAGACCATTAAGGGAAGACTTTTCAATGTGGTTGGTGATGCCATTGACGGGATCGGGGAAGTGAAGACCAAGGAAGGATTGCCTATTCACAGGGAGGCTCCTGCATTCGAAGAATTATCTACCAGTTCCGAGGTTCTTTTCACCGGTATCAAGGTGATCGACCTTTTGGAACCATATGTAAAGGGAGGAAAGATCGGTCTGTTCGGTGGTGCCGGAGTAGGGAAGACGGTTTTGATCATGGAGTTGATCAACAACATCGCTAAAGCTTATGAAGGGCTATCCGTTTTTGCCGGAGTGGGAGAGAGGACAAGGGAAGGAAACGACCTTCTCAGGGAGATGATCGAATCCGGTGTGATCAAGTATGGTGACGAATTCACCAAGTCGATGGAAGAAGGCGGATGGGATCTTTCAAAAGTCGATAAAAAAGAATTGGCCAAGTCCCAGGCTACCCTGGTATTCGGACAGATGAATGAGCCTCCTGGAGCGAGGGCGAGGGTTGCTCTTTCAGGGCTTACTGTAGCTGAACACTTCAGAGATGGTGATGGAGAAGGAAAGGGAAGGGATATCCTTTTCTTTATCGATAATATTTTCCGGTTCACCCAGGCTGGATCAGAGGTATCCGCTCTCCTTGGAAGGATGCCGTCTGCGGTAGGATAC
>JANQSY010000114.1 GCA_028279065.1 Cytophagales bacterium
ATACCAACCTACCCTTGCCAGTGAGATGGGAGCCATGCAGGAAAGGATCACCTCAACCAAGAGGGGTTCGATCACCTCTGTACAGGCTGTTTATGTACCTGCTGATGACCTTACCGACCCTGCACCTGCTACAACTTTCTCTCACCTTGATGCGACCACGGTACTTTCAAGGAAGATCGCCGAGTTGGGAATTTATCCGGCTGTGGATCCATTGGATTCTACTTCCAGGATCATGACCCCTGCCATCATTGGTGATGAGCACTACAACACAGCTCAGAAGGTGATAAACATTCTTCAGAGATATAAGGAACTTCAGGATATCATTGCCATCCTGGGTATGGATGAACTTTCCGAGGAAGACAAATTGGTTGTTCACAGAGCCAGAAGGGTATCCAGATTCTTGTCTCAGCCTTTCCATGTCGCTGAGCAGTTTACAGGAACACCGGGCGTATTCGTGGATATCAAGGATACAATCAAAGGATTCAACGAGATCCTTGACGGAAAGCATGATGAGTATCCGGAAGCAGCATTCAACCTTGTTGGAACTATAGAGGAGGCTGTTGAGAAGGGTAGGAAGATGTTAGAAGAATCCAAGTAGGTCAATGTACATCGAGCTTGTAACCCCAGAAAACGTGATCTATGAAGGGCAGGCGGATATCGTCACCCTTCCGGGAACCGAAGGATCCTTCCAGGTGATGAACAATCATGCACCTATTATATCAAGCTTGAAGAACGGTGAATTGGTGATCAAGATAGGGAAGGAAGAAAGATTTTTTGAGGTCTCTGGTGGAGTTGTCGAGGTTTTGGACAACAAGCTGGTAGTTCTTACAGAACAAGCTGAAGAGACCTGACCCTATCTGCTTAGTCTCATTCCCAGGAAGGCGAAAAGGAGACCCAGTCCGACACTTCCAGTGATATAGCCTACAGCGAGAAGCCAATTTCCATTCTGGAATAATTGATGGGTTTCCACTGAAAAGGTGGAAAAAGTTGTAAATCCTCCACAGAATCCTGTACCCAGGAGCATTCCAAATTCCTGACTCATCCATTTTCTGTTCTCCAAAAAACCGAGGAACAAGCCCAAGAGAAAACACCCGATAAGGTTGACAGTCAGAGTTCCGAAAGGGAAGTTGATCCTCAGATTATCAATGAAAAGCAATCCGACCCCGTATCGAAGAACACTACCTATCCCACCGCCGATAAAGACCAAGAATAAATTCCACATACTTACAATTTACCGATGATCAGGATATATGAAGGAATTTATAATCATTATGGCCATAATCTACAAAACTGTTTTTTAAGGTGACAATGGCAAGGGAATAGTTCCCAGAAGGCTTGTGATTCTATGCTTGATTTAATTTTAAAAGGGTTTTGTTTGTAAGGCATTTAAGTGTTTTTTTGAGTTTAGCTATGAAAAAGCTCGTACCGTCCATTGCATTAGTTGCAGCTATGCTTCTTCCTTTTGGCTGCAACTTCAATCCAGATCAACTTGTCCCTCCACAATGGGATACTCAGTTCATTGGACCTCTTTTGAGAACAAATGCATCTCTTGATAATATTCTTGATATCGGGGACCAACAATTCCAGGAAGAATTTGTGATCTGCGACCTCATCGGTCAGCCAAATTGTCAGGGGCAGATCATTGTTCCTCCAATTCCTCCAACGGACCTTCCCTCAGATACCATTAGCTATACGGACATTTATAATCAGATCACCCTTGATTCGGGGATTCTGAACCTGGACATTACGAATACCCTTCCATTTAATGTCAAAGCCGGACTTGTAATTGAGATCAAGAATACCGATGGTTCTATCGTGGTAAGCTTTACCCTCAGTCAGGACCTGGCTGCGAATAATGGTAGCGCTTCTTTTACCGATGACCTTGCCGGAAAGTCTCTAACCTCGGAATTCATTTTAGCCTTCAGGAATTTTGCTTCCGATGGAACAGGAGGAAATACTGTTACCATCACCGGGGATGAAAAAATTGGTTTTGTTTTCAATGTCATTACCCTCAAGGTAAGATCGGTTTCATTAGTGCCGGGTAATGTTTTTACACTTACTGACACCTCTGCCTTTACCCTTGATGACGGCATAGTTATCAATTCTGAGCCCCTAACAGGAACTCTCAACATCCTTGCGGACAACCAGTTTGCAGCTGGATTTGTCTATCAGGCGGTGTTCTTGGATGATCTCAACAACGTGGTGGAAACCCTCTTCGATTCGGTGGGTATCCTCTTTCCAGATTCACTTTCTACGCTGTCAGTTGAGGTTACTGAAGAAACGATCTTAAACCTGAAGGCCGCAACGTCTGTGGCCTCGAGAATGGACTGGGTTGCGATTCCCAATAATCCGTCCTTCGATGCGGTTGAGCTTTTTAACACCGATTCGCTAAAGGCCACCTTGGTAGCTGAACTAAAAGTAAGGGTCAAGCCATGAGGAAGATATATTCCATACTATTCCTTGTTCTGCTGAGCCATTTGGGCTGGTCCCAATACAATACCGGAACGACCTATTGTGAGCATAATGACCTAAATGCCTCAAGGTATCAACCCTCAGAAATGGACTTTGGGGAGCGTCAATTTCAGATCGGCTTGAATTATGATTTCTACGTAGCCAACAGGTACATCAACTACGATGATATCAGGAATTATTATCGGGAGAATGAGATCGAAGAAGAGGACAATGAGGTTTTGGTATTCGAAAATCAGGGGGATAATATCATCAGTTTTGGCCAGAATTTTCAGGTCATCGGATTTGGATATCAGTTCAGAACCCAGGATGACCGCAAGTTTGATTTTGCCTTCCAGATAGTGGATAAGGCAACGGGAAACTTCGATGTTTCGGAAAACTTCACTACTCTGGTATTTCAGGGCAACAATAATTCCACCTTCAGAGGTAACTGGGTTGATCTGGGGAAGACGCAGGTTCAACTACATTACTACAGGGAGTTTGCAGTCAATTTTGCATTCCCAATTCTCTATCGCGACCAAAATCATACCTTCAGGCTTGGAGTGAGGCCAAAGTATATTCAGGGTATCGGAGCAATGAAAGCGGTAAAATCCGACATCAATATGTACACCTCCGAGAGCGGTGATGAGATCGGGATCAATTTTGACTATGAATACAAGACCTCCGGTCTTCTGAACTTCAATCCTACAAACAATAATGGTCGGGGCTTTGGAATAGATCTTGGCGCGACCTATTTCATCAATGAGCATTTTGAGGTTGTGGCTTCAGTTCTGGATATCGGAAGCGTTAGATATACCGATGATATCACCAATTATGCAAAGCAGGGCGACACTACCTTTACCGGAATTGAGGCGGATAACCTTTTTGCCAATCAAGGTTCAGGATTCCAGGATTTTATAAACTCTCTTCAAAAGCAACTGGAACCGGTTGAAACAAGAGGAGGGGATTTCACCATGGCGCTTCCAACCAGATTTAGCCTGGAGGTACAATACCGGACTCCTGAGAAGAAAAGAAACGACCGGAGATACGTTTCAAATTCCATCTATCTGACCTATATCCAGGGCTTGAATACCCAACCGGGCAACACTACAAGGCCTTATGTTTCCTTGGGCTATATGCACGATTTCCATTCCTGGTTTGATGTAGGGGGTCTGGTATCCTATGGAGGGTTCAATAATTTTGCCCTGGGAGCTTTCTTCGCAGTAAATATTATGGAGTCGGCCAAATTCGGTTTGGCCTCGGATAATCTTACGGCCTGGCTATTTCCGAAGGAAGGGACGGGTTTGGATGTCTCTATGAATCTTTCCTTCTCGTTCTAAAAATAAAAAGCCGCCAAATAATTGGCGGCTTAATAATTTGGGGGTGCGTTATTGGAGACCTTTCAAATCCAATAAGGGAACAAAAGCTATCCCCGCAATCGTTCACTGACACCCCCATATTCCTCCGTTTTCATTCCAAATTTAGCCAGACCTTTAAATTTGGCTATCCCCACATTTGGGGGATATTTGGATTTCCATTTCTGTTTTCTGTCGTGTAACTGACCAAGAATGGGCGCTCAGGTATAAAAGAAGCCTTATTTTTGATTCATGCTAAAATTCATCCCAGGTATTCTAATGTTGTTCGTTCTGATATCCTGTGGCTCGGAAGATGAGCAGGATCCCGGTCCCGGAGTAATGATCATTGCTCCGGACAACCCAATGGAGATCAGAACCATTCTTTCCTCTTCAAATTCCAAGGAATGGGTCACAACTGAATTCACTATGGCTGGAATGGAACTAGAATGCAGGTTGGATGATACCTTTGAATTCAACAATGACGGCTCCTTCCGGTTTGATGGTGGGGATAAACTATGCGGCTTAGAGGATATTCTGACCATAAGAGAAGGAACCTGGACTTTGATGGCAGATGAGAACAAGATCAAATTCGACCTGGGATCAGGCGAAGTCTACTTCGCAGACTACCAAAAGATCACAGAAGAGGAGATCAGACTCTCCGGCTCTTGGGGAGGAATGAAGATCAAAGGGGCATTTGTTCCCTCTGATGGTTGATCTCTAAATAAGCTTATCCTTTAGCGCTTTTTCGATCGCTTCAGCTTTGGAGTGTACCTCAAGCTTGAGATAGATATTCTTTATATGCGTTCTGATGGTTTCCTTGTCGACGAATAATTCGTCAGCGATCGTAGAATAGCTTTTTCCTTTAGAAAGCAGCTCCAGGACTTCGGTCTCCCGTTTTGTCAATGGAGAATCCAGATTCTTCTGGAAGGAACCGACAACCATCCGGGCGATCTGGGTACTCATAGGGGCGCCTCCCTGATAGGCATCTATGATCGATTCTATCAGCTTACTGGGAGAGATATTCTTTGTAAGGTATCCGGTAGCTCCGGCACATAAAGCCTCAAATACCAACTGATCGTTTTCATGTACCGTAATTACAATGATGTTCACATTGGGCATCATGGTCTTGATCTTTGGAATGCCCTCTATCCCTGACATTCCCGGTAACTCGATATCCACCAGGATGACATCCAGTAAATGATTCTCAAGGTCTTTCAAGGCTGATTCACAATCCCCGTAGCCAACAACACATTCACAATTCTCTTCACCATTGATCAATTGGGTGAATCCTTCTCTGATCAGGCTATCATCCTCAATCAGGCCTACTTTGATTTTTTTATTCATTGGACTAATCATGCGATATTCTTTTGAGTTTTTTGAGCGCTTCCTGAGTTTCTTAGCATAACCTTGAGCCCGGATGGGGTCCGTTCGATTATTGAAAGGTCTAATTTAACCTTTGATGCTCTCTTATTCATGCTTTCAAAGCCTTTGCCATCCATTTTTCCTGCACCTGATAATCCGACTCCGTCATCTTCGACCGAGATCTCCCAATGTTGGGATCCAAGATTTGCAGTGCAATTCAAAAAGACATTTTGCCCTTGACAATGCTTTGCGGCATTATTCATCGATTCTTTGAAGAGCAAGACAACCTGACGACATACATCGGAGGGGATCTTGATCTCTTTCCATTTTGGTTCCAGGTCTTGTGAATGGAAATTGATCTTGGAGTCCTGGTAAAGGTCATCTCCAAAATCCTTTATCCTCACCATTACTTCAAAGAAATTATTGGTTCCCGGATCGAAGGTCCAAATGAAATCCCTGGTGCCTTGATAAAGCCCACGGCTTTGATCCCCTATCCGCTCTACAAGATTCCCTAGCTCACCGGTTTCATTTCCAATTTTCTGCTTCAGGAGTTCTGTCAAAACCGATATTCTGGTCAGGTAATGCCCCATTTCATCATGGAAATCTGCTGCTGCCTTTTTCCTGACCTTCTCATTCTCTTTTTGTCTGATCTTTTCAACCGTAATTACATACTGCAGTTTTTTCCTGATCCTGTTCCTATAGACCAGATAAACCGCGATAAGGAAAGCCGCTATTGTTGCTACATAGAAGATCGGCCTCTCCCAGAATGGAGGAACAATGCTGATGTTCACCATAGCCGGTTCGGTATTCCAAACCCCATCATTGTTTGAGCTGATGACCTTGAAGGTGTATTTTCCGGGCTTTAGCCCCGGGTATTCTATGGTCCTTTTTGTGAATACCGTGGTCCAATCCTCATCCAGGCCTTCAAGAATATAGGAATACTGGTTCTTCTCAGGCTTTTGGTATTCCAGACCCACGAAGCTGAACTGAAGGTCATTTTGATTGTAAGAGAATTCCAGGGTCTCGTTAGATTTCAGGGTCTCAAGGTTTCTAACCATCTCTCCCCCTTCAATGACCGCTGTTATCTGAGTTTTCGGAAGGTTGGTGTTCAACCTGATGTCAGAGGGAGCAAACCTAGTCAAGCCGGCTAATCCTCCAAAATACATCTCCCCACCTGAGCTCTCTAGGTAAGCCCCTTGGTTGAATTCGTTGCTCTGGATTCCGTCGGCCTGGTCAAAATTCCTGAAAGTTTCCTTCTCGGGTTCAAACTCGACTATTCCGCGGTTCGAACTCATCCATAATTTTCCTTTTTCGTCCTCAAGGACTGAGTAAATGAACTGGTTTGGTATTCCTTCGTTTCTCCCATAATAGGTGAATTCAGGATTTCCCCTTCTGTAGGTAAGCTTGTTCAGGCCGAGCTTGGTAGCGATCCAATAATTACCCTTAGAATCCTGGAAAACACTATTGACCTCATTTGAACAAAGGGAATTAGGATTTCTTGGATCATTTGAAAGGTGTTCGAACCGGTATTCCCCTTCTGAATCCAATCTTGCAACATGGACACCATTAGAGCTGGACAACCAAATGGCGCCGTCCCGATCCCTGTAGATAGATTTCAATTCCGGGGCATGGATCCCGGTTTGCTCAAGGCTGGCGGACCTCAATTCCTTGGTCGTCTGGGAGCTTTGGTCTATAATAATCAAGCCATCATCTACGCCAACCCAGATATCACCATTATCCACCTCCATCAATGCGAAAACCTCAGGTGAGGATGCGGCTCTTGAAAATTGGTTGGTCAAAGGCCATTTAACAGTATTTTCCTTTAGGCTTGGCTCTGATATTTCACTTAACCCTGCACTGTCTGTTTTGAACAGGCCTTTATCAGTACCAAACCACATATTTCCATGCTGATCCTCTATAGCGCAATAGATCAATACCTGTGTGAGTTCAGAAAATTCCGAGGCCGACTGAAGATCCCTGAAAGTGCTGATCTGATCTTCAGGCCCTTCTATTATGTTGAAGCCCTTTAAACATCCTACCCAAATCCTTTCTCTGCTGTCCTCAAACACTGAAAACACAGAGCTGTTTGCAAGAGAGTGTTTGGAGTCAGGTGAGTAAAGAAAGTTCTTAAAAGGTTTAGTGGTGAAGGTGAGCTTCTTTAAACCATCGATCCAGGTCCCTACCCAATAGACCTCGCTTTGATCATCATGATATAAACACTGGTAACCCATCACATCCTGTCCGGTGGTTGAGGAGCCAAAGTCGATCTTGTTTCCTTCTGAGTTCAAGTCTTCAAACCAGAACAACCCATGCCCGCTGGTACCGACCCAGATCTTTCCATGCTTGTCGCGTTCAATGAATGAAACCTCTTTGAAACCAAATAGGGCAGTCAAAGGGTCAAAATGAGGGGTAAAGGCGAGGCGAGAACGAGGTTGATCAATGGAAAGGATCATGTCCTTATGGAACTTGAACAGGCCACTTGGTCCTCCACCCAGGACTAGATCATCGATCACGTCGAGTGTATTTACCGGCCCAAAGTTTGTTGTGGGGAAACGCATCTCAATCAGGATCCTATTAAAGCTGAAGCTCCAGTCGGTTTCAGGCTTAAAGAGGATCAATCCTTCTCCGGAAGCAAGTATCATGTTCTTTTCATCAATGAAATCGATATCATTGATCTGGTTGATCTTGTTCCTGTCATCAAAATGATGGAAGAAATAGGTATCTATGTCCATGCTGTCCCTGGATCTGAACCTGATCCTGTTCAGACCGAAATCGGTTGCGACCCAAAGGTTTCCCAGGGGATCTTCTGTTATCATGTTGATCCCATTATTGGAAAGGCTTCCCTCAGTGTTTTGTGGCGAGGCGAGTATACGCAGGAAGGATTGGGTTTTGGGCAGAAATAAGTTTAAGCCCTGGTTTTCAGTGCCTGCCCAAAGCCTTTCCTTTGAATCGACAAACAGGGCAGTAATAAAATTTCCTGAAATGCTGGTTGTATCAAAGGGCTTGGGTTTGAAGACGGTGAAATCATATCCATCATAGCGGTTCAAACCATCCCATGTTCCTATCCATAAAAATCCATCATCATCCATGGTAACTGAATTTGCCTGATTTTGAGACAAACCAGCTTCCACTCCCAGGTGTTCTATATCCAGAAACTTATTTTCCTGAGCCGTAGAATAGCCAAAAACGGTCAGGAAAACCAAAATCAATATAGTTTTATGCTCGCGCAACGCGATAAAGTTATTGATTGGTTTAATATTGTTAAATACCCGATTTTGCAAAAAATAATTCCATGAAGGAGAATTCAGGTAATAGCTTTCTTCCCATCTTGCTTACAGGTGGCCTTGCAATTGGAATTTTTGTGGGTTATTTCCTTATAAGAGAAAAGAAGGTCCCCACTCCGGATGAACTGAGGCTAAGGGAGATCATAACACTGATTGAGCAGAATTACGTAGATCCTGTGAATGGTGAGGTTCTGTTGGAAAATGCCCTGGTTGGATTGGTTAAGGGGTTTCCTGCAGAACGCCTTGTATCCAAAAAAGCCCTTGAAAGATGCCAGATCCTTCAAAAGTATGGAGTGGTCCTTTATCCGGGAGATCAGCATTTTCGGGTTGTAAATATTTTTCCGGGTTCCATTACCGGGATCATGGGATTGACTGTGGGAGATCGAATTCAAAAAATTGAACAAGGTGAGAGAGAACTGTCCTTTGAATTGGTCCATGGCGGGATCAATAAAACAGAGATCCACATTCCTGATTCTTTTGCGGTGTTTGATCAATCAGTCCTTTCTTTTGAGATTGATGGAAGCAATGAAAGATTGCTTTGCCTATCTCCTACGCTAAAAGAACTTATGGACCAGATCGACAGCAGGCAATCTCAATTTTCCATTCTTGACTTAAGATTTTTTTCAAACGTAGGTGTGGTTAAGCAGGATTATGACCCACTTTTTCAAGACATTGATTCTATCATTGAAGGGCCTTATACTTTTGGTCTGGGTGAACTGGTTAGGGAACATTTGGAAAATGGTGAACCGATAAAGGCCGCCGATTTTGAGACCAAGAATTTTACTTTGATTAGTTCAGGTGGCAAAAGTCTTCCTAAAAGCTCAAGGGGCTCAGAGGATAAAGGAGAATTGTTTTCTTCAAAGGTTTTGTTTGCAAAAGATGTCCTTGAAGGATTTTTAAAGAGAGCGACCGAAATAGAATTTATGGAGGCCAATTCGATCGGCGATATTCATGACCTTGATCCTGAGCAACATTTCCATTTCTACCAGGGCATCCGGAAGAACGGCGTTAAGAAAACCTACAGACCTTTATTGTAATGAAAAAAGTCCTTTTTGTTTGTCTTGGAAACATATGTCGATCTCCTGCGGCCGAGGGGGTCATGCAAAAAAAAATAAGGGAGCGCTCCCTTGATGAGCAATACAAGATCGATTCTGCCGGGACTTCATCCTTTCATATCGGAGAGCCACCGGATCCCAGAATGGCTTATGCCGCCGATCAACGAGAAATAGCTTTGGAAAGCAGGGCCAGACAATTCATTTATGATGATTTCAAGGATTTTGACCTTATACTGGCTATGGACGAGGAGAACTTTGAAGATATTTCTCTTAAGGGATCTACAAAGGACATGGAAAAGGTTCGGTTGCTAAGGGAATTCGACCCGGAAGCAAACGGAAACCTGAGTGTACCTGACCCATATTATGGGGGCGCTCAGGGCTTTGATGATGTATTGGATATGCTTGAGCGCTCCGTTGAAAACCTTATTGATTTTCTAGAACGTCAATATTGATCTTTTCATCCTCCCGAAGATCCTCAATTAGGACCCTGCAGGTATTTCGGGTTTGCTGTTTCAACAAAACCTCATGGGAGCCTTCGATCTGAGAAATGATCGAGTCGGTATAATTCTTAATGGTCAGCAGGCTTAGGTCGAAATTATACTTGCAATGAAAATCTCCGTCCAGGGAATTGATCAGGTTTATCGTCTTTTTTTCATCAAAATCTGCAACCACAGAGAATGAGATGGCAGAGCTTTGGGTCAGGTTGATTGCCACTGCAAGATTCTGGACCTCGCTGAAAATAAGCTCAAGATGATAAGATTTGATAAACTCAAAATTCTTGGTGGTAAATGAGATCAGTGCCTGGTTCTTTTTTAGGATCAGGGTGGGCACTTCTTCATGCAATCCTTTTTCAGAAATAATGGTTCCGGAGGCATGGGGATCATAAAATGATCGTACATGGATGGGGATCTTCTTATTGGCCAAGGGTTTTATGGTCTTAGGGTGTATGACCTTGGCACCATAATAGGTGAGCTCTGATGTTTCGAAATATGAAAGGAAGGGAAATACATATTTTGGATTACAGATCTTCGGATCTCCATTCATGATCCCAGGCACATCCTTCCAGATTGTGAGAGAGGGAGCATCCAGGCTGGAAGCAAAAATTGCACCCGAAAAATCTGAGCCCTCTCTTCCCAGGGTGGTTGTGAATTCTTTTTCGAAGGTCCCGATGAATCCTTGAGTCACAACGATATCCTTTTCGGATTCTTCCATGAAATCCAATATGGCCTGTTGTGTTTTTTCCCAAAGCACTCCACCGTTCCTGTTTCTTGCGTTTGTAAATACAACTTCCTTGGCATCCAGAAAGTCAACCTTATATCCCTCTTGATCGAGTGCGTGAAAAACCAGGATAGAGGAAAGGATCTCCCCATAGGAGACGATCTGGTCATAAACGAAATCGTACTTTTTTCCTTTTTGGTCCAGAAGCTCCTTAAGGTTGGTTTTTATTTCCAGATCTATGTCAGCTATTTTCCTGATCACATGCTCGCTTTCCTTGCATACTTCTTTTGCAATAGAGCAATGATCCTTGATCAATGCCTCAAGGGCAGAGCTGAAGTCTTTTCCTTCAAAACCAAGTTTAATGATCTCTTCCAGGGAGTTGGTGGTCTTACCTAGAGCGGATATGACAAGGACCAACCTTGAGGGTTCGGATTCTGCGGCAAGGATATCTATCAATCGTTTAATTTCGGATGCATCCTTCAGGCACCCACCCCCAAACTTGAATACTCTTGCCATATCGAATTAGGCGGCAAATATACCCTCTAAATTTCTATTTTTGCGGCCGTTTGCTTATGGCAGAAAGATTTGACTATAAAAAATCAATAGGGGTCACACTGGACCGTTTCATTATGGAAAATCAATCGGATTTTCCATTTGCAACAGGAGAGTTGTCGCAGTTGCTGAGGGATATTGCAATAGCTGCAAAAATTGTGAATAAGGAGATCAACCGGGCCGGACTTTCGGACATTGTAGGAGCTATGGGATCCAAAAATGTTCAGGGTGAGGATCAGCAAAGGTTGGATGTGATTGCAGACTTCAGGTTCACTCAGGCCCTGACCCATGGTGGTGAGGTTTGCGTTGTTGTTTCTGAGGAGGTTGATGAGATCATTTTTACCGGAAATGATGATGCCAAATATGTTGTTGCCATCGATCCCCTGGATGGCTCTTCAAACATCGATGTCAATGTGGCAATCGGAACGATCTTTTCGATCTACAGGAGGAAAAGCCCTTTGGGAAAGAAGCCAGGATTGGATGACGTTCTACAGAAAGGGACCGAGCAGGTGGCGGCAGGATATGTTTTGTATGGCAGTTCCACCATGCTGGTATATACCACCGGATTTGGAGTGAATGGCTTCACCTATGAACCTTCCTTAGGAGAATTTTTCCTTTCTCACCCAAACATGAAGACCCCGGAAATGGGCAGACTCTACTCTATCAATGAGGGTAATTATGACGATTTTGAAGATTCGCTAAAAGCCTATATCCAACTTTGCAGGGATAGGAGATATTCAGGCAGATATATTGGCTCCCTGGTTGCGGATTTTCACAGGAATATGCTGAAGGGTGGAATGTACGTTTATCCGGCTACCAAAGGTTCGCCCAAAGGCAAATTGCGTCTGATCTATGAATGCAATGCTCTTGCGTTTATCTGTGAGCAGGCAGGGGGTATGGCTACGGATGGAAAAAACAGGATCCTGGAGATCCAACCTACCGAGCTTCACCAAAGAGTTCCATACTATGTCGGCTCCAAAAAGATGGTGGAGGAATCAATGGGTACCTGATCCGAATTCCCTTCTGAGTTTCAGTTTTTGTAATTGTCTTTCTACGATCAGCCTTGATACCTCAATATGAACGGATTCTGGGGGTGCTGTGGTAATGGTTTGCCTGAAGTCCATTTCTGACACATCGATCCTATAGATGGCGGCGATCAGTTTTTCCAGATCATTATCCAAAAGATCTTTGATCAGGACAGCAAGAGCTTTGATCATCTCCTCCTTTTGATCCCCTTCGAAATCAATCGAAAGATCTAGACTGTTTTGAATTTTCTCCTTAAACCCGGAAGGAAGCACTATTCCTTTTCTTCTGTTTTTTCTTCCTCCTCAGACGAATAATCGAGATCAGGAACCAGGGTCTTTAGTTTTTTGAACCAGGAGTAGAATTTTTTCAGGTCTGAATGGTAGATCCGGTCAGCATCATACTCCGGCAATAGGTTTCCCAGAAATGTGAAGAGGTCTTGCTCGGACACTGCACCTTCATCTGGGACCAGATCAGGGTCTTGGTTCATCTTATTGTATAACTCCTGGATTGGAACTGATCCTTCTGAAGTGGTGGTATACAGGCTGATCTCTTTAAGGAAGGAAATTCGATGTTGGTTTCCGAGGACCAACCTTTTTGGTTTATCGTTGATCTCTTCAACTATATAGGCATTTTGATTTGCTTTCAGGATCTTGAATAATCCTGATTTTCCGGAAACGGTGATTATCTCTTCGAACTTCATTGAGCGATCAATTTTGTCGGCAAATTAAAATCAATTTGTAGAACCAAGAATGGATAAGATGTAATTGAGGATGTCCTCCTTACCGATTTTCTTCTTTGAGGAACTTACAAACCTGGGAGGTAGCTCTTCCCAATCAGCCAGGAGCTTCTTTTCAAAATCCTGGATATTCGATCTTGTTTCCTTTGATCCGGGTTTATCGGCCTTTGTGAAAATCAGGGCAAAAGGGACCTCCTTTTTGCCCAGGGCATAAATAAATTCAAGGTCTATCCTTTGTGGAGGTATCCTTGAATCGATCAGTACGAAAAGGCAATAAAGGTCTTTTCGATAATCCACGTAATCCATGACCAGCTTTTTTATCCTGGACCTTTCGTTTTTGCTGATCCTGGCGAAGCCATATCCGGGTAGGTCGGCAAGAATCCATTCTCCATTGATGTCAAAAAAATTGATCTCTCTTGTCTTTCCCGGGGTCGAGGATGTCTTTGCAAGTTTGTTATTCCTGGTCAGATAATTGATCATGGAGGACTTCCCAACATTTGATCGACCCACGAATCCGAATTCAGGCAAGCCCAAATCAGGGAAATGCTCACGAGAGGGGCTACCCAATATGAATTTTGCGATTAAATCTTTCATTTTTATCGGCCCATTCCGTTTTTTACCTTTGGCTAAATTTACAGCCTTGGACCTAGAACTGTATGAAAAATAGAGCTGCTCTCACCTCCCTTGCCATTCTTACTTGTATTTGCATGGTAAGCTTCTCTTTTGGTCAATCAAAAGAGGTAAAAAAGGAGATCAAAAGAATCGAACCTGACGCAAAAGAAATGTTCAGGGTCGGGGAATATGATCATGCCTTTCCCCTTTATAAAAAGTTGGATTCATTGATGCCGGAGAATCCCGAGTATAATTACCGACTTGGGGTTTGCTATCTCAACTCCCATGAAAAGGCGAAAGCCCTTCCATATTTCGAAAGAGCAAAAAGATTTAATTATGAGGATGAACTTCTGGGCTATTACCTGGCAAGGTCATATCACTACAGCCACTACTTTGATTCAGCGATCCAGTTCTACAATCAGTACAAAACAAAACTGGAAGAAAAGGGAAATAAGGATGATGAGATCGCGATGATTGAAAAATATGTTGGGGAGTGTGAGTATGGCAAGGCCCTGGTCAAGACCCCGGTGGATGCCCGGATCGAAAACCTGGGCCCCACAGTTAATACTCGCTACCCCGAGTATGGCCCGGTGATCTCGGCTGATGAAGAGCTTTTGATCTTTACCTCCAAAAGGCCAAACTCGACCGGTGGTCAACTCGATCATGAGACCAGTGATTTTTATGAGGATATGTACCTGTCTTCAAAGAAGGATAAGGAATGGACCGAACCGCAGCAGCTTCCTTCATCCGTAAACTCGGTCAGCCATGATGCAAGTATTGGGCTATCCCCCGATGGACAGAAGTTATTCATCTATAGGAATAACGACCATGCAAACGAGCGTTCAGGGGATATCTATGTAAGTAATATTAAGGGTAATGAATGGACTGTTCCCGAGAGGATGCCAGACCCGATCAATACCAAAGGGTGGGAGCCCAGTGCCAGTATTACTCCGGATGAGAAGGTCATTTATTTTTCCAGCACCAGAGAAGGAGGATATGGTGGCACCGACATCTATTCGGTGAAACTTCTTCCCTCAGGAGAATGGGCCACACCGGTTAATCTTGGTGATAAGATCAATACTGAGCATGATGAGGATGGACCATTTATTCACCCAGACGGAAGGACACTCTATTTCAGCTCCGAAGGCCACAGGACTATTGGTGGATTCGATATTTTCAAATCTACCTATGATGAAAAAACCGAAACCTGGTCTACTCCAGAAAACGTGGGTTACCCCATCAACACTGCCGACAATGACATTTACTATGTCCTTTCAGCGGATGGGCTCAGGGCTTACTTTTCATCGGTTCGAGAGGACACTTATGGAGATGCGGACATCTACGTAGCCCATCTCCCTGAAAAATCGGTCCCTATTATTCAATTCAAGGGCCATGTGTTCCGCAAGGACAATCAGAGACCCGTTGCTGCTACCATTACTGTTACGGATAATGAGACCAAGCAACTGGTTGCCTTGACCAACTCGAATAGCTTTAACGGGCGGTTTACTACAATTCTTCCTCCTAAGGCCAATTATAATATTACAGTGGACCTTCCGAACTACCTCTTTTATTCCGAGAACATCAATATCCCGGATCAGGTTGAGTACTACGAGGTAAGTAAAGAGATCTACCTTGAGCCACTTTCTACAGAGGGTAGTGTTTCGGCGATGAGGAATATTTTTTTCCTTCCGGGAGAAGCGGAGATCAGGGTGGAATCAGAGACAGAGCTGAACAATATCTATAAGAAACTTTCCAACGATCCTGATCTTGAGATTGAGATCGCAGCTCATACCGACAATATGGGAGATCCGATGGTGAATAAGTTATTGTCCCAGGCCAGGGCCCAGGCGATCAAGGATTATCTTGTTTCCAAAGGGATCGATCCCGACCGTGTCTTTGCTGTGGGTTATGGCGATGAATTCCCGGTTGCAGATAACAAAGAGGAAGAAGGTAGAAAGAAGAATCGCAGGGTTGAGGTAATTACAATTCATGGTTTGGCCGAGGGCTTCATTTCTGACCCCGAAGAGCATGGCTATTACTATCGCAAAGGTGTTTCTCCATTTGATGAAGCTGAAGCGGAATCCGGTACCGCCGGGGCCCTTGCGGCGATGGGATTACCTCCCGATTTTAAGGCAGGTTCCAAGCTGAAGGATGTCAGTGTTCGATTCAAGTTTGATTCAGATGTGATCCAGCGGGATTTCTTCCAGGTCCTTGATGGGGTCCTAGATTACATGAAGAAATATAAAGGAGTGAAGTTTGAGGTTGCAGGCCATACCTGCAATATCGGGCCTAGTGCCTATAACCAACAATTGTCGGAAAGGAGGGTTAATTCCGTGGTAAACTATTTATCACGCAAAGGAGTTGATGCCCAGAGACTTATCAGAAAAGGTTATGGTGAGGACAAACCTCTTGTTCCAAACGACACCAAAGCAAACCGATCGAAGAACCGAAGGGTGGAATTTATTATGCTTGAGGTGAAGAAAAAATAAATCTATAGGATGTAATTTCGCGTTCCATTTGAAGGAATGCACGTAAAGCCCTATTCCCAAAAGACAGGTACTAAAAAAGATCAGGTGCGCGAGATGTTCGATAACATTTCGCCGACCTATGATTTCCTTAACCATTTTTTAAGCCTTGGCATAGACAAGCGCTGGCGAAAAAAAGCAATCGAGCGCCTTGCAAAAGGTAAACCATCTCTAATTCTTGACATTGCGACGGGTACGGGGGATTTTGCTATTGAGGCCCAAAGTATTTCGCCTGAAAAAGTCATTGGGGTGGATATTTCTGAGGGTATGTTAAGGAGAGGAAGGGTGAAACTCAGAAAAAAAGGCCTTTTGGAGAAGATTGAGATGGTCTGTGCTGACAGTGAGAATCTTCCTTTCAATGACAATTATTTTGATGCGGCTATCGTTGCTTTTGGAGTTCGGAACTTTGAGAACCTGCTTAAGGGTTTAAGAGAGGTTAACAGGGTTTTGAAGCCTGGAAAAGATTTTTTGGTACTTGAATTTTCAAAACCTTCAGGATTGTTTAAGCTGATGTTCAATTTTTACTTCAAGTGGGTATTACCGATTCTGGGAAGGATCTTTTCCAGGGACACCAGAGCTTACTCTTACCTTCCGGAAAGTGTAAAACAGTTCCCCGATGGCAAGGATTTTATGGATTATATGGCCCGGGCAGGATTTCAGCAAATAAAGGCCCAAAGGTTTACTTTTGGTGTGTGTACACTTTATTCGGGTAAAAAGTGAAGCGATTTATTCTTTTGCTTCTGACCTTACTTCCCCTGGCGTTGAGTGCCCAACGCTATGGTTTTGAGCAGAATCTTCCCTATTATGATGAAAAATGGTTCAGACCAGGGTTTTTTGTGGCGATGAACTATGCCACCTACAGGATGGAGCACAGTCCTGATTTTTTCCAGCCCCAAAATCTGGACTCGGTAAAAGCTGCTAATACTGTGGGAAGTCCCGGGATCACTCTAGGATTCATTGCGAATTTCAGACTTCATGATCAGGTGGATATAAGATTCAATCCGGGAGTAAGTTTTTATCAAAGAGGGGTGGAATTGGACTTTGCCAATGGCGCAGTGGAGCAACAAAAAATTGAAAATACCTTTTTGGAGTTTCCGCTGCTGATCAAGGTTAGATCTCAACGGAGAAAAAACTGGAGGATCTATCTGGTAGGGGGAGCAAAATATTCCGTGGAAGTAGGCTCCAGGAGAAGGGAAAGAACTGAGGACCAACTGAGGACCACCTCGCCTGATTATGCCATTGAATTTGGATTTGGATTCGACTTCTATTTCGAGATGTTCAAATTCGCACCTGAAATTCGCTTTTCCCATGGGCTTGCAAACCTGCTGAATGATGACCCGAACATTTATGCGGAAAGCCTATTACATTTAAAGTCACAAACCGTGACTTTGTACTTGAACTTTGAGTAACCGTGCCTAGAACCGCATTGATCACAGGGGCTAGCTCTGGGATAGGAAGAGCTATTGCAGTAAAGCTACATTCTCTTGGCTATGACCTGATCGTTTGTGCGAGGCGGAGAGAAAGGATCGAAGCCTTGAAAGCCGAGCTGGGGGATGAACCCAGGATCCATTGCCTTTCTTTTGATGTCAGAGATAAGGAAAAGGTCTTTGAATCGATCAAAAGCCTTCCCTATGAATTCCAGCAGATCGATCTGTTGGTAAATAACGCGGGAAATGCTCATGGTCTTGATCCTATCCAAAGGGGAAAAGTTGAGGACTGGGAGGCGATGATAGATATCAATGTCAAGGGTCTCCTCTATGTTACCAAAGCGATCCTTCCCGGAATGGTGGAGAGAAAGGATGGAATGATCATCAATATTGGATCTATTGCCGGAAAGGAAGTTTACCCCATGGGCAATGTCTATTCAGCTTCAAAGTTCGCGGTGGATGCCCTGAACCAGGGAATGAGGTTGGATCTTCATGCTGAGGGAATAAGGGTTTCCAGCATCAACCCAGGCCTGGTTGAAACGGAATTCAGTCAGGTTCGTTTTAAAGGGGATAAAGAAAAAGCGGAAAAAGTCTATAAGGGTTACAAACCATTGGACCCTGAAGATGTCGCTGAGATCCTTGAGTTCATGGTTACCAGGCCTAAGCATGTAAATCTTGCGGATATTTTGGTCCTTCCTACTGATCAGGCAAGCAGTACCATTGTCAATAAAAAAACTGAATGAGTTGGAGAAAGAACATATTATTTGGAGCAAGCAGTCTTCTGTTTTTGTCAATTGTCTTTTTCTTCCAGTTCTGTGAGGAAAAGAAGGAAAAACCCAAAAGCATTGATCCTGAGATCGTTGCTCAAGGAGGAGAATATTTCAGATCAAGGGAGATCAAGGATCATGATTTTGTCGGATCAAGAGCTTGTGGGGATTGCCATTTTGCCATCTATGAGTCCTATTTAAAAACAGGGAAAGGAAGAGCTTTCCATCAACCTTTTAAGAATGATTCGCTTGTTGATTTTTCCGATATCCATGTCTATGATGAATATTCAGATTTCCACTATACGGGCTTTTGGGATGACGATTTCTTCTATGTAAATGAGTACCGGTTAAGGGGTACTGACACGGTTCATTCGCTTACCAGGAGGGTGGATTTTGTTATCGGATCCGGTAATCAGACCAGATCATTCCTCTATCAGAAGAACGGTTATCTATTTGAGATCCCTATCACTTGGTATGTGAACAAGGAGATCTGGGATCTCAGCCCAGGATATGAAGAGGGAGCAAATACAAGGTTTGACAGGGCCATGGGTCTTCAATGCATCAATTGCCATAACTCCGGTTTCCAATTTGAGGCTAATTCGCTCAATTTATTTCATGACCTCGGCCTGGAAGGCATAGGTTGTGAAAAATGTCATGGCCCAGGAGGAAAGCATGTTATGGAAATGGAAAAACCTAAGACCGAGCAGTCCGGCGATTCCGAGATCGTTAATCCTGCCAAACTTCCTTTAAGCCTTCGTTTTGACGTATGCCGCCAATGCCATTTGGAAGGTGTGACTGTAGAAAAAGCCGGAAAGCATTTTGTTAATTTCTTGCCTGGAGAGGCGCTCAACGATTATTGGGAGGTCTTTGTGCCTCTCTCCGAAGAATCCAACAACTTTGGTTTTGCTTCCCATGTAGAGAGATTGCAACAAAGTCAATGCTTCCTGAACTCCGATGGCAGGATGAACTGCACGACCTGCCACGACCCCCATAAACCCTTGCCCAAGAACAAAGCGGTCTTCTATCAGGAAAAATGTCTCAGCTGTCATGAGATGGAGGATTGTGGGGAAGAACATTTCTCAAGGGAGGAGGCAGGTGATAATTGCACCAGTTGCCATATGCCTACCGGTGGGACAACAGATATTCCACATGTATTTTCAACCGACCACCATATCAGGGTTGTAAAAGATGATAGCAGGGGTGAGCAGGGAGAAGAGGGAATTAAGGAATTCGCAATTTTTTCTTCATCAGAGGCAAATTTCAGGGATAAGGTTATGGTCAATTTGGAATATTATGAAAAGTTCAAGCAGGAACCAGCTTACCTTGAAAGAGTGGCCCAATATGTGGATTCTATCGAATGGAGTGCAAGGCTCAAGTACTATTACCTGAGCAATGAGGAAAAGATCCCTCCTCAGGATATTCAGATGAAACCTTCAGAGATCAATGACCCATATTCCGCATTTTATGTTGCCGAATTGAGAAAGAGAAGCCAATTGAACGGTATTCCATATTTCAAAAGGGCGAGGGAATTGGCACCCCACAACATTGAGTTCGTCTATCGCCTGGGGCTTGAGCATATGAATGGCAACCACTGGGATAAGGCCAAAGCCTTATTTGAGGAGGTGTTGAACAAGATCCCATGGCATGAAAAGGCATTGGTGAATTATGGATTTATCCTTCAGGGAGAGGGACATTTTGAGACAGCCCTGCATATCACTCAACGGGCGATCGACAATAACCCAAATTATCTGTTGGCAAGAGAAAACAAGGTCAACATCCTTTTGAACCTTGATCGGAGGTTGGAAGCAAAAGCCGAGCTTGATATTCTGATCGAAATGGCCCCTGACAATGCTCAATATCAAGCACTTAGGAATAGCCTGCTTGAAGCAAGCTGACTTAAAGTAATGAGTTTGAAGTTCGGAGTTTGAAATCCATAATCCAAAATCCATAATCATATCAGGTTTTCCAGATCAAAGCCCTAAGTACCTCAACATCCACCTTGTGACCACCCTCGTAGACCTGCCAATCCAGGTTTTTAACGTTTGAAACCATTTCCTTTAGTTTCCTTAATTCATCGGATGGGAAAAACTCGTCCTGATCCCCGATAAAGATCCTTACAGGTTTTTCATTTCTGAAGTTCTCCAGATGCTGGTCCTGGAGGTCAGGGGGAAAGCGACATCCCCAGAGAATAAGCTCGTCAACCTTTTCAGCGTTTTGATCCGCCCAACGGGCAATGGTTGCTCCACCCTGGGAAAACCCGAATCCCACCCTTTTTACACCTTCACTCAATAGGCCTTTAGATCCGAGCTCATTCCAAACCGAGCTGATATACTCATTCTGATTCCTGATATCAAGTAATCGATATAACCGGGTCATCCAGGAACCGACTACCCTTCCGGCATGGCCCCTATGGTAGAACCTGGAAATGGATTCGGGGAAAACCAACAAGCTATTGCTCAGATCTATCCCTTTGAATTCCTCGAGGAATTCTGCGGCCGTTTGACCGTAACCGTGGCAACAGACCCAGACCTGTTTTGGGTTGTCCATGTTTCCCAAGCAATGAACCGGTTGGGCACTGGTAAATTCTACTTCAAATGAATTCAAACCTGGAGAGTATTTCCGAACAGGTCGATGATTTCGCCTGAGGTCAGGATAGCATCCAGCTTTGTCTTTTCTTTCGCTGCCTT
This sequence comes from Cytophagales bacterium, assembly GCA_028279065.1. Lineage (GTDB taxonomy): Bacteria > Bacteroidota > Bacteroidia > Cytophagales > CCMP332 > JANQHS01. Next base: position 21,055 of record JANQSY010000114.1, read on the forward strand.
AGGCATGGTATCGATAAGACAATCCTTGGGTTCCTGAATAATGGCTATACCTCCATGAGCTTTGACCTTGCTCAGCCCGATGGCCCCATCTTCGTTTGCGCCGGATAATAATATTCCTGTAAGGCTTTCTTCCATGGCCTCGGCAGCGGATTCAAAAGCCAGGTCGATACTTGGTTTTGAAAAATAGGGTGCCGGCTCAGTAGAAATATTGAATCGATGATCCTTGTTGATCAGCAGGTTTCCACTTGAGGGTGCCAGATAGATCTTTCTCTTTTCAAGCTTCTCACCTTCTACAGGTTCATGCAGATCGTGAGGACAATTATGAGAAAAGACATGGAGCAATTTGTCATTGCCTTTCCTTGGCCTGTGCAAGGCCAGTATCATGGTGTTGAAATCAAAGGACTCCAGTCTTTCAAGGATCTTGATAATGGTCTTAAAACTGCCGGCCGAACCACCGATTATTATATTCCTGTTCTCTATCAATTTCCTTAATCCATCCATCAGAGTGGTTTTTGATAGATCTTGTTTGACTGATCGATGGTCTTGAATCTGTGGGACGCTTCAACCCACATAAGGCTTTCTTTGGTGCCAATGCACAAGTATCCCCCAGGGAAAAGAGAATCATAAAGCTTTTGCAAAACCTGGGTTTGAAGGTTTTGATTGAAATAGATCAAAACATTGCGACAAAGCACCAAATGGTATTTGGACCTGGGTTCATCTTTGACGAGGTCGAAGATCTCAAACTGGACATTTTCCAACAGGGACCGATCCATAGTGGCATTATTTCCCTTCTTCACATAGTACTTCAAAAGCTCTTCCTGACCTTCAGCGGCATAGTAGTTTTTAGTATTCAGCTCCATTTTGCTCATGGCGTATTGACCTTCCAGGGCTGAGTTGATAATGGTTTGATCGATATCTGCGGCATGGATCTCAGAGCTCTCATAATACCCCAATTCCTTTAGGAGAATTGCCATAGAGAAAACCTCTTCTCCGGAAGAACATCCGGCATGCCAAATGGAGATCTTTTCTGTCTTTTTTTGAAGTTCGGGAAGGACCTTGCGCCTTAATTTGACCCATGCCTCGGGTTCCCTGAACATTTCCGTAGTATTTACGGTGATCTGATCGAGCAATTCCTGTTTGATCCATTCGTCTGCCTTGATCATTTCGACCAGGTCGTCGACGGAAGGGATCTTTTTCAAGTCCAGCAGCCGCTGGATCCTTCTCCGAAGGGAAGAGATCGCATAATCCCGGAAATCCCATCCGTAGATTTCCATTATGGTCTTGGTTAGATTTTCCAGTTCCCTCTCTTTGATCATTTATCAAGAAATCTTTTGGAAGGAATGAAAGCTTTTTATTGGTTTACGGCTTTTTACTCCCATTGTTTTCAATAATCAGAACTTTTATCCAATAATTCTCCCATGAAGCAGATTTTTTTGATCGGTGCAGGAAGGTCTTCCAACTACCTGATCAACTTCCTATTGAACGAGGCGGAGGCACATGATCTACAGCTTCTGGTAGGCGATATGGATCGTGGATTAGCGGAATCAAAGATCAAGGATCACCCTCATGGAAAAGCCATCCAATTTGATATCCAGGATGAAGAACAAGCAGGAAAATTGATCGAGGGGACTGATCTGGTGATCTCAATGCTTCCGGCCAAGTTTCATTCTGTTGTTGGGAAGATCTGCCTCGAAAAGGGAAAAAACCTCCTTACAGCCAGCTATAATACCCCCGAGATGATGGAACTGGACAATGGAGCAAGGGATAAGGGAATACTGTTTTTGATGGAAATGGGACTTGATCCGGGAATTGATCATATGTCTGCCATGAAGGTATTGGATGAATTAAATGAACAGGGCTATGTGATCCATGCATTTGAGACCTTTACCGGAGGCCTTTTGGCACCTCATGACAATGACAACCCCTGGGATTACAAATTCACATGGAATCCAAGGAATGTAGTCACCGCAGGACAAGGCATTGTGAAATTCGTTCAGGAAGGAAGATTCAAGTACATCCCCTATTACCGGCTTTTCAGAAGGACTGAAAGGATCTTTATTCCCGGACATGGATATTTCGAAGGGTATGCCAATAGGGACAGCCTGAAATACCGGGAGATCTATAAGTTGGAAGATGTGAAAACCCTGTATCGGGGGACATTGAGGAGGCCTGGATTTTCAAGGGCTTGGAACAATTTGATTCAGCTTGGGGCCACCGACGATGAATACCAAATGGAGGGAGTAGGGGACATGACCCATCGCGAGTTTACCAATTCATTTTTGCCCTTTAACCCTAACGATTCCGTAGAGCTGAAACTGGCCCATTATCTGAATCTGGATATGGAAGGTGAAGAAATGTATATGCTCCAATGGTTGGGTCTTTTCGATGATACTTTGGTCGGTATTGATGAAGGAAGTCCCGCTGTGGTCCTTGAGCATATCCTTAAGAAGAAATGGACCATGACACCGGAGGACAGGGATATGATCATCATGTTCCATAAGTTCATATACCATGAAAAGGGAAATCCGGAAGAAACAAAGGAATTGAATTCCCACATGGTAGTACTCGGGGAGGATGATGTGAATACTTCTATGGCTAAGACTGTAGGATTACCCTTGGCGGTTGCAGCTAAGTTGATCCTGCAAGAAAAAATAGATGCCAAGGGAGTTTGTCTCCCGATAACCAGGGAGATCTATAAGCCTGTGCTGGAAGAACTGGAGAAGGTAGGTATCAGCTTCCACGAAAGGAAGATCGTGGAGGAGGATTAATCCTGTTCTTCGTAACCCTTATCCACCCATAGCGGACCATTATCCGCGATATCCACTGCCAGCCTGTCGCAACGTTCATTTTCTGGATGTCCTGCATGACCCTTTACCCAGATAAAATTTAGCTTGAAGTGCTTCTCAAGCTCAAGGAATCTTTTCCATAGATCCGGGTTCTTCTTCTTTTTGAAATCCTTTTTTTCCCAGTCAAAGACCCAGCCCTTATTATATGCTTCGACCACATATTTTGAATCGGAGTAGATCTTAAGATTGAGCCCTTTGATCTTTAATGCCTCCAGGGCCATGATCACCGCTCTGAGTTCCATTCTGTTATTTGTGGTCAGCCGATATCCTTCCGCCAGCTCCTTTTCTCTTTTTCCCGATCTCAGAATTGCAGCCGCACCACCCGGACCTGGGTTTCCCTTGGCTGATCCATCTGTGAAGATCTCAACGGTTTGCATACCGAGCATAGAGGTATTGGATGGCAACAAGGTATCCGTTCATTCCCAATCCGGAGATCAGACCATCGCAATAAGGGGCTAGCATACTGATCCTTCTGTATTCCTCCCTGGAGAAAATATGTGATAAATGAACCTCAAGCTTCGGGATCTTAACGGATTCCAGGGCATCTGCAATGGCGATAGATGTATGGGTAAGGGCCCCGGCGTTTATCACCAGCCCATCATATTCCTCAGCTTCGGATTGGAGCTTATCAATGATCTCCCCTTCATGATTGGTTTGAAAGAGGGTGACATCAACCAAGGGGTATTTTTCCTTGATCATTTTTTCCAGTTCTTCAAAGCTGATCTTTCCGTAAACCTTGGGATCTCTTTTACCTGTGAGGTTCAGATTGGGGCCGTTAAGGATCAGGATTTTCATGGTCCGGGCAAAGATATCTGTTTTATTTTTGGCTGTGGCCTGGGATATCCTTGTTAAGCAGTTCAAAAGCTATCTTTCTCTGGAAAAAGGCTTGTCCAAAAACACCCAGGATGCCTACCTCAAAGATGTCAACAAGCTTAGAGAATTTGCTGAGTTGGAACTGGGTGGAAAAAACCCCGAAAGAATAGATCCCTCTGATCTGGGTAAGCTTCTGGAATTCTTGAATGAGCTTGGGATCTCTGCCCATAGTCAGGCAAGGGTCATATCCGGGATCAAATCCTTTTATAGGTTCCTTGTTTTGGAAAACTTGATCGAGGAGGATCCCTCCGGTCTGATTTCAGGTCCGAAACTGGGAAGAAAATTACCTGAAGTCCTTGATGTTCATGAGATCGACAGTCTGATGGGAACATTTCCCATGAACAAGGATGCAGGAGTAAGGGATAGAGCAATGATCGAATTGCTGTACAGCTCGGGATTAAGGGTCTCCGAGTTGATAGGGTTGAAGCTCAATCTCATCCTTTTCAATGAAAAGATCCTGAGGATATTGGGGAAAGGAAATAAGGAACGTTTGGTCCCGTTTGGATCCTCGGCTGAGAAGTATTTGAAAATGTATCTTGAAGAGATCCGGGTGCACATTGAAATCCAACATGGATTCGAGAATTTTGCATTCCTGGGACAACGAGGAAAACCATTGACAAGGGTATATGTGTTCAAGGCCATAAAAGAAGCTGCCCAAAAAGCAGGAATAAACAAAAAAGTGAGTCCTCATACATTTCGACATTCCTTTGCCACGCATTTAATAGAAGGTGGAGCCGATCTTAGGTCTGTTCAGGCCATGCTTGGACATGAATCAATTACCACCACTGAGATCTACACCCACCTGGACCGGGATTATCTAAAACAGGTTATCATGGAATACCATCCAAGAAGTTGATGGGGATTTACAATTTCCTCAAGCCGCTGCTATTCTCTATGGGTCCTGAGAAGGCCCATTCTGTAGCCATGAACGGACTGAAAATCATGCATGCTACACCTGGAATTTCGGGTTTGATAGGATCCATTTCAAACGACCCTTGCTTTGACCGACCGGTTGAGCTGTTTGGTTTGAAGTTCATGAATCCCATAGGACTCGCTGCTGGCTTCGATAAGGATGCGAAGTATGTGGATCCACTTTCGGAACTGGGATTCGGATTTATTGAGATAGGAACTCTCACGCCAAAAGAACAAAGTGGAAATCCCAAACCCAGACTATTCAGAATTCCCGGGGACAAGGCCCTGATCAATAGAATGGGATTTAATAATGATGGTGTAGATCCTGCGGCCAAAAGGCTTGCAAAGAGGAAGACAGACCTGATCATCGGTGGGAACATTGGCAAGAACAAGGTTACCGAGAACGAAAAGGCCATGCAGGATTACCTGATCTGCTTTGAGAGACTGTATTCACAGGTGGATTATTTCACCATAAATGTTTCCTCTCCAAATACACCTGGCTTAAGAGAGCTTCAGGAAAGGCCCTTTTTAACCCAATTATTCACGGAATTGGAAAGGCGAAATGAAGAAAGGAAACCGATCCTTCTGAAAATCGCCCCTGACCTTGAGGATCCTCAGTTGGATGATATAATAGACCTGTGTTTAGAACTAAATGTTTCCGGGATAATTGCCACCAACACCACAATACGAAGAAATCTGGCATCAATTGATCAGAAGGAGATCGAAAAAATAGGCAATGGGGGATTGAGCGGTGTCCCCGTCATGGATCTTTCCACTGGGGTTCTGGAAAAGATCTCGAAAAGGTCCCAGGAAAGATTACCGATTATCGCCTCTGGGGGAATATTTGGGCCTGATGATGTAAAAAGAAAAATGGATGCCGGTGCAAAACTTGTTCAGGTATATACGGGCTTTATTTACGAAGGGCCCTATTTTGTCAAAAAATTATTAAAGAGTTTATAGGCTCGGAATTGGCCTTTCTTTTATCATAATTTTGCCCCCCATATGGCGACCAACTCCGTGAGGAAGAACAAACCCAAAAAAAAGGGTGGAAATTCAAGATCGTTCAAGTTTAACGTCAACCTTTTTAATGATAAAAGGGTGCAATTGGCCTTTGGATTCTTCCTTATTGCAGCTTCCCTTTTTCTTGCTGTAAGCCTTACTTCTTACCTTTTTACCGGACACTACGATCAATCGGTTTTATCCTCCCTTGGCACCGAGGACACCAGGAATCTTGGTCTTGAAGCCAGGAACTGGCTAGGACTTATGGGCGCATGGGTTTCTCACCTCTTTATTTATCGCTGGTTCGGGATTGCCTCATTCCTTTTTGTCCCTATTCTGTTCTTCGGAGGATACAGGGTATTGTTTGCCAAGGAGATCGTTCCTCTCTCAAGGTTTTATTGGTTTTCAACCTTCTCCCTGATCTGGTTGAGCTTGTTGTTTGGGTACCTGGTGCTATTTCTGGGTGAAAATACCCGTTGGTTTTTCCTCGGTGGTGGATTTGGTTTTGAAATGGCTTTGTGGATGGAGGGCCTGATGGGATGGGGAACCATCATATTGCTGGTATTTACCCTTATCCTTTTTGCCATCTTCTTCTTTAATGTGACCAGAGTTGCCTGGTTCGGTTCCACGGAGAGTGGTGAAGCCACAGTCCCTTCAACCGATGACATGGGAGGAGTAGGGGTGAACCCTTTTGAAGATGAGCAAATCGAGGAGCCCGAGGAGAATGAAGAAATAGAGCTAATTCAAAAAGAGGAGGAGGCAACTGAAGAGGAAACATTGGAATCTGAGTTGGATCTTCAGGTAGAAGAGGAAGCCCCGGAACCCGAAATCCAACCGGAAGAATTTGAGGTGGAAGAAGAGATCACGGAACCGGAAGAAAACCCAGATCTGGAGATCGAGGAAACGGTTGAAGAAGAAAAAATAGGCGGGGAGTTAGAGCATTATGACCCCACCCTCGACCTTTCGAGTTATAAATACCCGAGTGTTAAGATCCTGAAAGACTATGATCATGGGAAGGCGAAGGTCACCCATGAAGAGTTGGAGGCCAACAAAAACAGGATCGTTCAGACCCTGAACAATTTTAAGATCGAGATCTCCAATATAAAAGCTACAATCGGGCCTACGGTCACCCTTTATGAAATAGTGCCCAAGGCGGGGATCAAGATCTCGAAGATCAAGAACCTTGAGGACGATATTGCACTAAGTCTTGCTGCTCTGGGAATCAGGATCATTGCTCCTATACCAGGTAAGGGAACTATCGGGATAGAGGTACCGAATAAGAACCGGGAATTGGTTTCAATGAAATCCGTCGTTACTACGGAAAAGTTCCAGGAGTCCAAAATGGAATTGCCGGTCATCATGGGTAAGTCGATATCCAATGAGTTATTCCTTTCCGATCTCACCAAAATGCCGCATATACTTGTGGCGGGGGCAACAGGTCAAGGTAAATCCGTGGGTCTAAACGTACTACTGGCCTCATTGCTCTACAAAAAGCACCCATCGGAGCTGAAATTTATTCTTGTAGACCCCAAAAAGGTTGAATTAAGCCTTTTCAACAAGATCGAGAGGCATTTTCTGGCCGTTCTTCCGAATTCCGAAGAACCGATCATCACAGATACCAAGAAGGTCATATACACCTTGAACTCCCTTTGTATTGAAATGGATGATCGATACAATCTATTGAAGGATGCGGGTTGCAGGAATATCAAGGAGTACAATAAAAAATTCCAGAACAGAAGGCTCAATCCTGAAAAAGGTCACCGTTTCCTTCCCTATCTGGTGCTGGTCATAGATGAACTTGCAGATCTGATGATGACTGCGGGCAAGGAGGTAGAGACACCGATTGCCAGACTTGCTCAGTTGGCAAGAGCTATAGGCATCCACCTTGTGGTCGCTACTCAAAGACCTTCCGTGAACGTGATCACCGGTGTGATTAAAGCAAATTTCCCGGCAAGGCTTTCCTATAGGGTTACCTCCAAGGTGGATTCGAGAACTATCCTTGATACCGGTGGGGCGGATAGGCTGGTTGGAATGGGGGACATGCTATTTGCCCTTGGGTCTGACATTATTCGCTTGCAATGTCCCTTTATCGATACCGATGAGATCGAAGACCTTTGTGAATTCATTGGTTCGCAAAGAGGATATCCTTCGGCATATCACCTTCCGGAGTATGTTGGGGACGAAGGAGAAGACAAAGGAGAGTTCAGTATTGATGACCGGGATGCCCTGTTTGAGGAAGCTGCCAGATTGGTGGTTACGCACCAGCAAGGAAGCACCTCCCTTATCCAGAGGAAGCTCAGCCTTGGATATAACAGAGCTGGAAGGATCATCGATCAGTTGGAGGCAGCAGGGGTGGTAGGACCTTTTGAAGGGAGCAAGGCAAGGCAGGTCCTTTTCCAGGATGAAGCCAGTTTGGAACAGTATTTGAGTGAATTAGGCATATAACAGAACGGGATGAAAAAATTAGTATCGTTTGTTTTTTTCTTTTTGATCCTTTTAGCCGCCGCCATGGCTCAGTACGATAAGGTGGCTGAGGAAATGCTAATGAAGGTCGAAAACAAATACAAGGCTTTGAAATCATTCAGAGCTACCTTCACCTATACAGGTGAAATGGCCGCAACTGAGGAGACAGAATCTCTTAGTGGTAGCATCACGGTTAAGGGATCCAGCAAGGTTGTATTGGACCTTTCCGACCAGGTGATCTATATAGATGGGCAAAAACAATGGACTCACCTTGTGGAAGAGAACGAAGTGAATATAATGGATTATGATCCTGACGAGGAGGAGTTTTCACCTAATAAGATGTACGACCTTTATAAGAGGGGTTTCAAATACATTTTTGTTGAGGAGATAACTGAAAACGGAAAGACTTACAATGTCATAGACCTGGTTCCAGAAGACCGAAATAAGTCTTATTTCAAGATCAAGCTTTTTATCAACAAGGCGGATAACAGTATAGCGGCTTGGCGCATTCTTGAGAAGAACGGAAACCGATATGAATACCGGATCAACACCTTTCAGACCAACATTGGTGTTGACGATTCCTTTTTCAGGTTTGATCCTTCCAAGCACAAGGGCATTGAAATCGTAGACCTCAGGTAATGTACTATACTGCCAATGAGCTTGGGCAGCTGATCAAAAAGAAATCATCTTATCTCTGCGTAGGGCTTGACCCGGATAATGAAAAGATCCCCCGTCATTTTTTTTCTTCCAGGGAACCGGTGTATGATTTCTGCAGGGAGATCATCGACAATACTCATGATCTCGCACTGGCCTTTAAACCCAATCTGGCATTTTTTGAAGCCTTAGGTCCTTCTGGTCTTGAAACCTTTCAAAAAGTCTGTGATTATATTCCGGATGAGAATTTTGTTATCGCTGATGCAAAAAGAGGGGATATCGGGAATACTGCAAGAATGTATGCCAGATCCCTTTTTGAGAATTATAAGGTAGATGCCGTCACGGTAAATCCCTATATGGGAAATGATACCCTGGAACCATTCCTGGAGTTTGAAAACAAGTATACTATTGTGCTGGGTTTGACCTCCAATCCAGGCTCAGGGGATTTCCAAAAAAGGGAGTTAACAGGGGGGAACTCGGTCTTTGAAGAGGTTATAGAAAAGGTTCAGGAGATCGGAGATAGGGACCATCTGATGTTTGTGGTAGGTGCTACGCAGGATCAAAGTATTAGGGGAATTCGTGAACAGGCTGCGGAATGTTTCTTCCTCGTTCCTGGGATAGGTAGTCAGGGCGGTGACCTTGAATCGATCTCCATCAATGGATTCAATTCCAATGTAGGTCTGATAGTTAATTCCTCAAGATCGATTCTCTATGCCAGTTCTGACAGGAGTTTTGCGAGTGATTCAAGAAGGGCTGCATCCGATTTGAGAGACCAAATGAAATCTCTCCTCGATCGTATGGGTTGATCAGATCTTTCCCCATGCGTTTCTAAGGCCTAGTTGTTCAGCAGAAGGGTTTTCCAATGGCTCAAGGACATATTTCTTATTGGAATTCACCAATTGAGCGGTGCCGGTCAGAGTCTTTTCTTTAAGTTTCTTTCCTTTCATTCTTTTTACCACGATCTCAACCTGGTCACCTTCCTTTGTTGATGCTTTGAATCCTTTTACGACTGCTGGAAAGTTCTGTCCTTCAATTTTTTCTCCATTCAAACTGACAAGGATATCATCCTTTTGGAAACCCATTTCCCGGCCAAATGAATTCATATTGTCCACACTTCCTACTATCCAATTCCCTGCTTCAGGATCGAAACCAATTCCAATACTTCCTAAGGTTATCTCTTCGGTTTCCTTGGATTCGCGGTATTCCACTCCGATCAGGTTAAAAGTTTGTTCCAGTGGCAGGGGATCTTTTCCTGCAACATACCTCTCAAGGAATTCTTTGGTTTCACTGGAGGTCATATTTCCAATTATGTCAAAGATCTGCTCATCAGGGAAGGGTTTTGAGACCCCGAACCTGTTTCCAAGGTCTCTCATGAGCTCCTGAGTTCCATACCTCCCTTGGCTTCTATCCCTCAAATGAATGTCGAGACATAACCCTATGAGGGCTCCTTTTTCATATACGTTTAGATACTCATCCTTGTATTCATCCAAACAGCCCTTGCTCATGGTGGTAAAGGGCAGGGTATCATTGAAAACTTCTTTTGATCTCTTGATTTTATACCGCATGTTTTTGAGAAAATCTTCAAAGCTTATCAGGCCTTGCTTGAGTTGAACATGGTTTGCGGCATATTCAGTGATCCCTTCATAAAGCCAAAGGTTCTGGGACATTTGGGGATCTTGAAAATCAAAGTAATGGATCTGTTCAGAATGGATCGCAAGGGGAGTTATGATATGAAAGAATTCATGGGCTGTTACCCTCGTTATCATTGTACTGATTGAAGAGGGCTCCCTTTCGTAAAGGGTAAATAAGGTGGAGTAAGAATGTTCCAATGCCCCTTCTCCACCCGAAGGAGGTCTTTGGTTCTGGAGCAAGACCAGAATAGAATAACGGTCTACGGGCATATAGCCGCCCAGGTAATCACGTTGGGCCTCCAGTATTGCCTTCACCTCAGGTCTAATATCCCTGGCAGTGACTTTTTTTCCCGGAGAATAAACCGAGATCTCTACCTGGGTTTTATCCAGGGGGATAAACGTGGTATCCGGTTTGGAATATAGGATTGGTGAATCGACCAACTCATAATAATCTCCGGAAAAGAACCTATCCAGAGTGGGTTGGCTTGATAATCTTTTTAGCGGAGTTGCACCATAGAGCTCTTCAGGGTGAATGATGGTGATATCGAAAGCTGTCCTTTTCTGGCCCTTGATGTATCCCATCAGGCAAAAGGTATTCAGCATGAAGACCTTTCCTTTTTCAAAGCTGGATCCTGCAGGCTCAAAGGGAAGGGTGTCCCCTTCGTAATCATAAGTATCCTTTACCCAATAACTGATATTTGATATTCCGTTATTGTTTGGGATCATCCACCTGTTCTTATCTTTTCTTTCGACCTCCAGGCTATTCCCGTCCTTGTCTTTTGCCTCAAAAGCTTCTATGAATCGTCCAAAATCATAAATGGCATAGGTTCCGGGTACGATCTTTGGAAAATGGAACTCTACATACTCTTCATTGGATGCAGGAGGGATGAGTGAAACCTGCAATTTGTCATCCTTGAGTTTTCCCAGATCAAGGGAGTACTGGTACCTCCCCTGACTAAAAAGTCCTCCTGCCAAACAGGCCAGGAGGACAGACAGAAACCATTTCTTCATCCCTAGATCAGAGCCTTTTCTTTAACATTTTCTGTTACGATCTGACCATCGAAAAGGTGGATTATCCTGTGGGAATACTCGGCATCGGAGGGAGAGTGAGTTACCATTACGATGGTAGTCCCTTCCTCATTGAGGCCGGAAAGAAGATTCATTACTTCCTGACCATGCGTAGAATCCAGGTTTCCCGTAGGCTCATCCGCAAGGATCAATTTAGGATTTGCCACAACGGCTCTTGCCACCGCAACCCTTTGCTGCTGACCTCCGGAAAGTTGTTGTGGAAAGTGCTTTTCACGGTGCCTGATCTGCATTCTGTCCATGACCTCTTCAACTCTTTTCCTTCTTTCAGAACCAGGGATCTTCAGGTAAATGAGAGGAAGTTCAATGTTTTCAAAAACAGTCAGTTCGTCGATAAGGTTGAAGCTCTGAAATACAAATCCGATATTGGATTTTCTCAGGTCTGCTCTTTGCCTTTCGGAATACTTTGATACTTCATGTCCCACGAAATGGAACTCTCCATCTGAGGGATTATCAAGGAGTCCCACAATATTCAGCAACGTGGATTTCCCGCATCCTGAAGGGCCCATAATGGCTACAAACTCACCTTCTTTGATTTCAATGTTTACCTGATTGAGGGCGGTGGTCTCCACCTCCTCGGTTCGGTAGATCTTGGATAGGTTTACTGTCTTAATCATTTTAATCTAGTTTAATTTAATTACCAGTTTTTCAATTTTATCATATCCTTCGTAAGAAGATACGACCACTTGCTCCCCTTCTTGAAGCCCATCAATGACCTCATAAAATCTTGAATTTTGTCTTCCGGTTCTAATATCTCTACGGACAGCAAAATCTCCTGATGGATCAACTACGAAGATCCAATTGCCTCCTGTTTTCTGAAAAAATCCACCCCTCGGGATCATCAATGCCTTCTTAGGATCGCTTAGCTCCAGCCTGATCTGCAGGGTTTGGCCCCTTCGGATTCCGGGAGGCGTATTATCAGGAAAGACCAGATCAACCCTGAATTGTCCATTGGTTACCTCAGGATATACCCTTGTGATCTGTAGAGTGTGTTCAGCTCCGGCAAAGTCGAAGGTACCCTGAAGGCCCGGAAAGACCTTGGAAATATAATGCTCATCGATAAAGGCCCTCACCTTAAATCCATTGATATCATCGATTTGACCTATGTTTTGGCCTGGAGCAACTGATTCTCCCACCTCCTGATCAATTGAGGAAAGCAAGCCGGAGATCGGTGCCATGATCAATAGATTCTGGAGGTTTTGTCTGTTGAATTCCAGGTTTCTTTCTGTCTGGGCAAGTGTCCTTTCCAACTGTTTGATCTGGGAATTCATATAGATTGAATCCAACCTCATATTTTGTAAGTCAAGGTCCCGCTGGGCAACGAGCTTCTCGAAATTCCTTTTAAGGTCAAAATATTCCTGCTCAGATATAAGCTTTTCCTTGTATAAGGCTTCATTCCTTTTTATCCGGTCCTTAGCTTGTTCGATATCATAATTCAGGTCGGAAATGATCTTTTTGTTGGCGAATTTGTTCCTCTGAAGATTGATCCTGGTGGTCTGGAGGTTGTTGATAAGATCTGATGCGCGGGTCTCCTGTTCCAAAAAGGCCATCATCATGTTATGATTGGCCAATTTCAAAATGGTATCACCCTGTTTGATCATGGTTCCACCCAGTGTGAATTTCTTTTCAACCCTTCCACCTTCAATCGCATCCAGGGTGACTGTTCTCAAGGGCTGGACTGTTCCATCTACAGGGATATAATCGATGTAATCTCCATAGGTAACATCGGCGATGCTTATCCTTTCACCCTTTACATTTAATTTCCTTGCCCCATCAGCTCTGATCAGGTTAAATGCAAGAACGATGACCAATAATCCTCCCAGCGAATATGCCGCTATCTTCTTAGGAGGCCATTTCTTTTTTTCTATCTTCCTATCCATCCGGTTAGTGGCGAATGCTTATGGACTTTTGCCAATTAAGATGCCAATTTTCTAGATTTTCTCAACTATTTAATAATCAGACACTTAAGTACTCTAACGAGTGAGATATCCGGTTTATAGTGTACGTAAGTGAACGTTGATGTTCGAAAATTAAAAATGTGGATTATTCAGCGAACGGGTCAGAAATGCTGGGATCAGTGGTGAATTTTTGGTCTGTAAGGCTATTTAAGAAGGCGATCAGGGACTTTCTGTCCTCGGGTGAAAACTTAAATTTTATTGGTTTGCCATCCTTTTGAAGCTTTTCATCCAGATAGGGACTTCCTTTTATTCCTTCGGAATAATGATCAAGGACTTCATCGATGGTAGAAAACCTGCCGTCATGCATATAGGGGGCAGTTAGCATGATATTTCGAAGTGTTGGAGTTTTAAAAGCGCCCATGTCACTGGAATCAAAGGAGATCCTGAATCGGCCAAGGAAAATGAACTCATGGGATTTATCTGAAAAATCATCGTTCAGGCCGTTATTGTGGTAACTATTATCTGTAAACAGATCGGTGGAATGGCATGAAGAACAATATTTCTCGTATAAGCCCAGGCCCTTTTTTTCCAAAGGATCCAGTACCGCTCCGTTTTCCTTTCTTTTCCATTGGTCATACTTTGAATCAGCTGAAATAAGGGTACGTTGAAACTGAGCAAGGGCCCTGGCGACCTCAACTCTGCGCACCTCATTGACATCAAAGGCCTTCTTAAAAAGATCAGGATACTCAGCATGCGCATTCAACCTTTCCTCCATTTCTTTCAGGCTCAGCCCCATCTCATCAGGGTGTGTGATCGGACCAAAAGCCAAGGATTCAAGATCTTTAGCCCCGCCATCCCAGAACAGGCCTTCCATCCAAGCCAGGTTGATCAGGGAAGGGGAGTGTCTTAACAAAGGGTTTCCGCTGACTCCAATTTTTGTCAGTGCGGTTCCATCAGAAAATGCTTTGGATTGGAGATGGCAACTTCCGCAGGAGATGGAATTGTCTGCAGAGAGGATGGGGTCATAGAAAAGCATTCTTCCCAACTCGATCTTGTCTTTTGAAAAGGGATTCCTTTCTTCATATGGAACCTCTGTCCCCAGATTCCAAGGAGCTTCAACCTTGAATTCCGGGGACTGAGGTACAGGGTTTCCGGATTCATTGCAAGCCAGAAAACCCAAATAGAGGGGCAATATGAATAATGCCCTTCTCAATTTACTCTACATGATGGATCATGAACATGTTGGAGTAGTTCTGCTGGATATTGTCAAATAATGTACCGGGGAAAAAGGCTTGTAAATTTCCTCTCTCTGCCTGTACATTTATGGCATTTGGAGCATTATACGTCTTACCATTCATGGTCATCAAATGTATCTCATGATCTCCTCCTTTTTCCACTGTCAATGTAGAAGGAAGATCGAGTTGATAGGTTGTATAGTATGTATCCAGACCCATGTGCATTCTCAGTGGTTGATAGCTCATGCTGTCTGAATCATAGTACATGCCATTATGAACGAAGAACTTATAACCGATATTCCAGTTCCATGCCATCCCACCATTTTCATCCAATTCTCCTTCCTGCTGATCCAATTCCTGATTGTGGGCGCTATCAACCCCCACTCCAAACTCGATCCTATCGTACTCACCTACAGGAACATCGTCGAACATTATCATTTCACGTTCATTGCTGGCGGTTTTTTCTACGAGATAGAAGCTTTCGGCATCTGTCCATTTCAATTCTCCATTATTGTATAGTTTGACATTGGAGATCCACATTCTAACCTCATTGATGATCAGGCTATCCCCGGAAGCGGTCACAAATTTATCCCCGGGATTATAGTCGATCCCATTTGCGGGATCCCACCTAAGATCAAAGTGAGTTGTAAGGTTTCCCACCTTGGGTTGACTTGGTACTGGGTTCTCATCATCATCGTTACAAGCGTTGAAAGTAACTGCCATTGCGATCAAGGCAAAGGCCATTAATATTTTGTTCATGTTCTTTTGTTTTAAAATTTTTAGAAAAATCCTCTATTCCTTCCCCTCATTTGGTTTTACTATACCGGTTTTTGGGGAGGGCGAAACACCTCTTGCAATAAGGTGCTAGGGGGGTTGTCTTCTCTCGAAAAAAATACTAACTC
>JANQSY010000159.1 GCA_028279065.1 Cytophagales bacterium
CTTCTCTCGAAAAAAATACTAACTCCTGATACCCTTTGAATATCAAGAAGCCCGGGATTGCTTCGATAATAAAGGGCGAGAAATTCAGGTTCTCTTTTAGGCTGTTTTGAAAGGGTAAATTATCCTGCTCAGCGGCGGCCATTTTCTTCATGAAATAGCATTGTCCACCGCAATCAAAATCGGTCCTTTCCTGGTTAACACAATATTTTGCAGCAATGACTGTCTGTTGAGATTTAAAATTTGAAAAAGCAAGGAAGAGCATCAGGCTATTGACCAGGGTCATAATTGCAAACAGGATCGATATGACTGCTCTTTTATTCACTAGGGATTAATAATTCCCGCTAATTTCCAATATTCTGTTGAATAATTCTGCCTGAATGTTGAAGCTGGAATTCCGCCCATAGCCTGCCAAAAATCGGAATTGGACATGTCAATCAGGTTTGGATTAAAATATAGCTGATCCACATCTACTCTCAGATTTATCCTTGCTGTCTCATTATTTGAAAGGATCAGACTACCGCGTCCTGAAAGGTCGAAGCTAAGATTGATCAAATTGACCTGATCACCGATATGCGCTACAGTTCCAACGGATGGGAAGGGAAGATCCTTTGAATAGTATCTTCCTTCTGCCACATAGAATTTATAACCGGTATTCCATTCCCAGAACATTCCCTCATCTGCAAAGAGTTTGGGACCTCCCTCAGGTGCGAAATTCGTGGCAGAATCCAAACCTATCAGAAACTCGATCCTATCAAACACTCCCTCCTCCAATCCATGAACCTTGCCATCTATCAGGAGTTCATCGCTGTTTCCGTCCAGTGGAACTTTTACTAAGAAATAGGGAGAGTCAAGTTTCAGTTCAGTACCATCTGTAGAATTGTGGAGGACAACATTGCTTACTATGTACTTGTGTTCTGTGATCTGGACAGAGTCTTGATTTTTTGTAAGATAAAAGGCATTCAGAGCAAATTCTTCTCCATCAAAAAAATGATCGAATCCAATTACTAAATCCGGCTTTGAGCTGGTGTCCTCAGGAGGAAAGCTGGGAATTGGGGGGGTATCCTGATTATTGCAGCCATAAAAGACATGGAGGCTAAATAAGAAAAAACTTGATATGGTTTTGAACAGTTTCATTTTGTAGCAAATGGATCAGAAAACCTTTGATCATTTATAAACGTGGTATCGGTTAGGGTCTTCATGAATTCTATGATGGCATCGATCTCAAAAGGAAGTAGTTCCAATTTCAAAGTCGTTGAATCAAAACCATTGGATGCAAACATAAGAGGATCGATAGTAGGACTCCATTCCAATCCGGTATTATAGTGATCCATTACCTCCTCCAAGGTTTCAAAGCGTCCGTCATGCATATAGGGGGCTGTCAGCTCTATATTCCTTAGGGATACAGTTTTGAATTTTGCCCTATCAATTGGATTGTTTGTTACCTCCTCATATCCAAGATCTGTAAAATCAGATTCTGCATCCAATCCGTTGTTTTTCATCCCTGATGGACCCCTGGCCCCCAGGGTATTTTGTGGTAAATGGCAATCCCCACAATTTCCTCCTCTTTCAGAACTCGGTACGGGATGGGTGAAGAAAAGCTTTCTTCCAAGTTCCTCAGTCGGGGTAAGCACAGTTTCCCCTCTTAAATATTGATCGAATTTTGAGTTGTCAGAGATTAGGGCTTTTTCAAATGATGCAATGGCATCTGCCATGAGATTTGCAGATGCTTTGGTGACTCCATAAGCCTCACAGAAAAGTCTTTGGTACATGGTATCCGCTGATAGCCTTTCTTCAGCTTCCTCAAGGGTAAGATCCATTTCAAGATGATCCTCGATCGGCATCAGCGCCTGCTGCTTCAAGCTCTTTGCTCTGAAATCCCAGAAGAATTTATCCTCCCAAAGCATATTGGATATGGCCATTGAAGACCTCCTTACAGTATCACCGTATAAGCCTACACTTTTCTTCAACCCATCCGTAAAGGCCAACTTTTGTTGGTGGCAGGAACCACAGGATGTGGTATTATTTCTGGAAAGCCTTTTCTCGTAAAAAAGATGTCTGCCTAGCTCAAATTGTGCGACGGTAAAATCTGTTGAAACCAGCGGAGCCCCAAAATATGTAGGGAGATCCAAGACAAAGGGGGTCGAATCCACACCATCACAGGTGGGATCCACTTTCGGATCAATTGGGTTTTCCTCAGGGTTACAACACGCAAAGGCCAACCCTATCAAAAGGAGCAAGCAGTATCTCATAATCTTTCCTTCCACATATTCAACGTGCTATGGGAAGGAAAGGTGCGTATATGTAAGTTATTGCAGGTTTTCCAATACATTCATTACTTCCCTTACGTGAGACTCTGAAGTCTTTAAAAGGTCCATTTCTGAATCGTTGAGTTGGAGTTCTATGATCTTTTCGATACCGTTCTTACCCAGGATAACGGGGGCACCCAGATAACAACTATCGATACCATACTCTCCTTTCAATTCAACGCAAACGGGGAATACGCGTTTTTGATCTCTAACTATTGCTTCAACCATTTGTGCAGCTGCTGACCCTGGTGCATACCAGGCAGAAGTGCCCATCAATTTCACTAACTCGCCACCGCCAAACTTTGTTCTTTCAATGATAGCATCCAGCTTGCCCGGGTCTATCATTTCTGTAACAGGGATACCTCCAACGGTGGTATATCTTGGAAGGGGAACCATGGTGTCTCCATGACCTCCCATCAAAACAGCCTGGATGTCCTTGGGAGAAACATCAAGTTCCTCGGCTAAGAAGGCTCGGTACCTGGCGGTATCAAGGATACCTGCCATACCAAAAACCCTTTCTCTCGGGAATTTACTGGTAAGGGCAGCCTGGTAGGTCATCACATCCAGGGGATTGGACACGATGATCAGGATACAATCGGGACTTTCTTTAACTATATTTTCAGTAACAATTTTGACTATTCCTGCATTGGTTCCGATCAGATCATCACGGCTCATTCCAGGTTTTCTAGGAAGTCCTGAAGTGATCACAACAACATCTGAACCAGCGGTTTTTGAATAATCATTAGTCGAACCAATTGTCCGCGAATCATATTGGTTGATCGGTGACTTCTGCCAAATATCCAGGGCTTTTCCCTCAGCCAAACCCTCTTTGATGTCAACAACTACAATTTCATTCGCGATCTCACGGTAAGCAAGCACATCGGCACAAGTGGCTCCTACATTTCCTGCTCCTACAACTGTTACTTTCATTCCTCGTTTTTTTTGGCATGCAAAGATAGGGCTCAGATCTCAATCCTGATCCCTCATATGGGGGTATTAGTTCAGGTTTCTCTAATTGCCAAAACCATGCTACTCAAGCTATCCAATTTAAATTCATCAGATATTTGCAACCCTATGACCATAGCTATTTTGCCTGCCGAAAGAAGGACGTGCATACCGGCTTTTTGTGATATCGGGATCTTCTTATCAATCAGCAGGTCGCTGACCTTCTTTTTCCCTTTCATGCCAAGGGGTTGAAAGCTGTCCCCCTCTTTCCAGGGCCTTATTTCCAGTGGCCATTCAAGCTTTTGATAATCAATGTATTCCACCACATCTGCCTTCAGATCCCTTTGATCATTTTGATCTTCCTTTTCCAGGAAATAGGTCCTCTCCCTAATATCCAGGGAATAAGGGAGGTCGGATTCATCTATGGTAAATACCTTTCCTTTTTCCATGGATCTTGAAATAATGATCCTGCCCCGGTCCATATTGAGTTCTTGTTCTCCGACGAAGAACCTCGATCCCGAACCAGAATCAAGGAATTTTCGAAGTTCCTCGGATTGTTCCGAATGATAACCCACTGATCTCAAATAGTATTCCAGCGCTAGGAACCATCCGGGGATCTCTTTCAATAATTTCAGGTCGATCTCAATTTCGTTTTCACCTTCCCTGATCCAGTCTCTTGAAAGCTCCAACAAAGGGATAAGGATCTCCCTGGCTTCAAGCTCCCTTCGATAATCCCTTTGGTATGTTTTTTCCAGGGAAGGATTGATGCTCCTCAGCTGGGGAATGATCTCATTCCTTAAGAGGTTTCGGGCATATTTGATTTCACCATTGCTGCTGTCCTCCCTCCATTTCAAACCTTGATTGTTTGCATATTCCAGGATCTCTTTTCGGGTACAGAAGAGCAGAGGCCTGATCACTTCATCGGATCTGACAGGGATGCCCCGGTGGTTTAAAATTCCTTCACCCTTTATTAGATGAAACAAGGCGGTCTCAAAGTTATCATCTGCATTATGGCCTAGCGCAATATGGTCAAAGTTCTTTTCCTGTTTCAGCCGTTTAAACCATTGATACCTTTTTTTCCGGGCTTCTTCCTGGATGGCTGAACCTTGCACAGTCTGAGCTGAACTGAAAAATTCTACGTCATTTTTTTTGGCAAAAGATCTTACAGACTCTTCGTCACCCTCTGATTCTTCTCCTCTGAGTTTATGATTTGCATGAGCTATCCCGATCCTGAATTCAAGTTGTAACAGGACACTAGCGAGGACCATGGAATCAACACCCCCACTTACACCTACCAGGATGGTCTGGTTTTTGTTCGCTAAAGCGAATTCTGTAAGTGTTTTTTCAACTTGGGCCGGAATGTTCATTGCTGGCTTAATTTTGCTCTGTAAATGTTCCAGATTTATTCAAAAATACGGTTTGCATTCATTGCTTTCATTTTGATCTCTTCCGTGGCAAAAGCCCAAGAGGTCGAGATCAAGCATACCGATGTATTTCGAAGCGTGGTAGAAAACGGGGAGATCGTAAATAAGTTCATCGGGAATGTGAAGCTAAAGAGAGGGGATGCAATTGTGACCTGTGATTCGGCATTCCAATATCTGGATAGGGAGAATTCATTGATGCTGGGTGGGGATGTCAAATTGGTTCAGGCTGATACACTTTTTCTCGACTGTGACCATGTTTACTTCGATGGGAGAAATGATTTCATGACCGCAAGTGGGAACGTAAAACTTTGGGATCCAAGTATACGGATCGAGTCGGACCGCCTGTACTATTCCAGAAACCGCAAGGTGGCTTATTATGACGATGGTGGGGTGATCCTCATGCCTGGATATCGATTAAAGAGTAAGAAGGCATATTACTATCTGGACAGCGCGTTCATGCATTTCAAGGATAGTGTAGTGGGTGTAGGGGAGGGCGACACGCTGGAGGGAGATTCCCTGGATTATTATACCAAGGAGAGAAAAGTGGTCTTTCTGGGCCCTACCATTGTGAAGTCTGAATCAGGTATGATGCAAACCAGGGGAGGGGAGTATTTCACCAAAACCAAGATCGCCTACCTTACCAGTCGGAGCCACATCGAGGACTCCAGTTTTTATATTGAGGGAGATACTCTCTACTATGAGCAGCTTGAAAAAAATGGGTATGGCATGGGGAGGATAAAGATCTATTCAAAGTCTGAAGATATCCTTCTGTTGGGTGAGGGATTCCGAAACCGTGATGGGGGTGATTATTCAAAAGTATGGGGAGATCCCGTGGTTCGATGGGTAGATAAGATGGATACCCTCTGGATAAAAGCGGATACCCTCGTGAAACAAACCTTAGACACTACAGACCTTCTAAAATGCTACCGGAATGTATCTATTTTTAGAGATGACATGCAGGGGATCTGCGATTCCCTGGTTTACAACAGATCCGACTCCCTCTTGAACATGTATGTGGATCCTGTTCTTTGGACCGGGCCCAATCAGATGAGTTCTGATACGATCTCCGCTTTCATGGTTGGAGGGAAGTTGGATAAGATCTCTCTGGTGAGGCAGGCTTTCGTCATCAACCGGGATACTATATACAATTATAATCAGATCAAGGGCAGGAACATGGATGCCCATTTTGATAGTTTGGGGCTTACAACTGTGGATATTTCCGGAAATGGAGAAAGCATTTATTTTGTCCTTAACGAAGAGGAAAACGAGGTTGTAGGAATGAACAGGGTCTGGTGTAGCAATATGATCATGGATTTCGCCAGGAATAAGCTTCAGGAGATCCATTTTTTGGTAGAGCCTGATGCAAAATTCATTCCGCCCCATGAATTAGCAGAACCTGAGAAGGAGTTGAGAGGTTTTTCATGGAGGATAGAGGAGAAACCGATGAAATCTAGTTTTACAAAAAATTGGCAATTATGATCAAGAGCTTTAAAGAATGGTCTGATCGCCTGGAAAAATCTGGTGAGGAGATCTGGAGACCTTGGCTGGACTATGAAATGGATCTAAGGGGCAGAACCGAGGAAGAGATATGGAAGGGCCTGAAGGTCAATTATGATGCAATGAGCTCGGCTACCGAAACCGGACTTAGCGAGGATATGAAATCCCAATCCGGTATGGTGGACAATGGGGGTAAGAAGGTATTTCATTATGAGAAAAATGTGCTTTCCCAGGAATTCAAAGAATTGATCGGAAGAGCCCTTTCTGCTACAGAGGTGAACTCCTGTATGGGAAAGATCGTAGCTGCGCCAACTGCGGGGGCCTCTGGTATAATGCCGGGGATCCTTACAACTATGATCAAGATCCATGGAACTGAGGATAGGCAAGTCATGGAAGGTATGCTGATCAGCGCGGGCATAGGGTTGATCATTGAAAGAAAAGCCTCATTGGCCGGAGCCGTAGGGGGATGCCAGGCCGAAACCGGATCCGCTGCCGCAATGGGAGCTGGTGCCTTGGTCTATTGCCTTGGGGGCAATATGGAACAGATATCAAGGGCTGTTGCGATCACCATACAGTGTATGCTGGGACTTGTTTGCGATCCTGTCGCAGGACTGGTTGAGGTCCCCTGTGTGGTCAGGAATGCCAGCGCTTCCGCCATTGCTTTCTCTTCTGCTCAGATGGCCCTGGCAGGTCTGGACCCAGTGATCCCTGTTGATGAATGCGTTGAAGCGATGGGAGAAGTGGGTCAGGCCATGGAAGACCGATATAAAGAAACAGCCGAAGGAGGATTGGCAGCGACAAAAACCGGAAAGGAAATATCAAAAAAGATCCTGCATCATGACATTGAGATCTTTGATGATCCTGATCAGAATAAATAGAAAAGGCAAGGTCTTATTTTTGTACCAAACCCAGTGGAAATGAAAAATACCTACCACCTTTTGCCACTTTTGATTGCGCTAATAATTATTGGCTTCTCCTGTTCGGAGGATGACCCTATCCCATTGAATGCAAATGCAGGTGAAAATCAGGTGGTTAGACCTTTAGAAATGGTTACTCTGGATGGAACCAAATCTTCCGGGCCGGATGGGTTCAGTTATTCATGGGAGTATTCCGGGGATATTCCAGAGTCTGAGATCCAATTTGAAAATACCAATTCCCCAAAACCTACTTTTGTTCCTCCGCGGGGTGGAACATATTTCTTTGAGTTGACCATAAAGCATGATGGATCACAAAGCAGGGACGAAGTAGTAATTACCGCATCAGGAGGGATTGACCTTGGTGGGACGCTTACAGAAGATCTGGTTCTTGAGGATATCGAACCAGGGGAAGATGTTCCCGATTACATTGTTACCTCAGATCTGATCATTCCTGACGGAATTACCCTTTCTGTAAGTACAAAAAATGTTTTTGTTCATTTTGAAACAGGAACAGGACTGATCGTTCAAAAAGGCGGCTTGCTTACCAATGAGATCTCAAATTCAATTGCAGGTTTTGATGTGGTTTTTTCAGGCCTGGAATCTGGTTGGAAAGGGATAATGGTGGATGGTGGAAGGATCAATCTGGTTGCTGCTACGATCCAAAATGCAGGATCCGGATTACACAGCGGGCAATCGGAGCCTGCAGCGGTAACTTTTGGTGGGGATACCACCTATATGGTTGAATACCAGGGAAATCGCTACAAAAATTCTCTTTCATATGATCTGCTTGTAGAAAGCCCTGTTTCAACAAATGCTCAATTTAAACTTAACGAGTTTTCTTATAAGAATCCTGTAAAGGCCCCGGTGCAATTCTTGGAGAACTATATTTCTAATTACCCTAATATAGATCCTGAGGTTTTTGATTATCATATTTTCATTCCTAGCGGGGCAAACATCAAAGACACGGTAGATGACTATACTTTGGCTTTTTCCGGAGCATCAAAATACCTTCTTGACGGTGATCTGTGGGTGGGAAAGAATGGTTTTAGGATTGGAGCAGGTTGTGATGTATTAATGAGATTCGGAGCAGGGATCCTGTCTGAGGGAGGGGTGAATTTTCAAGGAAATCAGGGAAGCCCCTGTTCGATCAAAGGTTTGGACGGAGCGACCTGGGCGGGCATCGCCAGCACCGGCAGGTTGAATCAATTGAATATCAGTTTTACAACGATTGAGGGTGCCGGACATGGAACTATTGATATCGGTGGTTTAAACTCTGAGGCCTCCGCCGTATTTTATACCGAAAACGATAATGGATCCATTAATGATACTCAGTTTAAAAATATTGGGGGATTTGGTTATTATCATTTTGATACCACTCGAGAAAGCTCGATCAGGGTTATCAATTGTGAGTTTGAAGGATTTACTCAGGCGGCAATTCGTACCAATGTGGAATCTGTAAATAAACTATTTGGGATAAACCAAAACACCAACGTTTTTGATATGGCCCAGGATGTTCCTGCCGTATTGATTCAGGGTACAGGATATGGAGGTGATACCTGGAGAGGTCTTGGGGGGGATAATTTCTATTTCGTGGATACCCATATCCAGGGTCCTCCGACATCCATTGCAGGTTGGACCATTGATGCTGGCGTTAATTTGATCTTTAGAGATGGGGATTATTATTCCTATTATGTTGGTGGAAGTGGAGTGGTGCAACCTATAAAAATTGCAGGGACGGCGAATGATCCTGTAATATTTGACAGTGAATCAGGGACTCCTGGTTCATGGGGGGGGATGCTTCTCTACACTGTGGGAGATGGCTGGTGGGATATCGACCATTTCATCATCAGAAACGGCGGAGGATTTGTTATCCCGAATGCCACAGAGAAAGCCAATGTCTCGACCTACCATACAGGGTTTTACACCAGCCTGATAAAATTTACCAACTCAACAATTGAAAACAGCGATGGTTGGGGTATCGTGGTTGAGCAAAACAGCTTTGACTATGGGTATGATGATCCTGGTAGGAATAACACCTTCATTAACAATGCATCGGGCGATGTGCTTGTAAAGTAGAGTTAGATCAAGACCTGATAAATGTAGATCCCGTAATATGCCAGGAGAATGACTCCTTCGGGCTTTGAAAATCGTTTTCGGAATAGCATGATCGGAAACAATAGTAGGGTTATCCCAAGCATCCATTTTGCGTCATGATCGATAATGATAGGGTCCACATGAATGGATTTGATCACCGAAGTGATCCCCAATATGGAAAGGATGTTGAAGATGTTTGATCCAAGAAGGTTCCCCAGAGCCAGGTCGGTCTGTTTTTTCATGGCTGCAATGACCGAGGTGACCAATTCAGGAAGACTGGTTCCCAGGGCGACCATAGTGATCCCAATGACCCTCTCATCTATGCCAAGAGAACGGGCAACTCTTTCAGCTCCAAGAACAAACCATTCTGCTCCATAATAAAGGCCCAGAATTCCAACACACAAAATGAATATATCCCTGACTACCGCTTTGCTTCCCGAAGGAGGAGCTTCAAGATCATCGTCGGGGCTGGCTTCCTTTTTCTTGGTTTCTTTCCTGGATTGGACCATGGAATTGAAAATGAACGCACATAGAAGGAAAACAAAGAACAAGCCCTCCCAGGTATCTATCCTTCTGTTATTGAACCAATGATTCGAACCTATGAAATAAAGCAATAAGGAGCTGAACATGGTCATGGGCCAGTCAACTCTTAAGGTTGACCGTTCCAAGCCTATAGGTGTGATCAGGGCAGTGACACCAAGGACAAGTCCCAGATTGCAAATATTGGATCCAACCACATTACCCATGGCCAGGTCTTCATGACCTAATAGTACAGACTTGACAGAGATCAATAATTCAGGTGCTGAGGTACCAAAGGCAACTATGGTCAGTCCGACTGCGAGCGGGGAGATCTTTAGCCTTAATGCCAGGTTTGAGGCACCTCGAACAAGGAAATCTCCCCCGAGGATCAGGGCGGCTAGTCCAACGGCTAAAATCAGAATATCAAGCATAGAAAATCAACAGCCTATTTTTCTCAACAACCTTATTGATCAAGGGAAGATAAACATTTATTCCCCTTGTTTTTTTAAATGTGCCAGGCGGCAAATCCAATGAACCAAAAAAATGAATTGGATGATCTGGTGATTCTATTGGTAGAAAAACAGCCAAATTCAGGCACAATTTATACTCAAATATCTCAAAGTATATTCTTTCCGCAAGGCTTTGCATACATATATGCCTTGCAAAGGGGAATTTATGCTGGTTTGGAGGAATTGTCTTTTTGGTTCACGGGTATATCCTTCAAGAGAATCAAAGGTAATCCTGCCTATTTCTTTATCAGGACAGGGTATTTTCTCTCTTCAGGCTTAAACTGGCTGAAGAACCTCCTGGTTCCAGGAAGATTGCCGGTCTCGAAATCAAACTCGGAATACTTTCCCACGGATTTTGAGATCATCCCCTCCATCAAATAGGCCATGGCTCCAAGGTCCTTTCCTGCTACTGTGGAAAAGCCTGACCAATAGGTGATCCTGGAACCAAACCCAATGAAAATCCCCCCGGCCATTATGCGGTCAGAAGTGTCCCTGACAAGTTCAAGATCTACTTCCATTTCAGGGATATCGGATTGAATTACCGAGCAAACATTCTCTAGCGCCTTTTTTGAGGTTCTTGTTCCAAGTTTTGTGTACTCGGAAATAAACAAAGGACAAAAGTCATTAGGCTCTTGTTTTGAAATCGTAAGATCGGATTTTGCAGCGGTCTTCAGTTTCCTTTTTAGGTTGCTGTTGTAGCTTGAACGGATCTCTTCCTGGCTGTGATTCAATGAAAGTACCAGGTTGGGTTTGAGTTCCCATAGTGTGTCAATACCTGAAGAGATAGAAGAATCGGTTTCATTAAAATGATACGCCCAGGAATCGATATCGATTATGCTTAAGGCCCTTTCAAGAAAATCGCTTTTATGTGCTGTATCTATAGCAATGATCCCAAGTTGTTGACAAAAGGCGGGCTGGACTACTCTCTTTTTCCACAAAAAGTTCTTCAGCGGTATTGGCATTCCAGCATCATAACCACCTGATCCATTTTCATCCACTATGAAGATCCATTTAGAGTTTAGTCCTGATAGGACCTCAAAAAGGCAATAAAACGGAGCACTATCAGAATCCAGAACCAGCTGATTCCATTTTTTAGGGTCCAGATCCGATAGAGGAATTTTCTTAATCATATATCTCAGTACCAAAGAGGCATAATTTTCTCTAACCTGCCATTTTCCGTTATTTGCGTGGCGTGAAAATTACCCTGACCACATACTTTATCTGCCTGATCCTCCTGGGAAACGACGTTTTTGCCCAAAGCGTATATGTGCCGCTCAACCGGGAATATTACTGGAAATTGGATCGGTATGAGATCAAGGCTTCTTCAAATAATCCGGCCTATCATACAGTTCAGAAGCCCTATCTGAGAAGCAAGGTCGCTGAAATGGTGGACACCACACTTCAGATGGGGTTAGAGCTTTCCCAGAGAGATGATTTCAACTTCGAGTACCTGAAAGCCGATAACCACGAGTGGTTTGAGGAGGAAGCGGAGAATGGAAAGAAGCCATTTCTGAAAGCCTTGTACAAGAAAAAAGCTGACCTCTATTACTATCAGGATAAGGACCTGGAATTTCATGTCAATCCTGTTTTCGAGTTTGCTGGTGGAAATGATTGGGAGGAAGACCGAGACCTTTATATAAACTCGCGTGGAGTCGAACTCAGAGGGTCCATCGATAACAAGGTTGGCTTCTATTCTTATATCACGGAAACACAGGGAAGATTTCCGAATTACGTTCGGCAGTATTCCGATTCAAATAACGCCTTGATCCATGAGGGGTTTTGGAAAGACTTTAAGGATGAAGGATATGATTTCTTTTCGCCCAGGGGATACATCACCTTTGGGTTAACCAAACATATTGGACTGCAATTTGGTTTCGACAGGAACTTTATAGGAAATGGATATAGATCACTTATCCTTTCCGATTTCGGGAACGCCTATACCTTTCTAAAATTCAACACTCAGATCTGGAGGATCAATTACACCAATATTTTTGCCCAGATGACTGCCGATTACACTGGCAGAAATGAGAAATACCCGAGGAAGTACATGGCTCTTCACCATTTTTCAATCAACATTGGTAGGAATTTGAACATCGGTTTTGCGGAAACTGTATTTTTTGGATCCGGTACTACAGGCGAGGAACCCAACTTTGAGA
The DNA here is from genome assembly GCA_028279065.1 of Cytophagales bacterium. Lineage (GTDB taxonomy): Bacteria > Bacteroidota > Bacteroidia > Cytophagales > CCMP332 > JANQHS01. The sequence goes on from JANQSY010000159.1 coordinate 12,368, forward strand.
TCAGTTATCTAAACCCTGTGATTCTTTATCGGGCACTGGAACACCAATTAGGGAGTCCTGACAATGTCACCATTAGTTTGGACTTCAAATGGAATTTTCTCAAGCATTTTTCCCTCTATGGACAGGCATTTCTTGATGAATTCCTCCTTTCGGAGATCAGGGCCCAAAATGGTTGGTGGGCGAACAAATATGGGTTCCAGCTAGGCGGAAAGTATATAGATGTAGCCGGGATCAAAAATCTCGACCTTCAATTGGAAACCAATATCGTCAGGCCCTTTACCTACACCCATGAAGATATTTTCAGGAATTATGCTCACTACAACCAGGCACTTGCAAATCCATATGGAGCAAACTTCAGAGAGTTTATAGGTATAGTCAGATACCAACCTTTGAATCGCATGGAGGTCAGGCTGAAGGGAATTTTTGTGAACAAAGGATTGGACAGTTCACCTTCGGATAACAACGGCGGGGATATCCTCAAACCCTATCAGACAAGAAATCAGGACTATGGAAACAGCATTGGTCAGGGGATCGGGACTGACTTTGGCTACATTGACCTGACGGTCAGTTATATGATCAAACATAATATTTTTATCGACCTTCAACAGGTCATTAGATCGCAATCTTCCGAAGACCCAACCTTTAACCTTAACTCCAACTATACTATGATAACTCTGAGGATGAACAAGGTCAAAAGGGATTGGAATTTTTAAGCCAGGCAGAGGGTTTCTTCTTAGTTTTGGGCCTCAATTAGCAGGAATGAAATTCAAAGAAGAAATAAGGACTGAATTGTTATCATCCAAAACAGTCCTGGACCAATTCCTTGAAGAGGAGGAGAACCTTAAACAAGTAGAAAAAGCAGCCCAAACCATATCCAATGCCTTCAATAAAGGAGGCAAGGTCATCAGTTGTGGCAACGGCGGATCCCATTGCGATGCTATGCATTTTGCTGAAGAATTAAGCGGCAAATTTAGAGAGGATAGGGACCCTTATCCCGCTGTAGCCGTGTCTGATCCAAGCCACATCACCTGCACCGCAAATGATTTCGGTTTTGACCGGATTTTTTCTAGATTTATTAGAGCCTTTGGTGAGAAAGGTGATGTATTATTGGCGATCTCCACCAGTGGTAACTCTAAGAATGTAGTAACCGCTGCCGAGATCGCGCGCCAGAAAAACATGACAGTGATTGGCCTAACAGGAAATAACGGAGGGCAGCTTGCCGAATTTTGTGATGTCGAGATCCGGGTTCCACATTCCGGATACGCCGACAGGATACAGGAAATGCACATCAAAATCATTCATACCCTCATCTATTTGATCGAACGTATGACCAAGCCTTAATGCTGGCCCGGACCAGGGGTTACAGCCTTAATGGGGTTGATGCGGTTCCCATCGATATAGAGGTTAATATCGTAGATGGAACCAAGCACTATATGGTGGGGCTTCCGGATAATGCAGTTCGGGAGAGCCTGTTCAGGATAGAGTCCGCATTCAAGGAGCTTGGACTTTGGTTTCCCAGGAAAAGGATGTTTATAAACCTTGCTCCGGCGGATATCAAAAAAGAAGGATCAGCCTTTGACCTTCCGATCGCCCTATGCATTCTGAAGGCATCAGAGCAAATTGAAAATGCCAACCTTCAGGATTTCGCGATTATGGGCGAGCTGGCACTTGATGGGGAGATTAGGCCGGTGAACGGATTGCTTCCGATGGCCATTGAGGCCAGAAAGCAGGGCTTATCAGGGTTTTTACTTCCCGGAAATAATGCCAAAGAAGCCGCCATCGTCAACAACCTTGATGTTTTTGGTTTTGAAACCCTAGAGAAGACCTTGGGTTTCTTCAATGGAGGAAGAACAAAACCCTTAAGCTCAGATACCAGGGAGATCTTTGAATATGAGCTTGATCGCTTTGAAATGGATTTCTCTGATGTGCAGGGACAGGAAAATGTGAAACGAGGTCTTGAGATAGCAGCTGCGGGAGGGCATAATGCCATTATGATAGGACCCCCAGGAGCAGGAAAGACCATGTTGGCAAAAAGGTTACCAACCATACTCCCCCCCTTAAGCCTTCAGGAAGCATTAGAGACCACCAAGATCCATTCGGTAGCAGGTAAACTGGGAAAGCTGAACGGGTTGATAGCAAACCGCCCCTTTAGGGCACCTCATCATACGATCTCTGATGTTGCCTTGGTGGGTGGAGGTGGAAACCCCCAACCCGGGGAGATCTCTCTGGCCCATAATGGTGTACTTTTTCTGGACGAGCTTCCTGAATTTAAACGTACGGTTCTTGAAGTGTTGAGGCAGCCTTTGGAGGATAGGAAGATCGCAATCTCAAGAGCCAAGGCTGCAGTAGAGTATCCTGCCAACTTCATGTTAGTGGCAAGCATGAATCCAAGTCCAAGTGGGGAATTTTATCATCCGGGAGAATCCCATCCCAATTCTCCTGCTGAGATCAAGCGCTACCTTTCCAAGGTATCTGGTCCCTTACTTGACCGCATCGATCTCCACATTGAGGTCAATCCAGTGCCCTTTAAAATGATGTCTGCTCAAAAGGAAAGTGAAAAAAGCTCAGAGATCAGGGAGAGGGTGATCAAAGCCAGAAAAGTACAAGCGGATAGATTTAAGGCCCATGGAGAAGTTCACAACAACGCCAGTTTGCCACCAAACCTCATCAGGGAGCATTGCAAGCTTGATGAAAAGAGTAAGATGTTACTTGAAAAATCGATGGAAAAGCTGGGTCTCTCTGCCCGGGCTTATGACAGGATACTTAAGGTTTCAAGAACCATCGCTGATCTGGGATGCAAGGCAGACATTTCGATTGAACACCTGGCTGAGGCCATTCAATACCGTTCTTTGGACCGGACCTCCTGGTTTGAGTAACCCCTATCGAATAATGATCTTCTCGACGATCTGATCGGTGCCTGAGCTGAGTTGGATGAAATAGATACCATGGTTTAATCCCAGGCTTCCAAGATCGACCTCCATTTCACCCATTTTCCCATTTCCCGGGGAAAGCTCTCTTTTGATCAGGGTTCTTCCATTCAGATCGCTTATAGCCATTGTCCCGTTTGAACCTAGTCCATCGTACCTGATATTGACTGTTCCGCTTGTAGGATTAGGCCAGGTAAGCAATTCAAGATCGTTCTTTTTGGAATAGGTCTCCAATCCAGTGATCAGTAGGTCAGTCTCCCATATTCCCCTTCCAAAGGTTCCTGCGATCAGCTTTTTTGTGTTTTTCTGTATCTCCAATTCAAACACTGAAACATTTGGAAGACCATTCATGTAGGGCACGAATTGGCTCATGGTGTCATTTTTATAATAGACCCCTATCTCTGTTCCCACATAGGTTCCTCCTCCTGTCCCCTCATCATCTACCAGAACGCACCATGCTGAAACCCCAGGTAGACCTGCAGATTCGTCAGTCCATGTAGCTCCAAAATCTGTAGTCTTGAAACATTTGAACCCACTTACATACCCTGTATAGGTAGCCCAAAGTGTATTTCCAGTCAAGTCATTGTTGTCAAATGCTACATAGCTTATGTTTCTGGTCGGAGTGGTGGCGTTGCTAATTCTGCTCCAGGTTACACCTGCATCCGTACTTGCATATACATTGTTTCCCTTAGTCGCAAGGATCTTATCCGGCCACCATTTGTGGATAGCCATGGCAGAGACATTATTAACAGCAGGGAAGGAGTTGTCATTGATCTTAGACCAACTGGTTCCAAAATTTGTGGTCTTGTAAATATTCCTGTATCCGGCATAAAGGACCTCTTCAACAAATGGGTCCATCACGTAGGTTGTGATCCATTGAGAGGTTTCACCCACATTTCCAGGTGAAAATACCCCTGTAAAGCTATTCCCTCCATCAAAAGACCTGTTTATTGGGCCGTTTTGAGCAGAAGTGAACATCAGGTTTGGATTGGTATGAGAAATAATACATTCCATACCGTCTGCCCCGGTAGCTCTCAGGAATCCCAATGCACCACGTGAAAGGTTTGTGTTGTTATCCTGGTTTCCCATCAAGAACCAATCCGCTGCATGCTGGCTTACCCCGATCCTGTATGTCTGGGTGATCACGAGGGTATTGCTGATATCTATCCAGGTAAT